>CALWDV010000092.1 GCA_944376785.1 uncultured Clostridia bacterium | reverse complement strand
CCATGTATTACATGGTCGTTATGATGGGGCAATTACATCGCTTTTGCCGATTTATCGAACTTTAAATTGGTTTAAGCCAGGGCAAATGCTGAGCCCGGATTCTGAGTTGTTTAAGAATTTTTTGGTGGACACCAATGCTTCCATTCGCATCCGCTTGCCGCATTATGAGCAGTTTGCAGATAATTCACTGTGCCCTGATGATTCTCTTTGTGTGAACCGGAGTGTGGCATCCAGCATAGGAGAAGGCGGGAGCAGAAACCAAAATAGGTTTTTTGATAGAATAAATAATTTAGAAACGTGGGTCAAAGGCGATTTCGAAACAGACTTCCTATGTAAACACAAATTACATGTCCGACAGTCTCGAGCACTTCATGAGCTACTAGTTCTATTGTCAAATCTAAGTAATAATCCTCATAGCAATGACATCTGTGTTATTTTATTGGATGCTTTTGATTCACTGCGCCAAAATATAACTTATTTGATTGCAAAGGTGAACGAGGCTGAAGCGTCTCAAGCAGAAGAATATTTGCAGTATATCGAAGATGGAATCCGTGACTTCCGTGATTACGTGGGCGACTATTTAATTTCTCTGGCACAAGCGGAGCGGTTGTTTATTGAAGGATTGAAGCTGAGCCATCAATCGATTGCCTCGGCTACGAAACTCCTCTTTGCGTATAACCAAGTAATCAGAAGCCTGACTCAACTGAGCAGCAGAGGGAGCGACTATTCCTATTCCTTTGTGGTCGTGAGTGGTGGATGTGATACAACAGGAGCGCACAATTTATTTGACTATGATCCGCTTCCCGATGAAGATAACAAACTGACAGAAAACCGTTTAATCGTAATTCAACTGTCTGAAATGAGCGTTTTCAATATCCAAGGAACATTATTCCGTATTGTGCATGAGGCCTGGCACTATTGTGGAGATCGACTGAGAGGAGAGAGAAACGAAGCCTGGGTGGATAGTTTGTCCCGTTCCATTTCAAAAACGCTATCAGTGTGTTTCTTTGGAAGTGGACCACTGATCGAAAAAGTGCTCAAAAAAACAAAAGATAAAAGTCTGAAGAAAAAAGTACAGCAGCTATTCAATCGGCAACAAAGAAAATTTTTTAATCAACTTAACAATGAACTGAAGTGCTATTTGAAAGATCAAGGGTTTTGTACGCATGATGAAATTTATGGTATGGTTTACCGGGATGATATCTATGCAGCCATACTGGGCTGGCTACAGCCACCGGTAAATGAACGCTATGGGGAGAGCGAAGGAGAAGCTATTATCCGTAGCTTTCTTTATCAGAATCAAGCCGAACTGCATAAAAAGGTTGCAGAGGAAATAAAGAAAGTAAATGAAAAATCGAAAAACTCTATTCAGACGGTCAGCCACCAGAATTTAGAATTATATTACAAAGTGTTTCAAATATTACAGAAACAGGATCAAGCAATGCCGTACAAAATCTCTAGTTTTATAAGAAGCTGTTTGACCATGCTGTGTGGGAACTTTGTTTGCGAGAGTGACATAGATGAGTGCTTAGGTTCCATGCAAATGGGTGAAAAGCTAAGGGAAAGTACTAAGGAACTTTGTCTGAACTATGATATTGGCTTTCATTGCAATCTTATGTATGAAGTTTATTCAGAAGCCTTTTCAGATTATATGGCCTGTTATACATTACAGACTACCGCAGCAGAATATATTCTAGACATGGTGTATGAAGATTGGGATATTGAGGTTTCGTTGCCAGTTCAGCGACTCTCGATTCTAAGAATTGGGAGTGTTATGGAAGCGATGGGCGGACAAGGCAAGGAAGAATGGCCTGCTGAGAGAGAGGTTTTGTTAACACTTCTTCAGGAGAAGTATGAGCAATTGCGCGATAACTGTGGGTGGTTAAAGAACAGAATCAATATTGTTCAATTGCGAGGAAGAGTGGATACCCTATTAAAGGAATACAAGTATTTTCAGAAGCTAGGTATTAGTGAGCCTCTAGTTCAGTATTTGAAAAAATGTGGAGACACATTGGACCAGCAAGTTTGTGTATTCCCCACGCGAGAAGAACAACTTCGGTATATTCGGACAACCTACGAAGCCGCAGGAAAACTGACTCAACGAAAGACACATGATCAAGTAGTAGAAGGCCTGAATACATTTTTGCAGTATTGGATTGATTTAAACAATCAGGCGGATAACGCGAAGATGAGTGAGGCAAAGGAAGAATGAAAGAGAGTATACAATTAAACGATTATCTAGGGGATAGAGTTTTGGAGCAGCGGGAGGAAAGAATACTTGCCCTAATAGAAAGTGCTCAGTTGGAACAGATGTCACTTGTGCTCGGAGCGGGTATTAGTATACCACTAGGATTGCCAGACTGGTCAGAATTATTGAGGATTTGCTTTGGATCATCTTTAGCATCAAATCTTCTGCGGAAGACTGTTTGTACATCAGAGACTCGAGGAGAGATTAGAGACAATCCATATAATCAAGTGCATAGAGCGTGGAAAGAAAGTATGGAGATGCAATTTAACCGCCTGACAATGGCATTGACGGATTTAGAAAAAGGCGTTAATCCACCGTTGGATAGTAATGCACTTGAAAATGGACAATATTTTTATCAATGTTTGGATTCGATCGTGGAGGCATTGGGATTAGAAGATAGACAGTTTCAGGATAGGCTCTTTATGGAATTGGTTAAGCAAGGGGTTATACCAACAAAGAGCTTAGAGGAGGTAAGCGGGACAGCGTTAGATGAGTGTGCAAAGCTAATCAAATCTGGAACTGTGAAATCCTGTATAACATATAACTTTGACACACTTTTGGAAGCAACTTTATCTTCGAGCTATGGATTAGAAATTGACAAGGACTATCATGTGTATGTAGACGCTCA
>CALWDV010000091.1 GCA_944376785.1 uncultured Clostridia bacterium | reverse complement strand
CCGTATCTTTTTTTATTAATTTTCTTCTGGTGCCTTATCGCAACCTTTAATGGTTAAACTAATACGTTTTTTTGCTGGGTCAACACTTAACACTTTAACGTTAACAATATCACCAACTTTTAAAACTTCACTTGGGTGTTTAATATAATCTTTGCTAATTTCGCTAATATGAACTAAACCATCTTGATGCACAGAAATATCCACAAAAACACCAAAATCAATAACGTTTCTAACCACACCAGTTAAAACCATTCCTGGTTTTAAATCTTCAATGGATAACAACTCACTTTTTAAAATTGGTTTTGGAAGTTCATCTCTAACGTCTCTGCCAGGTTTAAGAAGTTCGTTAACAATATCATTTAATGTTGGAACGCCAACGTTAATGGTTTGAGCAACTTTTTCTGCACCTTCTTTTTCTACTAATTTTGGTAAAAGTTGCAAATTGCCATTTTTAACATCTTCTTCACTAAGCCCAAAATGTTTTAATAACTTATGTGTTGCTTCATATGCTTCTGGGTGAACGCCAGTGTTATCTAAAATATTATTTCCACCTGTTACACGCAAGAAACCTGCACATTGTTCAAACGCTTTTTCTCCAAGTTTTGGAACTTTTTTAAGTTCTTCACGGCTTTTAATAACACCTTTTTCGTGCCTATATGCTTCAATGTTTTTTGCAATGGCACTGTTTAAACCTGCAACGTGAGAAAGCAAACTTGCACTTGCTGTGTTAACATCAACACCAACCGAGTTAACGCAACTTTCAACCACACCATCTAAAACTTCACTTAACCTTGCTTGTGGCATATCGTGTTGATATTGACCAACACCAATTGACTTAACATCAATTTTAATAAGTTCGGCAAGTGGGTCTTGCAATCTTCTTGCTATCGACACTGCACTTCTTAGCGCAACATCGTAATCAGGAAATTCTTGTGCACCCAACTTACTTGCTGAATAAACAGAAGCTCCTGCTTCGTTAACAACTGCATAAGTTACTTTATGATTTAATTTTTTAATTAAGTTTGCAATAAAAATTTCACTTTCTTTTGTTGCTGTTCCATTTCCTATTGCAACAACATCAACATTATGTGACTCAATCATGTTTGCAACAATTTTTTCTGCTTTTTCAATGTTTTGGTTTGGACCAGGAGTTGCATAAATAACGCCAGTGTCTAAAACTGTTCCTAGTTCGTTAATAACTGCAACTTTGCAACCTGTTCTGTAACCAGGGTCTAAACCTAAAATAACTTTTCCTTTTAGTGGTGGTTGCATTAAAAGTGGTCGCAAGTTAACACCAAACATTTTAATTGCTTGTTCGTTAGCATTGGTTGTTAAGTCATTTCTTATTTCACGTTCAATACTATCAAAAATTAAACGTTTATATGCGTCCAAGCACACTTCTTTTAAAAGTTCTTCATAACAACTATTTTTTAAAATGAACATTTTATAAATTTCTTTTAAAGCATCTTCTTCGTTAAGTTCCAACGAAACTTTTAAAAAATCTTCTTTTTCACCCCTGTTAATTGCCAAAATTCTGTGTGAAGGAGTTTGAGATATTTTTGATTTATAGTTGGCATACATTTCATATGTGTATGCACCTTCATCTTCTGCTTTTTTAGGATTGAATTTGGTTACAATTTCACCAAATTTTTGCATTTTTTCTCTTAAAATTTTTCTTAAATTTGCATTGTCAGAAATCATTTCTGCAATAATATCTTTTGCACCTTGAATTGCTTCTTCGCAAGAATTAACTTCTTTTTCTGCATTAACATATTTTTCTGCTTCTTCGGTTAATTTTGGGTTTGCTTGTTTTAAAATGAAATCGGCAAGTGGTTGTAAACCCTTAGCAATGGCAACGCTGGCACGTGTTTTTCTTTTTGGTTTGAATGGTCTATAAATATCTTCAACTTCGGTTAAAGTAATTGCTTCGTCCAAAGCTTTTTTAATTTCTTCGGTCATATTACCTTGTTCGTCAATTAATTTATAAACTTCTTCTTTTCTTTTTGTTAAACTTCTAAGATATTTTAATCTATCTTCAAAAGCTTTTAACATTTGGTCGTCGGCACTTCCTGTTAACTCTTTTCTATAACGAGCAATAAAAGGTATTGTGCAACCTTCGTCCATTAAATTAATTATGTTTGTTGCGTGAGTTAAAGTTATTCCAAACTCGGTTGATAATGTTAGTGTAATATCCATAAAAATTTCCTTTTTCGTGTTTTAAACACTAATAAAATTATATCAAATAACAAAAATTAACACAAACTTTTGTTCGCTTAAAAAAAATAAAAAAGGAAAACCTTTTCCTTTTTTATTGACTTAAATTCTTTTCTAAATTAACAATTTTTTTAACAAAAACCAGTTCTTTTTTTGATAAATTTCTTAATTTATCACCATGAGTCCAAGTTTGTTCAAAACGTTTTTCCATTGCCCTGTTTTCAAAAACTTCAACATTTTTTAATGTGCACCCAAGTTTTTCATAAATTGTGTAAAGTGCTTGTTTTTCTTTTTCAAAATTTTCTTCTTCCGAAACACCTGCAATGTTGTTTGTTGGATTGGCATAGCCATAAGCATTCCCAATGTTTAATGCATCAGCA
>CALWDV010000090.1 GCA_944376785.1 uncultured Clostridia bacterium | reverse complement strand
ATATGGCGCTCTTGCCAGATTAAACAAAGGCGAAAGTATTCACAAACTTTTACATGGTGGTTATTCAACCATTTCACTTGGTTATGCTGGACTTTATGAGTGTGTTAAATTTATGACTGGTCACAGCCACACCGATAATGGCAAAGGAAAAACATTTGCCATTGAAGTTATGAAAAAATTAAATGATTCATGCAAAAAATGGAAAGAAGCAGAAGATATTGATTACAGTGTTTATGGAACTCCAATTGAATCAACAACCTATAAATTTGCTAAATGTTTAAAGAAAAGATTTGGAACAATTAAAGGAATTACAGATAAAGGTTACATAACAAATTCATATCACGTTCCTGTGTTTGAAGAAATTGATGCTTTCTCAAAATTAAAACTTGAAAGCGAATTCCAAAGTTTAAGCCCTGGCGGAGCAATTTCTTATGTTGAAACACCAAACCTTCAAAACAATTTAGATGTTGTTTTACAATTAATAAAATACATTTACAATAATATTATGTATGCCGAATTAAACACAAAATCAGATTATTGTCAAAAATGTGGCTACACTGGTGAAATTTTAATTGATGATAACTTAGAATGGTATTGCCCAGAATGTGGCAACAGAGACCATGCAACACTTAATGTTGCTAGAAGAACTTGTGGTTACATTGGAACAAATTTCTGGAACAAAGGCAGAACACAAGAAATTAAAGAAAGAGTTTTACATATTGATAATAAAGATTATGAATAGGACAAAATTCAATGAGATATAACAAAATTAGAAAAATGGACATTTCAAATGGTCCTGGTGTTAGAGTTTCAATTTTTATGCAAGGTTGTTCCTTTAACTGCAAAAATTGTTTTAACCCTGAAACACACGATTTTAAATTGGGAAAAGAGTTCACAGATGAAACAATTAAAACCGTTTTAGAACTTTGCAAAAATGAAAATATTGAAGGTTTATCAATCCTTGGTGGAGAGCCAATGCACCCAACAAACTTGCAAGGAACAACCCTTCTTGCACGTGAATTTAAAAAAAATTTTCCAACCAAAACATTATGGGCTTGGACAGGATTTAATTTTGAAGAATATTTAAAAGATAAAGAAATTGTTAAATATCTTGATGTGTTAATTGATGGTGTTTATGTTGATGAATTACATAGTCCACTTCTTCATTGGCGTGGTTCCTCAAATCAACGAGTTATTGATGTTCAAAAGTCAATTAAAGAAAATAAAACAATAATCATTCCAGATTAACAAACAAAAAAACATATTGAAATCAATATGTTTTTTTATTTTACAATTTCAGGATTTTTTAAAATTAATTTACCACGATTTAAAACCACCATATATTTAGTGTGTGGAATTTTTATTGCATCAAAACCTTTCAAAACTGCAACAACCGAAATATCTTTTGAAATCAAATCAATAAATTTTTTCTTAATTTCTCCTGACATTGTTTGCATTGCTTCAACTTTTAAATTGTTTCTTAATTTAAGTAAATCACGAATATCAACTATCTTTGCATCATTAGATATAAGTGCCGAAATAACTTCTCCGTGATTATAAGTTTTCAAATGTTCTTGAAGTTGTTTCACTTGAATATCTTTTGGAATTGAAATATATTTTTCGGCTTTTTGCTTTGCATCGTCACCACCATACATAAAGTAAACACCATTACAATAAATTCCCTTGCCAATAAATAAACTAGGGTTAAATGCAAAATCTTTTTTTGCATCATCTTTTCTAACTCCCCTAAAAATTTCTGCAAGTTTACTTTTAAGTAATAATTCATAATGGGTATTATCAACTAAAACAGGCAAAGCATTAAAACCTTTTTCTTCAATTAACTTGGTTAAAATTGGATCAGGAGTTCCAATTTCATTAACGCTCCTAAAAGTTTTATTTAATAAATTATAAAAATCATCAGAACTAATAATATTAAAAAGTTCTTCCGAACCAAAAATACCATTTCTTTTTGCCTTATAAAATTTTTTTGTTCTAACTAATTTATATCTCACCTAAAAATCCACTCCAATTGTTTTATAACATTAATTTTAACAAAATTATTGTTCAAAATCAATATCACATAAAATAAAAGTTAAAAATAAAAACTCAATTATTTAACAACCAAAAAAATAAAAAATAAACACAAAATTTTACATAAAATTATTTTTTATTAAATAAAAGTCATTGACAATAATTAAGTGGTTTGATAAACTAACAATGCGTTAAAAATAAATATTTTATGGAGAGATACTCAAGAGGTCGAAGAGGAGGCCCTGCTAAGGCCTTAGTCCGGGCAACTGGAGCGAGGGTTCAAATCCCTCTCTCTCCGCCAAGAAAAACTCTATCCGAACACGGATAGAGTTTTTTAGTTTTTTTACATTTAAATTATGTTAACAATAATTATTATAATAGTGGAATTAAATTGTATTAATAAATTTTTCTTGTTAAAGAAAATAATGGTTCCAGCCAATTAGGTTTGTTTTCAAACAAATCTTTTAAAAGTTCTATTCCAAAAAAAGCATTAATTATTCCATTTGCCCCACAACTTGAAAATAAATAAACATTTTCTTTTTTTGTTGTTGATATGATGCCTAAATTGTTGTTTGTGGAAGCAAATAATCCACAAAAACTATATTCAATTTGCAAATGATTTTTAAATGCTGGAAATAAATTTCTTAAATTTTCTAAAAGTACTGCATACTTTTCTTTTGCTGTTTTTATTTTTA
>CALWDV010000089.1 GCA_944376785.1 uncultured Clostridia bacterium | reverse complement strand
AAAAGAACTTGGCCAGAAGAACTTGAAAACAATGCTGTTAAACCAACACTTAAAACTGCTGTGGCAGGAGATATTACGTTTGCATTGGGTTATAGAACCATGACCGACATTTTGCAATTTATTAGAAGTGTTGATAAAGTGGTTGAAGGTTTTGCAAATCCTGAAAACTTGCTTTATGCTCCTGAAATTAAGTTTTATTCTAACAGAGTTAAAGTTAACAAAGAATTTGAAAGTAGCATAAAAAATCTTTATTCCATTGGAGAATGTGGTGGGCTAACCACAGGGCTATCAAAATCTAGTGCATCTGGTGTTAAAATGGCTCATATATTAAACACAAAATTTTAGTAATTGATTGTAAACAAACAATAATTAATAAAAAACCATCTATTTTCTAGATGGTTTTTTTATATCAAAAATATAAAAAATAGATAAAAAGAGTTTATTTCTAAAATATAAGTTATTTACTTATTAATTTAACTAAAAGATAGATTATTGCAGAAATAATTGCAAATAAAAAAAATATAGCATAAATATTAGGTATTAACTTTTTCCAAAAATATTCTTTCTTTCGTACATTTTCTCTTTCAGATTTAGATAAAAACTGTCCACAATATGGGCAATGTTCATCACTGAATTCTAAGCTTGAAAAAAATTTCCCACAATTATTACATTTTCTCATTTACTAAGCCTCTTTTACTTTAATGTTAATTATATCAACTATTAGTTCAACACCATTTCTATAAAACGAAGTCATTTCAAAATTATATAGTCCATTGCCATTAATTTTAATTGCTGTAAAAATATGTACACTTCTACCATATTTATCAATTGCATCTGCTGTTATTGCGATCATATCGGTTTTATAATTTTTTAATTCAATTGTTCCTGAAACTTTAAAAGTATTTTCATAAGATAATCCTAGTCCAGAGCTTGAATCTTCTATTCCTGCAAAATTGGTAATATTATATTTGATATGCCATTTTTTTTCAAAACAATGATTAATAATAAATAATAGTAAAAAAAACAATATAACAATAATTATACCAACAATAATTACTTTTTTGTTTTTAATATTTATAGATTCCATATTCTTATATATCCCACTGATTTCCACAATTTTTACAAACAGCTCTTGTTTTCGTTAAAGTTTTTTTATTTGTGAGAGTCATAAAAAATAAAAATAACAAGCCAATACCAAAAGTGCAGAAAGCAAATAATATCCATAACAACCAAGATCCTAACGATCTATTTTTGCTTTGGGTGTTCGAAATAATTACAATATCATTACTACCACAATTTTTACAAGTCATATTAAATTCTCCCTATTAGTATTTCTTTAAGTATATTTAGCCAATAGCTAAATGTCAAGTATTTTGTTTAGCTATTGGATAAAATATTTAAAGAGGAATGAATTATGAGAGAAGAAATTATTAAAAGATTATTTGACGAAATAAAAATTAGTGGTTTATCATATTCAGAAATTGCAAAACAAGTAGGAATTTCAGTTGTTATGTTTAGTCAATATAAAAACAATCAAAAACTTCCAAGTTTAGAAACTTTTGCAAAAATATGTTCAGTAATTGGAGCTTCTGCTGATTTTATTCTGGGTATCAAAGAATTTTAATTCAATTGTTTTTTAAAGGGTATTACAATATTTTAAACGTAATTTGTGGTTTTGTTTTTTAAAGCCACTTTTTTATTTAAGTTATTATTTTTAATTTATTATTTAATTAAAAACTAGTTATAATAACCAACACAAATTAAAAAAGCCATATTGAAATTTAAGATTTTTAATGCTAAAATATAATTAGTATTATTTGTGGGGTGAATTATGGATCCAAAAAAATTAGCTCAGTTGGTTATTAATTGTATTTCAAAACATAATTGGTCAGATTATTCTGTTCCTGCACTTGCATTAATGATTGAGCGTGAATTAAAAAATCCTGACATTAAAAGAAAAAGAATTGAAAGAGTTATTGAAAATTTAATTAATATTGGGCAGTTGCAAAGAACCAAAAATGAAAAAGGCAACTATGTTGTTTCGTTTCCAACAAACACCAAAGAAGGAACATTCTTTATGGTTAGCAAAAAAGATGGTGGATACATTATTCCTGTTGGAACAAGCAAAAAGCTTCGCGTTCCTTATGAAATGTGTGGAACATATAAAAATGGCGACACAGTTTTCTTCACACAAAGTAAAATTGGTGAAATTATAATAAGCAAACGTATTCCAAGCAAAGGCACCACAAATGTTGGTCTTCCTATTTCAAACAACAGAAGTGTTACAGGATATGTTTTTAAAAATGAAAATGGTCATTATGAATTTTTACCACAAGATAAAAAACGTTTTCCAAACACTGTTGCAATTGTTAATGATTTAAGAAAATTTGGAAATTTAGAAGGTTGCATTGTTTCAGCAGAATTTGGCGACTTTGATGGTGGAGAAAATATTGTTGCAGTTAAAGAAGTTTTAGGCAGAATTGCTGAACCACTTCCTGAAACAAATGCAATTGCAATTTCTGCTGGTATTAGTTTAACACCAAATCCACAAATTGAAGAAGAACTTAAATATATTCCAGATAGTGTTAATGTTTCACTTTATAATTTAGTTGACGAAAACGGGAAATCAACAACTGGACATTATGATAAATCAAAAGTTGATTATGTTGATTTAAGAGATAAAATGTTTACAACAATCGACCCACACGATTGTAGAGATATGGACGATTCGGTTTACACAGAGCTTGA
>CALWDV010000088.1 GCA_944376785.1 uncultured Clostridia bacterium | reverse complement strand
GATAATTACACAAATGTTATTAGTGAAGAAAGCATTGCAATAATTGGGCTTTTGCATGATGTTTGCAAAGTTAATTGTTATAACGTTGATTATAGAAATGTGAAAGATGAAACTGGAACTTGGGTAAAACAACCATATTACACATTTGAAGAAGATTTGCCTTATGGACACGGCGAAAAATCGGTTTACATAATAAATGGATTTTTGCGTTTAACCCGTGAAGAAGCAATAACCATTAATTGGCATATGGGTGGATTTGATGCACGTGTTAAGGGTGGAAGTTATGCTATTTCCGAAGCATATTATAAATATCCTGTTGCACTTTTGTTTTATATGGCAGACACTATGGCAACATATTTAGATGAAAAAAGATAAAAAAAATAAGGCTAAAAACCTTATTTTTTTGCTTTATTCCCGTTGTTTAACATATCTTCAAAATCTTTAATGAATTCCATAAAGTGTGTAACATCTGTGAATTTTCTGTAAACAGAAGCAAATCTTATATATGCAACTTCATCAACTTCTTTTAATTTTTCCATAATCATTTCACCAATTTCTGCTGATGTTATTTCTTGTTTTAGTGTGTTTTGAATTTGTTTTTCAATATCATTAACCATCTCATCAATTTTAGCAACAGAAACAGGGCGTTTTTCACAAGCTTTTAAAATGCCTTGTTTTATTTTTAATGGGTCAAAAGCTTGTCTACTATTATCGGTTTTAACCACCATTATTGGTAACATTTCAACCGTTTCATAGGTGTTAAATCTTTTTTGACATTCAGGATTTAAACATTCTCTTCTTCTTCTAATTAAATTGTTTTCTTCAACATATCTTGAATCAATAACTTTGCTGTCTTTACAGCCACAATAAATGCACTTCATAATTATTTTCCTTAGTTTTTTTATAGTTACTATTTTATCATAAAATTAATATTTTGTGCAATAAAATTACAATATTTTGTGTTTTTTAGATAAACATTTAAGCAAATATTGTGTTAATTTTCATATGAGCCATAAGTTTTTTCAGGTTTTGGTTTTGCTTCTAAATTTTCAACAATTTCTGGCATATATTCGTTAGAAATTTCGTTGTTTTCTTCGTTTGTTTGTGGTGTGTTTAAAGTGTTAACTTGTGGTGCATTTGCTGGGTTTAATTCAACTAAAATAACATCTCTGCCAATTTTTCTAATTTTGTTAAAAGGAATAAAAATGTCAACGCAATTTTTAAAAAAACAAAAAAAATTACGTTCACCCGGCACAACAATTCCTGTTATTCTTGCACAACAGGAATCAAAAACAATATCAATAATGTTTCCAAGGCGTTTTCCGTCACAAATATTAATTACTTCTTTTGCCCGTAAATCGCAAAATGTTATTTCCATATTAACCCATCAATTTTTACTTATATTATATATATGACAAAAATCAACAATTAATTACAAAGCAATTTTTTAAGCAAAAAAATAACCAATAAAAAAATATTTGAATATATTTGTTAACTTTCCACAAATTAAATTAAGGAGAGTGTTTATGCCAATAGGGTTTATTTGCTTAGGTGTTTTTTTAATTACCCAAGTTTTTTATGAAAAAAATATTTTAAACAAGTGGTTGTCCGTAATTTTTTGTGTTTTCACAATGAGTGGTTATTTAATGGGTACCATATATTTTAACAAAGTTTCAATTAATTTAATATTTCTTATTTCAACAGTTTTAATTTTGTTTTTTTCGTTGTTAAAACTAAGTGGTAAAGAAAAACTTAATGTATTATTTCAAAGTGTTGCAATAACTTTAACTTATGTTTTGTTAACAAAAATTAATTCTGATTTTATAAGCATTTTAAATCCATATCCGATATGTTTTTTGTTGTTAGTTTTTAATGTTTTAAACTTAACAAATTTTTATTTTGTTTTAGCATTAAATGCAGCGACGTTTATTTTTGTAAGCATTAGCAATTTAATTGTTGAAAGTGGTTTGCAATTTGTTTATTTTGCAAGTTTAGAACTTTTTGATTTGATTATATTAATTATAACAATTATGCTGGTTGTTAAACTAATTTTAATAAACTTAAACAAAATTAAAAGAGGTAACTTATGAAAAAATTTTTAATATTATTAGTTTTGCTAATTGGTTGTTTTGCAATTTTTAATGGGTCAATAACTGTTTTGGCGTTAGATGGTGAAACAGATAAACCATTTGTGGTTTACACAGAAAGCGGTGAATATTTGTTTGAAAAAAGTGATGTTCAGTTAAATGACAACTATATTAACAAAAATTTTGAAATGTTTGAAATATATGAAATTGATAAAGAAAACAAAACAGCAAAAGCAAAATTTGTTAAAAACTTAAAAAAACCTAACGTTAACATTAATAAAATTGCAAAATTATCTGAAACTCCAAACAAAAAAATTTGTTTATATTTAACTCATAATGATGAAAGTTATGTTCCAACTGATGGATATGATAGCATTTATGGCGCTGGTGGTGTGCATGATGTTGCAAAAGCATTAAAAGAAAGTTTGGAAAATATGGGAATTTCTGTTCAACTTGATGAAACATTACATATTCCACACGACACTTCTGCATATTCTAGAAGTGGGGTAACTGCTAAAAACTTGCTTAATAACTATTCTCCAGATGCAATGTTTGATGTGCATCGTGATGGTGTTGCCAGAAAATATTATGCAACAGAAGTTAATGGTGAAGAAAGAAGCAAAGTAAGAATTGTTGTTGGACAAGCAAATCCAAACAAAGAGCAAAATTTAGAATTTGCAATGTATTTAATGAGTGTGGCAGAAGAAAAATATCCTTGGCTTTTTAGTGACATTTATT
>CALWDV010000087.1 GCA_944376785.1 uncultured Clostridia bacterium | reverse complement strand
GTAATATCTCCTGCCACAGCAGTTTTAAGTGTTGGTTTAACAGCATTGTTTTCAAGTTCTTCTGGCCAAGTTCTTTTGCCCCTGTAAATGTCACCTAAACGTTGAACTAAAATGTTTCCATTGCTTAATGTGTTCATATTTTCTGCAACGTTAACCCCATATTCAATAGGTTTATTAAATGGTTCTTTAAAATGATGAGTTACTAAAATTGCAAGGTTTGTGTTTTCACTTTTCTTATCTTTAAAACTATGTCCATTACACAATGTTAAATTGTTATCATATACTTCTGCTGACACAAAACCCCCAGGATTTTGACAAAAAGTTCTAACTGTGTCGCAATATGGTGCAGGTTCGCCAACAAACCTACCTTCATACATATACTTGTTAACTTTATCCATAACATGGTTTGGTAGCTCATAGCGAATGCCAATGTCAACAGGTCCAACTTCTTTTTTAATATTATATTTATTACAAATATCACTTAACCAACCAGCACCCTTTCTGCCTGTTGCCATAACAATGTGGTCACCATAAATAGTTTCAACTTTGTTAGTTTTCTTATCTCTAACCACCACACCTTTGGCAACATTGTTTTCAATTATAACATCTTCACAAGATGTTAAAAATTTCATTTCAACACCATTATCTTTTAAATAATCTTGAATTCTTGCATAAAGTGCATGAGCTTTTTCTGTGCCCAAGTGCCTAATTGGAATATCAATTAATTTTAAATTTTCTTTTTTTGCTTTTTCCTGCATTGCTCTAATTTCAGTTTTAAACGAAGTTCCTTCTAACTTTTCATCTGCACCAAAATTTAAATAAATTTTATCGGTGTAATCAAGCAAATCTTTCATTTCTTGTTCGGTTAAAAATTGCATTATGTAATCGCCACCACTACCACTTAAATACATACTGCCATTATTATCATAATCAGACAAATGATAGCAAAGAAGTTTGCCATCAGAAAATGCTCCTGCACCAGAAAAACCACTTGTTATTGAACATGGTTCACATTTTAAACATTTTCCTGCTTTTGCCATTGGACAACTTCTTTCATAAATTGACCTACCTTGGTCAATTAATAAAATGTTTTTGTGTTTATTTAGTTTTGTTAATTCATAAGCACAAAAAATTCCACCAGGTCCCATACCCACAATAATTGCATCATACTTTTTCAAATTGTTCACCCCTTATTTTCCTTTTGTAATTAATTAACAATCACAATGATAGTTTAGCACAATTATAAACTTTTGAAAATGTTTTCTTTATATGTTTATATATAACTAAAACTTTAATTAGAAATAACAAATAAATAAAATTTTTACTTTTTTTAATAATTGTAAATATTTTCCATTTTTTTGCAAATATTAAAATTGTTAAAAGGAGTTAAGATATGAAAAAGAAACATTTATTTTTAGCATTTCTACTTTCGATAATCTGTTTATCTAGTGCGTTAACAATTAGCACACCAGTTTATGCAGAAGAGGTTCCTAACACAAATGAAACAACTGAAAGTGAATCATTAACTCAAAATAGCAGTGCAACCTTGCAAACCACAGTTAACCAAAACGAGTCAAACGAGTTTAACACTGTTATATCAGTTTTTGGCGAAGCAAAACAAGAAGTTGCACCAGACAAAGCCCAAATTTATGTTAGTATTGAAAATGTTGGGAAAGATGAAAGTTCATTAAAAAAAGACACATTTGAAATTTATAATAATGCAATAAGCACATTAAATAAAAACGGAATTTTAAGTGAAAACATTAAACTAACAAATTTCTATATTAATTCAAATTGTGCACGTTTTGGTTCTTCTGCATATTTTGCCGTGTTAGATTTTTGTGTTAAAGTTGATGATTTAACTAATTTTAATGATATTATTTCAAACATTGAAAATGTTGAGAATTTAAAAATTAAAAGTTTAAATTTTGAAGTTTCAAATTCAAATGAGGCTTATAAAACAGTAATTTCAAAAGCAATTGATAATGCAATTGACAAAGCAAAAAGCATTTTAAACAAAGACAACTTTGAAATTATTTCAATAACAGAAGAAAATAACTATTGTTACTCTCAACTTTACAAAAATTATGTTGATAGTGAACAATCAGGCACTTTAATTGATAATATTGAAATTAGTGCAAAAGTGAAAGTTAGATTAAAATAAGTAATTGTGTAACCTCCCCCAAAAAACAATTATAAAGTTAAAAAACAAAATCTCTTACTTCGAGATTTTGTTTTTTATGTACAAAGCAAAAAAAATTTGATAAACTATTTATGCAAATAAACAAAAAAAAAGAGAAAAATATGATTTTAGACGGAAAAGCATTATCAATAAAAATTAAAGAAAATGTAAAGCAAGAAATTAGTTTAATAAAAGAAAAAACTGGCAAAACACCAACACTTGCTGTTGTTATTGTTGGCAACGACCCTGCCAGTAAAATTTATGTTAAGAACAAAAAAAATGCCTGTGCCTTTGTTGGAATTAACAGCATTGTTAAAGAACTTCCTGAAAACACAACACAAGATGAACTTGTTTCTGTTTTAAAAAATTTAAACAACGACCAAAATGTTAACGGCATTTTGTTGCAGTTGCCATTGCCTAATGGACTTAATGAACGTGATGCAATTAACTGCATTGCTCCACAAAAAGATGTTGATGGTTTATCTAATGTTAATTTAGGAAAACTTTTAACAAAGGAAAATAGTTTAACTGCATGCACACCAACTGGAATTATGGAATTGTTAAAAGAATATAAAATTAATTTAGATGGAAAAAATGTGGTTATTATTAACAGAAGCTTGTTGGTTGGAAAACCACTTTTTCAACTTATGCT
>CALWDV010000086.1 GCA_944376785.1 uncultured Clostridia bacterium | reverse complement strand
TTGGAAGTTGAACATCAAAATTTTAAAGCAATAAATTTATATTTAGGTGCTGGTTTTAAAGAAATAAGCGAAAGAAAAAACTATTATGGGCTAAATTCTCACGCTAAAATTTTAAAATTGGAAATAAAAAATGAAAATTAATTATAAACTTAATGGTAACAAAGATGAAACTGTTTTATTTTTACACGGTTGGGGTGCAAATTTAAACAGTTTCTCTTTTTTTTCTAAACAATTAAATGGTGAATACTCAACATTGCAAGTTGATTTTAGTGGATTTGGTGAAAGTGAAAAATTAAAATATGCTTTTACAGTGTTTGACTATGCTTTTGAAATTTTTAAACTATTAAAAACTTTAAACATTAATAGTGTTATTATTATTGCTCATTCGTTTGGTGTAAGGGTGGCAATTTTGCTTGAAACAATGTTTAATTTAACTGTTAAAAAAATGATATTTATTGGTGGAGCAGGAATTAAACCAAAATTTAACATTATTAAAACTTTTAAAATATATAATTATAAGTTTGCAAAGTTTTTAAATAAAACAAAACTTTTTAAAATTAATTTAAACAAATTTGGAAGTTTAGATTATAAACAACTAAACACCATTCAAAAACAAACTTTTTTAAACATTGTTAACTTTGATGAAACAAATTTGCTAAAACAAATTAGTTCAAAAACTTTGTTAATTTGGGGTGAAGAAGACAAGGAGACACCAGTTTATATGGCTAAAATAATGAACAAAAAAATTAAAAATTCAAAACTAATAATTGTTAAAAATGCTGGACATTTTTGTTTTTTAACACATAGCAATTTTGTTTTGTTTCATGTAAAAAATTTTTTATTAAATTAACAAATTAATCTTATTTTAATACCTATGCAAACTACTATGCAAATAATTAAAAATTTAAGGAGTATAGGACTATTTTTAAAATTTATGACCACATATTTTTTTTAATATATGTTGTTTTATTATTAATTGAAAATTTTATTATTTTTAAAAATTTTTTTGCAGTTTTGCAACAAAATTTATATTATAACAAACCAAGTTTGTTTTGGTTTTACGATATTAAAAATTCGTTTTTTAAAAATATTGTTTTAAATGTTTTAATTATTAACATTGCTTTTTTAGTTTTAACTTTTTTATTAATTGTTTTAAAAGAAAATTTATTATTTATTCATTTGAATTTTGTTTTATATTTGTTTTGTTTAATTTGTTTAATTTTTGAAACTTTTAGTTTTAAATTGAAGAAAAAAATTGTTTACACAAAGCGTGTTATTAGGTTATGTGTTACTTGTGCAATTTTGTTTTTAATATTTAATTTTTTAATGTTAATTTTAGCTTTTAAAATAAGTTCGTTGTTTATTTTATTAATTTTTGCTTTTAATGTTTTTTGGGGGATTCTTGTTATTTTGTCTAACTTAATTAATTTTCCATTTGAGTGGTTAATAAAACAAAAATACATTTTAAAAGCAAAAAAGAAATTAAAATCATATAAAAATTTGATTGTTATTGGAATAACGGGAAGTTATGGAAAAACAAGCACAAAAAATTTTTTATATGAAATGTTAAAATCTAAATGTAATGTTTTATGTTCGCCAAAATCATATAACACACCAATGGGAATTACTAGAACTATTTTAGAAAAATTAAAACCATTTCACGAAATTTTAATTTTAGAAATGGGGGCAGATCATAACCACGACATAAACAAAATTTGTAAAATTGTTAAACCAAACATTTCAATTATAACTTCGGTTGGAAACCAGCATTTAAAAACTTTTAAAACAATAAAAAATATTATAAACACAAAATTTGAAATTGTTAAAAACACAAAAAATAATGGTTTTTTTGTTACTAACACAATTAATCAAATTTGTTTAAGTTATTTTAAAAATTCGCCAATAGAATGTTTTAATGTTGATAAAAATTACAATGCTTATTTAAAAATTATTAACATTTTTGCAAATGAAAATGGTTTAAATTTTGAAATTGAAATAGAAAACAACACTTATAAATTCATAACAAATCTGCTTGGTAAATTTAATGTTTATAACATTTGTTTAAGCATTATTGTTGCTTATAAATTAGGAGTTGCTTTAAACGATTTAAAAAATATAGTTGAAAATTTAAAACCTGTTGAACATAGGCTTTGTGTTAAACAATTAAAAAATGGAATCACTTTAATTGATGATAGTTTTAATAGTAATTTGGTTGGTGCATGTGAAGCTGTTGAAAGTTTAATGTTGTTTAAAAATAAACATAAAATTATTATAACTTGTGGAATGGTTGAGTTGGGTGAAAAACAATTTGAAGAAAATTTTAATTTTGGTAAAAGTTTAAAAGATGTTGATGAAGTTATTGTTGTTAATACAACAAATTTTAAAGCAATAAGTGAAGGTTTAATAAGTGTGTGCAATAAAAAACCAAAATTATTTAAAAGTTTTAATTCGGCATTTGAATATGTGAACACTTTAAACAAAAACTTGGTTGTTTTAATTGAAAACGATTTGCCAGATGCATATATTTTTGATTAAGGGAGATTAAAATGAAAGAAAATTTAGCTGTTATTTTTGGTGGAAATTGTTCGGAACATGACATATCAATAATTTCTGCATTACAAGCAATGCAATTTGTTGATAAAAATTATTATAATGTTATTCCAATCTACATTGCAAAAAATGGAATTTGGTATGTTGGAAAACAATTATTTGATTTGCAAAATTTTGAAAATATTAACTTAAAAAAATTAAAAAAAATTAGTTTAGTTTGTGGTAATAATTTTTTACATAAAAAAACTTTATTTGGATATGTTAAACATTTAAAACTTGATTGTGCTTTAATTGTTATGCATGGAATGAATGGTGAAGATGGAAAGGTTATGTCGATAATGGAACTTTGCAACATACCATACACATCAACTGCACCAACAGAAAGTGGAGTTTGTTTAGATAAATCAATTTTTAAATATTGCATGAAAGGGTTAAACATTAATAATGTTGAAGGGTTAACTGTTGTTGATG
>CALWDV010000085.1 GCA_944376785.1 uncultured Clostridia bacterium | reverse complement strand
TGGATTATTTATAATGTTTGCTAGTTTATTTTATAGATTTAGTTTATATTATCAAATTTTTGGAACAATTTTATTTGGGCTAAGTTTATTTAGTTATTACAACAAACCTTTTAACAACATTTCAAACACATCAATTTTTGAATAAAAAAACTCACTTAATATTAAGCGAGTTTTTATTTTTTATAAATAATGTTTAAAACCTTTTTTGTTTGTGCGTTTATAAAGCACAATTTTTCCACCAACCACACTAATTGGTTCTGCATTAGTTTTTGAAACTAATTCATCACAAACTTCACGTGGTGTTAACGAACAATTTGGTTGAACTTTAATTTTAATTAATTCATGTGCAATTAAATTATCAACAACTTGTTTAACAACATTTTCATTAACTCCATCTTTTCCAACATAAACAAGGTCAGGAATGTTGTTTGCAAAACCTCTTAAAGTTGCTCTATCTTTTGTTGTTATCATATTAAACTCCTAAACTAAATATTCAAATTCAATTTGACACATTTTAACTGTGTCACCTTCCTGCATTCCTGCTTCAAGTAATGCATCAATAATTCCTTCATCTTTAATTCTTTTTTGAAAATAAGCAAAAGAATTATAGTCATTTAACACAACATTAAATGCAATTTCATCAATTAAATCGCCACTAACTTCAAAATAACCTTCATCTAGTTTTGTTATTTCATAAGTTTTCTTTTGACGTTTATCAATGTTGCTTTCTTCAATTTCCATTTTAACAAGTTCTGGTTGTTTTTTAAGTTCTTGTGCAACACATTTAATTAAATCATCAAGCCCCATAAAAGCAGCAGCACTAATCTCAAAAATTTTCTTATCTAATCCAATTTTCTTTTTTAAATCTGCCAAATATTCATCTCTAATTTCTGGGTCAATTAAATCAATTTTGTTAAGTGCAATAACTTGTGGAATTTTTGAAACTTTGTCGCTATATTTTTCAAGTTCAGCATTAATGTTTAAATAATCTTCATAAGGTTCACGACCTTCACTTCCAGAAGCATCAATAACATGAATTAAAACCCTTGTTCTTTCAATATGCCTTAAAAAATCATGTCCCAAACCAACACCATCACTAGCACCTTCAATAAGCCCAGGAATGTCTGCCCAAACCATATTAGTGTCAAATGCTTTAACCACACCAATGTTTGGTGATAATGTTGTGAAATGATAATTTGCAATTTTTGGTTTTGCGTTTGAAACAGCTTTTAACAAACTGCTTTTACCAACATTTGGATATCCAATTAAACCAACATCTGCAATGGTTTTAAGTTCCAAAATTAATTCAAAGCTTTTTGTTTGTTCGCCCATTTCAGCATAACGTGGTGCTTGTCGTGTTGCAGTTGCAAACTTGCTGTTTCCCCTGCCACCTTTGCCACCTTTTAATGCAACAAAAGTTTCATTTGCACTTGTTAAATCGGCAATAACTTTTCCTGTTGCAGAATTTTTTATCACCGTTCCAACAGGAACCAAAATTGTTAAATCTGGTGCAGATTTTCCGTCACACATATTGTTTCCACCATCTTCACCATTTCCAGCTTTGAAAACTTTTGTAAATCTAAAATCTGCCAAATTTGTCATATTAGGTGTGGTTTTAAAAATAATGGAACCACCTTGTCCACCATCTCCACCTTCTGGGCCACCATTTGGAACAAACTTTTCTCGTCTAAAATGCACCTTACCATTGCCACCATTTCCAGCTTTGCAAGTTATTTTTACTTTATCTAAAAACATAGTACTTTCCTTTTACTTCTTTTCATTATAGTGTTTGCAATAATCCTTTAAAATACAATTAACACAATCAGGTTTTATTGCTTTGCAATTATATCTTCCAAACAACAAAATTAAATGATGAATTTTGCCCCAATCATTTTTATAGTTGGAAAACAATTTCATTAATTGCTGTTCGGTTTCAAATTCGTTGTTTGCATTTGTTAAACCAATTCTGTTGCTAACTCTAAAAATGTGTGTGTCAACAGGAATTGCTGGTTTATTAAAAGCCACAATTAACATAACATTTGCAGTTTTTCTGCCCACTCCTGGCAGTTTGCATAAATCGTCAAAATTAGATGGAACAATGCCATTATATTCTTCCACCAATTTTTTACTACACGCAATAATATTTTTTGCTTTATTATGATAAAACCCACAAGGATGAATTAACTCTTCAAGTTCAAGTTGTTTTAAATTTGCAAAATCATATGGTGTGTTATATTTTTTAAACAATGTTTTAGTAACCATATTAACTCTTTTATCTGTGCATTGAGCACTTAAAATAACAGCAACTAACAATTCAAAATTTGAAGAATATTCCAGTTCTGTTTCTGGGTTTTTAATAAAATTATCTAGTATATCTATAATTTTTTTAGCTTTTAATTTTTCCATAT
This sequence comes from uncultured Clostridia bacterium, assembly GCA_944376785.1. Taxonomy (GTDB): domain Bacteria; phylum Bacillota; class Clostridia; order Christensenellales; family UBA1242; genus UBA6345. The sequence continues at coordinate 1,098 of CALWDV010000085.1, read as the reverse complement.
TGTTATTATATCAAAAATTATTTAAGTAATAAACAAAAAAATTAATTAAATATTAATAATTTCATAACTATTTCCATTTTTTCTTGAAACAATTTTAATAAAATAATTAAAGGTTTTATAACCACCCAGATTTAAAACATAATTTGCTTTTTGAATTTCTTTAAAATAAAATTTAACAGAAACCGAGCAAGAACTTCCCAACCATTTTGGTGTTGAAACCACAGTTGAGTTAACACCAAAACGTTTTAAAGCAGTATTAAATTTTAGCGTTTCATTTCTATTTAAAAAAACAGCCAATGCATACATATTAACCTTCCTTTTAACAAAAATTTTTCTCCCACTATATACTATTAAAAAGAGTAATTAATTGTTATAAAGGAACTTATGATTTACTTAGATAATAGTGCAACCACACATAAAAAACCATTAAAAACCATTGTTAATGTTATTAGAGCTTTAACAATATATAATGCAAACCCATCTAGAAGTAGTCACAAATTAAGCATTAAAGTTGGCGAAAAAATTGAAGATTGCCGAGAGCATTTGAAAAGTTTTTTTAATGCAACACAAAATTCCACTGTTGTTTACACATATAACTGCACAGAAGCATTAAATTATGCAATTTTAGGGCTACTAAAAGAAAACGACCATGTGGTTATAACCACATTTGAACATAACTCTGTTATTAGACCACTTAATAGTTTAAAAAAAATTAATGTTTCATATTCGGTAGCAGAACCAAACAATTACGGAGCAATAACACTTGAAGAAATAAAAAAATGCGTTAAACAAAACACAAAACTTATAATTGTTAATCACACAAGCAATGTAACAGGCACAACAACAAGTTTAAAAGAAATTGGAAATTATGCAAAAGCAAACAACATAACTTTTTTGGTTGATTGTGCTCAAAGTGCAGGACACGAAATAATTGATATGAAAAACTTTAATATTAACTTAATTGCCATTGCTGGGCACAAAGGGTTGTTTGGCCCACAAGGAATCGGAGCTTTAATTATTGATGAAAAAACAAACTTAAATTGCATTAAGTTTGGAGGAAGTGGCAGTAACAGTTTAAGCCCCAATATGCCCGATTAC
>CALWDV010000084.1 GCA_944376785.1 uncultured Clostridia bacterium | reverse complement strand
TCAGGATAGTTTTTAAGAAGTAGTGCAACGTTTGTTAGTGGGCCAATAACCAAAATGGTTGTGTTATGATAAAGTTGTAATGTTTGATGCATTGCTTCATATGCCGGTATTTCTAATGGTTTTGAGTTAACCTTTCCGTAAACATAATTTCCAAATCCCATTTTACCATGAACACCTGTTGCAGGTTTAAGTGGTCTTTTTAAAGGACCAGTTGCTCCTTTTGCAACTGGAATGTTTTGGTCGTATAATTCACACAAATGCAAAACATTTTTTGTTGTTGTTTCAATGCCTAAGTTTCCAGCTGTTGAGCAAAGCAATCTAATGTTTAAGTTTGGAGCAAAAAAAGATGTTATAATTGCAACTGCATCATCAATGCCTGGGTCTGTGTCTATAATAATTGATTGTTTCATAGCAATATCCTTTTTAATAGTATATGATTATTATATCTTATAATCATATAAATTTGCTAATAATTAATAAAAAAAGATTGCAAATTGCAATCTTTTATTTTTGTAAACCATCAATTTCGTGCCTTATTTCATTTAAAACAACTTGTTTTTTTGAATTTTTTAATTTTCCTAAATGTTGTTCATTTGTGTTTAAAGTGTATGTTTTATTAATTTCATCAATGGTGTAACTGCATAAATTGTAAAGTGGCAAGATTCTTGGTTTAATGCCTTTTAATTGGTCAAACACTGAATAGCATCTTTTTTTCCAACCATTTTGATTTCCTTCTGGTGTAGAAAAATCAATTATTTCGCCATTATTTTTTTTAATGTATTTTGGAATGGCAACTAAAATAACATTTCTTATTTTATAGTTAGAAGAAACATAAGCATACGAATATAAACTATCAACAGCAAAAGAATCACTGCTACCCATATAAGTTAAAGTTCTTGAAATAGTGGAATAGTTGCATTTTAAACCGTTTTGCATAATGTCTTCCATAATGTCTTCCATATTTTCAACTTTATTCTCATCAATGTGATGGCAAAAAATATTATAAACACTGTTTGGATTATTAGTGTTTAAAGAACGAACTAAATTATTAAGTACTATTTTAAAATTTAAACTATTATCAAATGTTTGTTTCATAATATATATGATAGCATAACAACATTGCGTTTTCAATGTTCATAATAAATAAAATTTCGTTTAAAAAATTATTTTGAAAGTTTTTAAGTTTTGTGTTATTATATTTAAAATAGAAAGTATGGAGTGTTGTATGGAAAGAACATATTTAATGATTAAACCTGGGTTTTTAAAATATGAAAAACAAATTGAAAAAAGAATTAATGAAATTGGTGCAACTGTTACTCACAAGAAAAAAATGAAACTAGATGACGTAACCATTACAAAACATTATGCTGAACACTTGCAAAAACCATTTTTTCCTGAACTAAAAGAATATATGCAAAGTGGTGAAGTTCTAGCTATGTTTGTTGAACGTGATGGCGAAAATTTGGTGGCAGACATTAGAAAAATTGTTGGTTCAACAAAAAATCCTGAAAAGGGAACCATTAGGCACGATTTTGGAATTGGCAATATTACAAAAAATGTTATTCATGCGTCTGATTCAAATGAAGCTGCTGAAAGAGAATTAAACATTTTCTTTCCAGAATTAATGCAAGGAAAAGAACAGTAATGTTCTTTTTTTATTTTAAAACGCTTGAAATTAAGGCAAAACTTGTTGTTAACTTGACAAAGTGTTATATTTAAAGTAATCTTATTAAAGTAAAAAATAAAAAGGAAATAAAATATGTTACAAGCTGTTAATGTAACACTTCAATTTGGTGGAAGAAAACTATTTGAAGATGTTAACATAAAATTCACAAAAGGAAATTGTTATGGAATTATTGGTGCTAATGGCGCTGGTAAAAGTACATTTTTAAAAATTTTATCTGGCGAAATCACTCCTAACAAAGGTGAAGTTATAAAAAGCCCAAAAGAAAGAATGAGTGTTTTAAACCAAAACCAAGAAGCATTTAACAATGAAACAGTTTTAAAAACTGTTTTAATGGGGCATAAACGCTTAATTGAAATAATGGAAGAAAAAGATGCTATTTATGCAAATCCTAATTTCAGTGAAGAAGACGGAATGAAAGCTGCCGAACTAGAAGCTGAATTTATGGAGCTTAATGGTTGGGAAGCAGAAAGTGATGCTCAAACATTACTTAATGGTTTAGGTGTACCAAGTGAATTTCATTATTCTTTAATGAGGGAATTAGACCCAAAACTAAAAGTTAAAGTTTTGCTTGCACAAGCATTGTTTGGAAATCCTGACATTTTAATTTTAGACGAACCAACAAACAATTTAGACGCAGTAACAACAAAATGGTTGGAAGATTATTTAATTGACTTTGAAAACATTTTAATAATTGTTTCACACAACCGTCACTTTTTAAACAGAGTTTGCACACACATTTGTGATGTTGACTATGGCAAAATTAACATGTATGTTGGAAACTATGATTTTTGGTACGAAACTAGCCAATTATTGCTTCGTCAACAAAAAGAACAAAACAAAAAGAATGAAGCACGTGCAAAAGAGTTGCAAGAATTTATTGCAAGATTTTCGGCAAATGCTTCTAAAAGTAGACAAGCAACATCTAGAAAAAAAGAGTTGGAAAAACTTACCATTGAAGATATTAAACCAAGCAACAGAAAATATCCTTACATTGATTTTAGGGTGGAACGTGAAGCAGGAAACGACATTTTAAAAGTTGAAAATTTAACAAAAAAAGGTTTCTTTGAAAATGTTTCTTTCACGGTTAACAGAAACGAAAAAATTGCTTTTGTTTCAGATAAAGGAACAACAATAACTGCACTATTTAAAATTATTGCTGGTGAAGATAAAGATTACACTGGCGAAATTAAGTGGGGAAAAACAATAACATATAGTTATATGCCACAAAATTATAACGAATACTTTGATAATTGCGACTTAAATTTGGTTCAGTGGCTTGGTCAATTTAGCAAAGAGCAAGAACAAAGTTATTTGCGTGGTTGGTTGGGCAGAATGTTGTTCACTGGCGAAGAAGGGTTAAAGAAAGCAAAAGTTTTATCTGGTGGTGAAAAAGTTAGATGTATGCTTGCAAAAATGATGTTAACCAGTGGTAACTTTTTAATTTTTGACGAGCCAACAAATCATTTAGATTTGGAAAGCATTACTGCACTTAACAAAGGTTTAATTAATTTTAAAGGAAACATTTTGTTTACGTCTCACGACCAAGAATTAATGGAAACAGTTGCAAACAGAATTATTGAAATTAATGGAACAAAAACTTTTGATAAATTAACAACATATGATGAATATTTAGAACAAAAGAAATAAAAAAACTCTCATTTGAGAGTTTTTTTTGTTTTTATTTATTATTTAATTTTTTTTAACAAACACAATTCCTGCAACACCTGGTCCAATGTGGCAACCAATAACAGAACAAAGATTTAGTAATTTGGAATTTTTAATGTTACCATAGCATTCTTGAAGTTTTTTACCATTCTTATCATCTTTTGCATAAAGGAAATAAACAGGGTAGTTTTCATCAATTCCACCTGCTTTTTCAACAAGATT
>CALWDV010000083.1 GCA_944376785.1 uncultured Clostridia bacterium | reverse complement strand
ATAAACCACCATTCTTTGTTGTGCTATTTCTATTTGTTTATCTGTATAATTATTATTCTTTACAGCTAAATCTTTTATCCCTATAAGACCAATAGGTATCAACACAAATATTAATCCAAATATTAACCATTGCCACCACATAAACGATTCTCCTTTGTTTATATTTAGTAGAATTATAACACAGATTATAAATTAATGCTATATAAATGGCTTAAAACTCAATTTGCACCCAAACTGCAATTTTGCTCAAAAGTGCACCAAATCGTTACCGCTATTTTGGGTAAGTCTGATTAAAAGCTAGAAATGATAGTCAATTTGATTGAGATTTCCTGTCAAATTGGCTATAATTATCGATGATAATTGATAAAATGTGCAATAGAAAGGTTAATTTAATGATTTTCTATTGCTCCTAAGGCGAAGATCGCGCGTTCGAATCGCGCCGGGAACACCAAAAAAGTTGGTTAAACCAACTTTTTTTATAACAACTTTTAATTAATTTTTTTGTTTTATTCCTAATAATAATGTTTTTGATTTTGCTATTAAATATAATTATGATATTAATATAATATTAAATATATAAAATTTAAATAAAGGGGAAATATGAGTAAGGAATATTTAGGCAAAATTGTAAGTGTGAAAATGGATAGACCAATGGGAAGTAGGCATCCTAAACATGGGTTTGTGTATCCTGTTAATTATGGTTACATTCCAAACACAGTTTCTGGCGATGGAGAAGAATTAGATGCATATGTTTTAGGAGTTTTTGAACCACTAGATAATTTTGAAGGGAAAGTGATTGCAATTATTCACAGAATAAATGATAATGACGATAAATTAGTTGTTGTTCCAGAAAACAAAAATTATTCAAATGAACAAATTAAAGTATTAACTGAATTTCAAGAACAATGGTTTGAATTTGAAATTTGGAGAGATTAAAAACGCTGATTATAAAAAATAATTAAAGTTTATAAAACTCATTATTATAATTATAAACACTTTTTATCATTTAACAACTATAAAAAAAGGAGAATAGTTTATGCAAGACAGAGTTAAAAAGTTTAATAAAAATAAAGGAGTTCATGAAATACCAATGCCTGTTAATGCTAGGTTATTAGACATTTCTAGTGAGCTTGGAGAATTAAATAAAGAATACTTAAAATCTTCAAGCTATGGCACAAAAAATTTTATGGTTAGCGAAAATTTTAAAATGGAATTTGGCGATGTTCTTTATTCCTTACTTTCACTTGCAAACGAAACTAATATTGATGCAAATGAATGTTTAGATATGGCATTAAATAAATATCACGATAGAATAAAAAATAAAAAAAGTATGGGCAGTAACAATTAAATTTTATATTTTTTTAAAGTTAATAATTTAAAAAAAGACATTGAAAAATGTCTTTTTTTATACAGTTTCTTCAATATTTGCTATTTTATTTTCTGTTATTATCTCATCTTTTATTGGCATTGTTTTATCTGCTTTAAATAGGAAAATTATTGAAACAAGTTTTATTATCATAAAAATTGTTATAATAATTGGAATGGCAAGTTCTAGTGGGGCAAACAAACACACAATAATACCAACCAAATATGAAATAATTTCTGCCATTATTCCAAAAACACCATATGTGAAAACGTGTTCTGAATCAAACTCTTTAAATTCGGTGTATTTAACACTTGCAAACAATGTTGAAATTTCTGCATTACTAAAAAATGAGTTAACAATTTTGTTTGTGAAATAATAAATTATGTAAACAACTGGATTAATCAAAAATATAAGCAGTATTGACATTATTATTGATAACACATCTCCAACAATTAAAATAGCGTGTTTATGAGCAAATAATTTAACAAAAATTGGTAGCAAAATTGCAGTGCATATTGATGCGATTGATGAATATATTCCAATGGAAAATCCACTGCCTAATTTCATATATAGCATAATTGGAATTATTGAAGACACAACCCCAGCTTCTGCCATTCTTTTAAAAAAATGTGAGGCATAAATATTTTTCATGTGAGGGTAATGTTTAAATGTTTTAAAAAACTTTTTTGGTTCGAAGTTGTTATCAACATTAATTGGTGGAATGAACAAACTTAACACAAACATAATAACAACATCAATTAAAATTATAGAAAGCAAAACATAAATGCTGAAATAATCAAACAAATATGAAACAAACAAGTTGCAAATAACTGTTATTGCAATGCTAAACACACTTTGCCAAGCTAAAAAATTTGGAACACTATGTTTTGTTGTGTTATGTATTGTTTCAATTTCGTGTGGTACATAAAATAACAAACAAAAAATGTAGCGAAGTGCATTAATTAGAATTAAAGCAAAAGCAAATGCAGAATTAACTAACATACTTAAAACAATTAACATGAACGAAAAAATAAAGCTTATTCTATAAAGCCATATTGCTGTTTTTTTATTTAAAATTTTAAAAAACGGATAGTAAAGTAATAGTGCAATAACAATTCCTATTAAATAGTATAAAAACAAAGTAACAATGTTGTTTGTAACATTTTCCAATATGTATATGTTAAAAAATAGATTATAAAAAACATCTACTAAACACATACAACTTGATATTGCAATTAGAATTTTTTTTGTTTTTGTCATAGTTTCTTTTCTTTTTTTATTTTTTAATTTCATATTTCAATTTTATATTATGATTGTTAAATTAAGCAAATAAATTGTTTAATAAGAAATAAAAATTGTTATATGAAAGCATATTATTTTAATATCTTTGACATTTTTTTTAAAATGTTTTAAATTAAAAATAGATTAATTAAGGAGAAATATGATGGATAAAAAATTTGAACCATTATTCACACCTTGGAAAATAGGAAATTGTGAAATAAAAAACAGAATTGTGCTTTGTCCAATGGGTGGCACATCAATTTTTGGTTGGATGGAACCACATCACTTTGATAAAGATGCTGCAAACTTTTTTATGGATTTAGCAAAAAACAATGTTGGTTTAATAATTCCAGGCATTGCACCACTTAGAAACATAATGGGTGGTCAATGGTTGTATAAAGCAAAAGGTGCTTTTAAAAAATTAAAACCATACATGGAAGAGTTGCATAAAACTGGTGCAAAAATGTTTATTCAATTAACTGCTGGTTTTGGACGTTCATTTTCAATTCCAACAGCTTTGGTGCCAATGTTAAAAAACAAAGTTTTAGGTGCTTTAATAAAACCAATTTTTAACGTTTCATACCTAACAGCATCACCAAGCAAATTGCCATCACGTTGGGCAGAAAATGTTATGTGCAGAGAGTTAAAGAAAAAAGAAATTGAACAAATGATTGAAGCTTTTGCAAAAACTGCAAAAATGTGCAAAGAAGCAGGGGTTGATGGTGTTGAAGTTCACGCTGTTCATGAAGGATATTTGTTAGACCAATTTACCTTGCCTTACACAAATAAAAGAACAGATGAATATGGTGGGAGTTTTGAAAACAGATATCGTTTCCCTGTTAAAGTTGTAAAAGCAATTAAAGAAGCATGTGGACAAGATTATCCTGTTTCATTAAGATATTCTGTTTTAAGTAAAACTGTTGATTTTTGTGAAGGTGCACTTCCAGGCGAACAATATAAAGAAATTGGCCGTGACATGGAAGAAAGCGAAAGAGCTGCAAAATATTTGCAAGATGCAGGTTATGACATGTTAAACTCTGATAATGGAACTTATGATGCTTGGTATTGGGCACATCCTCC
>CALWDV010000082.1 GCA_944376785.1 uncultured Clostridia bacterium | reverse complement strand
ATAAAACCTGCTTTATCACTTACTAAAAACTTAATTAAATTTGCAACATCTTGTTCTGTTCCAGCACGTTTTACCAAAATTTTTTCTTCTTCCATTCTAATAAATTCTTTGTCAACGCCTTCAAGTTCGCTATGAGTTGCAATAAACCCAGGAGCAACAGCGTTAACATTAACAAATGGTGCAAACTGAACTGCTAAATTGTGTGTTAAAGAAATTATTGCAGCTTTTGAAGCGTCATAATCTAAACACATTGGGAAATATGTGTTAATGCCATTTGTTGAAGCAATGTTAACAATTTTTCCATATTTGTTTGAAAACATAACTTCGCCAACATATTTGCTAACTAAAAAAGTCCCAATAACATTAACATCAAGTGTACGTTTAAAATTTTCCACTGTTTTTTCGTTAAAAACTGAATCTATTGAAATTCCGGCATTATTAACCAAAACATCAATGTGTCCATATTTTTTTTCAACATCTGCAACCATTTGCTTAACTTCTGTTTCATTTGAAATATCACACTTAACCATCATTGGGTCGGTGTTTAAATCTTTTAAACGCTCATAAAGTTCACGAGCCATTTTTTCATTTTTATTATAATTAATTACAACATTATATCCTTCTAACGCAAGTTCACGTGCAACTGTTCTGCCAATTCCACGACTTGCACCTGTAACTAATGCAACTTTCTTTTCCATTGTGCCTTCCTTTATTGTTTTATAATTTTTAACCAGTATATCATAAAATTTTGTTATATTAAAATTTATTTAACAAATTTCAAATAAAAAGAAAGGGTTTAGCCCCTTCCATAATATTTTCCATCATATGTTGTGATAATAACTTTGTCACCTTCGTTAATAAACATTGGAACTCTAACACTTAAACCAGTTTCAGTTTTTGCAACTTTTGTTGCTGCTGTTGCTGTGCTATCTTTTAAACCTGGTTCACATTCAACAATGGTATATTCAACTTTTTCTGGAAGTGTTATTCCTAAAAGTTCTGTGCCATACATTGTAATTTCAACGTTCATATTTTCAAGCAAATAATCTTTATTATCGCCAATTTGAGTTTCATTTAACTCATATTGTTCATAGGTGTTAACATCCATAAAATAATATGTTCCACCAGCTTCATATAAATATTGAACAGTTTTTCTATCAATTCTTGCTTCTTCAAATTTAACGTTTGTGTTAAATGTACGTTCTAATGTTGTGCCTGTTCTTAAATTTTTCATTTTTGTTTTCATAAATGCTGCACCTTTGCCAGGTTTAACATGCAAAAATTCAACAATTTGATAAATATTACCATCAATTAATAATGTCATTCCGTTTTTAATATTGTTTACATCTACCATAAATTATCACCTTTATTTTTAATCTATATTAATTTTATTATATTTTAAGCCAATATGTCAATCACTAGGCGAAAAAACATTATTATTGTTTTTGTTTAATTAACATCTTTTTTAGAATTTTTTAACTTCTTACTATTATTTGTATTAATTTTTTCTTTTGGTTTTTTTAACTCTGTTTCATTATTTTCTAAATTGTTTAATTTGTTTTCAATTTTGTTTGCTTTTTCACTTTCCAAGTTATTATTTGTTTGCTGTTCATTTGCAGAAATTAATTCACTTTTTTTATTTGCTTCATTTTGTTTAATATATTTTGTCCATTTAATATATCCATAGGTTGTGTTTGTTAAATAACCTGCTTTTAAAACAAGTAACACCCATTGTCCTGATATGATGTTTATTGCTATTTCTAAAAATGTGCTAATATACCACGCAATCCATTGTTCCCTAAATCTAAACAATATAAACAATCCATTTGCAATACCAACAGCACTACAACAAGCATCTATGTAACACACAATTTTTTCTAGCATTGGACTATCTGACAAAATGCCTTCTTCAACATCAATTAATGTTAACAAATATCCTACAACAACTGTCCAAACAACAATGCCTGTTATAACCAAAAACTCTTGCCAACCAGTTAATCTTCTAACTTCTGTTAAAGAATCATCTTTTTTATCTTTATGCTTATTCCACATAATGAAACTAATAATATCAATAGGAATCCAAAAGAAAATGGTTGTTGCCATTGTTGCAAATCTATATGCACAAACAATACAAATAGCAATTTCAGTAAATTCAACAACAAGTGAAACAATAAAATTCCATTTGCTTTGTTTTGAAATTAAAAGTTCACACAAAATGTTGCTAAAAATATCAACCAAATAAAGTGCCATTATGATTTTTCCATTAACACCATTAATGTCTTCTTCTGGAAATAAGAAGGCAAACACAAATGCTAGAACAGTTATTGATAAAAACCAACACTTTTCATAAACAGTATAGTAGTTCCAAATTCTTTTAAAAATATTCTCTTTTTTTGTTTCCGTCATTATATCGTTTAATTTCTCTCTTGTAATTTAGTCGTTCGATTATACAAATTTAAAAAAAAGTTGTCAATTACTATTTGAATTGTTTACAATTATTTTTTTTAATAGTAGAATATTTTAGTAAAAATTAAGAAATAAAGGAAAAAAATGATGTACCACAACTTTGATATTGATGAAAAAATTGTTAAACTCGCAAACGAAACAGAAAATGAACTAAAAGCAATTTTTAATAAATTTGACGAAATTTGCTTACATAATAGTGCTAAAATTTTAAAAGCATTTCAGGATAATAATGTTGCAAGTTCCGATTTTGCCGAAATTAATGGCTATGGCTATTATGATGCTGGTCGTGATAAACTTGAAGCAATTTATGCTCAAATTTTTGGAACAGAAGATGCTTTGGTAAGACCTCAAATTATGTCTGGCACACACGCACTATCTTTAACCTTTTTTGGTTTGCTAAAATATGGCGACACAATGCTTTCCATTTCAGGAACTCCATATGATTCTTTACAAACAATAATAGGAATTGCTGGTGATAGCAAAAATTCTTTAATTGCCTCAGGTGTTAAATATGAAGAAATTAATTTAGTTAACGACGACTTTAACATTGAAGCAATTAAAAACCGATTAAAACAGGGAAATGTTAAATTAATTGAAATTCAACGTTCACGTGGATATGCACATAGAAAAAGTTTAAGCATTGAAAAAATTGAACGTGTTATAAAAGCAATTAGAGAAGTTGACAAAAATGTTATAATAATGGTTGATAACTGCTATGGCGATTTAGTTGAAGAAAAAGAACCAACAAATGTTGGTGCCGACATAATTGTTGGTTCACTTATGAAAAACTTGGGTGGTGGAATTGCAAAAAGTGGTGGATATATTGTTGGCAAAAAAGATTTAATATTCGATATTGCCGAACATTTTATTGCTCCGGGCACAGGAAAAAATTTGGGTGCAAATTTTAATGAAAACATTTCATATTTTAAAGGTTTATTTTTAGCACCACGAGCAGTGTGTTCAAGTTTAAAAACAATGGTTTTTGCAAGTTTGATTATGGAAAAACTTGGTTTTGACGTTGATCCAAAATTCAATGAAGAACGCACAGACATTATTCAAACCATTAATTTGTTCACACCAGAAAATATGGTTAATTTTCACATTGGAATTCAAAAAGGCTCACCTATTGATAGTTTTGTAACACCAGTACCAGCTCCAATGCCTGGTTATCCACATGATGAAGTTATGGCAGCAGGAACATTCACACAAGGTTCAACAATAGAGCTTAGTTGTGATGGACCAATGGTTGAACCTTACACAGCATATATGCAAGGCGGTTTAACATATGAATATGGCAAACTTGGTGTTTTAATTGCTTTAAATGAAATTTTAAAAAATAAAAA
>CALWDV010000081.1 GCA_944376785.1 uncultured Clostridia bacterium | reverse complement strand
TTTTACTTTGCTGAAAGTATTGTTAAAATTGCAGAAATCATTTCGGGAACACTTTTTGCTTTATCGATTGCTTGTTTAGTCAATTCTTTTTCAAAGTCTGACAGAGGTCTATTTGAGTTTTCTACAAGTTGTTTACAAAGAAATTTAATTTACTCTTCTGTCATGTTTAATGCTCCTTTATTTAATGATTATGATAATAGAAATTGGTGCAACCGAGATGATTTGAACATCCGACCTATCGCTTAGGAGGCGATCGCTCTATCCAGCTGAGCTACGGCTGCATATTTAGTTTTTTAGTGCTTTTGGTGCACTTTGGGTGCAAATCGTGGATGTGTCGGTTTTGTGAGATTGTGAAATGCTAGTGTTTTAGGGGTGTTTAGAGGTTTTAATTTTGTCCAAGTCGGTACTTAGGAGGGCGCTGCTCTATCCAGCTGAGCTACGGAAACATATTTTAAATTTTTAAAATATATTTTATTAAACTTTTTTACAATTTTAAATTAAAAAAGTTTTTTGAGTTTTTTTAAAATTCTTAAAAATCTTGAATAAATTTTATAGATAGTTTTTATGTTTATTAATTATTTTAAGTTAAAAAATTAATTTAAAGTAATTTTTAAAACCATATAAAACCAAAAACTTTTAAAAACACAAAAAGTATAACACACAAAAAATCATTTTGCAATTATTACAAAATTTAAAAAGATTAAAATATAAAAAAATAAAAAACCAAATTGGTTTTTTATTTAAAATACATTTCGTTTTCTTTACCCCAGCCTAAAACTTCTCGTGCATAATCTTCTAAATATTCTTTTGATTGCAAATAGTTGTTTTCATTGGTGTAGTCAATAATTTGTTGTTCCAAAGAACTTAAATGACCTTTTAATTGGTTTTCTTTATTTTTTAAATTGCTAATTTTTGTAAATTGAAAAATAAGCACACAAATTAATGCAAACATAACTATTGCACAAATGATACTTATTAATTTAACAACTTTTTCATTTTTCATTTTAGTACTTTTTTCACCACTTTATTTTTCTTTAAGGTGCAAACCACCCTACATAATTTATTATACAACCACACATAAAATTTGGCAAATACTTTACCAATAGTTTTTCTTTCCAAAATAGTTCCTAATGCAAATGCTAAAATTAGATATAACCTAAATTCACCAAAATTATAGTTAACAATTATTAGTAATATAATAAATCCAAAAAATAGAGCATAGAAAAAATTTAAAACATTATCTAAAATTATGTTTTTTTTTAACAATATTTTAATAAGGTTTAAAAATCCATAAAATGCCCCAAGGCAAATCCCCACACCCACACAAATTAAAAAAACTTTATAATCTGCCACTATTTAAAAATCCTTTTAAAAACATTTCCTTTACCAGCGTTATTACCAAATTTAAAGCCATCAATATCACCTTCAATTTCAACAACGCCTGATTCAACATCTAGTTTTTCTATGTGTAAATTATTTCCATTTATAAACATTTTACACCCACTAACCACCAAAATTATGCAAGTTTCATTTGAACTTAGTGCTTTTTCGGCACCATTAACAACTAATTTTTTTCTGTTTTCTAACACCACTTTGTTGGTTGTGAATTTTTTTTCATTAATTATATTTGTAACGTTTTCCATTTTCACCTCAAATTTATTAAATATTGTTTTTTTAACTTTTAAACTATATTTAATTTTATGATGATTAACTTTTAAATATGAGAAAAATAAATCACAAAAAATTTAACAACTAAAAAAAGAACTTTAAAAATTAAAGTTCTTTTTGATTTTTTAATCATTTGTTTTAACTGAATGAAGAATGTAATATCCTGAATCACGTTTTAAAATTTGAACATTACCAAATGTTTGATTCATAAAGTTTTTCAAACTTTCCATTCCGTGTTTTTTCTTTATAACCAAAGTTATGGTTCCATTATTTTCAAGAACATTAAAAGCCCCTGAAACAACATTAAACAAATTTTCTTTTCCTGCTTTAATTGGTGGGTTTGTGACAATATTGTTAACCTTTTTGTCAATTTTATCATATAAATTGCTTTCAAGCACAATAGCATCAACATTATTTAAAATGCAATTTTCTTTTGTAAGTTGAACTGCTGTTTTATTAATATCTAGCATTACAACATTTATTGAAGAAAAATATTTTTTTAAAATTATGCCAATAACACCATAGCCACAACCAACATCTAACACAGTACCGTTAAGGTTTAAGTTGTTAATAACTGTTTTTAACAAAACACTTGTTCCATAATCAATGCAATCTTTTGAAAAGATGTCGGAACAACTATTAAATGTGTATTTTTCATTTAAAAAGTAATCGCTAAAAGTAAAATAATCGTTTTGATTATGTTCAACATTTAAAAAATAGTGATGCTTAATCATAATGTTCTCCTTAAAATAAAAAGGCAAAAAAGAATTTGCCTTTTAAATTTTTTCAATGGTGTAACCATCTTTTTTATCGTTTATAACATATCCTAAATTTTTAATTTTTTCACGCAACTCATCTGCTTCTTGCCAATTTTTGTTTTGTTTTGCTTCCCAACGCAATTTTGCAAGTTTTTCAATTTCTGCTGGAACTAATGATTCTTCTTTTTGTTTAACTTCACCAAAATCTAAACCAAACACTTCTTCCATAATTTTAATTAGTGCATTAATTTCGTTTAAGTTTTCAGTGTTTTTATTATTAAGTTCTTTTGCAGCAAATTTAATTAAGTTATTAAACTCAACCATTGCAACAGGAGTGTTAAAATCTTCGTTCATTGCATCAACAAAGGCATCATAAATTTGTTTTAACTCTTTGTTATTAATTTCATTGGCAACAGTGTTGGTTAATAACCTAACAGCATTAACAGTTTCTTTAATTTTATTTAGTTGTTTTTCAGCTAATTTTAAACCGTCATCACTAAAATCAACAGAAGACCTATAATGAAATTGAAGGATAAAAAATCTAACAACCATTGGGTCATATTTTTTAAACAAATCTGGTAAGGTTATAAAATTACCAAGTGACTTACCCATTTTTGTGCCGTTAACTGTAACTAATCCATTATGCATAAAATAGTTCATTGGCAAGTGCCCATTAACAATATCTGCTTGGGCGCATTCACACTCGTGATGAGGAAAAATGTTGTCAATTCCGCCACCATGAATGTCAAACTTATCACCTAAAAATTTTTTACCAAGAGTGGTGCACTCTAAATGCCAACCCGGGCAACCATTTCCCCATGGTGATGGCCATTGCATTAGTGCATTTGCATCTGTTTTTTTCCACAAAGCAAAATCTTCTGGGTTACGTTTGTCATCTGCAATTTCAATTCTTTCCCCACTAACAGCTTGGTCTAATTTTCTGTTTGATAGTTGACCATATTTTGAATATTTTCTAACATCAAAATAAACGTTCCCTTCTTTTGTTACATAACCAAAACCTTTATTTATAATGTCTTTAACAGTTTCAATCATTTCCATAATGAAACCTGTTGCTCGACAAGAAATGCTTGGTCTCAAAACATTTAATTTGTCCATATATTTAAAATATTCACATTCATATTTATAGGCAATTTCATAGGCATCTAGTTGTTCAATTTTTGCTTGTTTTGCAATTTTATCTTCACCACTATCGCCATCACCAACCAAATGCCCAACATCTGTTATGTTTTGAACATATTTAACTTTAAAACCACAAAATTTAAAATATCTAATTATTGTGTCAAAGTTAATATAACTTTTTGCATGACCTAAATGTGGCATTCCATAAACAGTTGGTCCACAAACATAAATGCCAACTTTGCCATCAATAATTGGTTTAAATTCTTCTTTTCTTCTTGTGAATGTGTTGTATAGTTTAATCATAATGCTTTCCTAATTACTTTTATATTTT
>CALWDV010000080.1 GCA_944376785.1 uncultured Clostridia bacterium | reverse complement strand
AATATTTTATAATATTTCAAAAAAGTGAATGTTTTGGCATTCACTTTTTTGTTTTTATTAAATTGTTATAAGTTATTATCTTTAATGTATTTTAAAAACATTGGGGCACAAATAATAAACCATGAAGCATATTTTTGTGGGTTAATAATCAAACCTTTTTCAAGGTCTTTAACATCAATCCACTTTATTTCTTCTATTTCATCTTTGTTAAAATTCACATTTCCAGAGTATTTTGAAAATAGAACATGGTCATATTCATATTCAAACAAGTTTTCATTAAATTTTGTTAAATAAACAAATGTTCCAATTTCACAAAAGTTAATGTTATCAATCCCAAGTTCAAACTTAACACGTTGTTTAACACTTTCTTCAAATGTTAAATTGTGCCTAGGGTGTGAACAACAGCTGTTTGCCCATAGCCCACCACTGTGATATTTGTTTTTTGCTCGTTTTTGAATTAATAATTTGCCATTATCATATAAAAACACGGAAAAAGCCCTATGAAGCAAAGGTTTTTTGTGTGCTTCTAGTTTTTCTATTTTTCCTATTTCATTGTCGTTAACATCAACTAAAATTATATCTTCCATAACATCATTATATCATAATTTAAAAATTAATTAATCTTTTTATTTGAAACATTTATAAATAAAAAAAGGTATAATGTAAAACATTACACCTTTTTGTTAATTATTCAGTTCTAAGTGCTTTAACAGGGTCTTTTTTTGCTGCAATTTTTGCAGGTATTAATCCAGAAATCAAAGTTAGAAGTGTGCTAATTATAACTAGTATTAATGCGTGAAGTGGATTTAAAACTGCAATGTTTGTGGTTATTGCATCACCAGCAATTTTAAATATAATTAAGTTAATTATTGGGCACAAAGCATAAGTAACAATAATTCCAATTAGTCCAGCAACAAAACCAATAATTAATGTTTCAGAATTAAACACTCGTGAAATGTCTTTTTTTCTTGCACCAATGCTTCTTAAAACACCAATTTCTTTTGTTCTTTCAATAACACTTGCATATGTTAAAACTCCAATCATAACAGAACTAACAATTAAAGAAACACTTGCAAATGCAATTAACACATAGGAAATAATATCAATCATCTCACCCATTGTGCTGGAAAATAATTCGGTGGCATCTGAATAAACTATTTTATTTATTTGTCCTTGTTCTGTTAGGTTCCAAGCATTTAAGTATTCAACAAGTTTTGTTTTAGACTTAAAATCTTTAGGATAAAAACTGATTGTTGTTGGAATTGTGCTTGCGCCAATTTGTTGATATGAATATTGTTTAACCTGTTCCGTGGTTAAACTAATATTGTATGTTAATTTAAAATATTTTTTAACATCTTCAATATTTGTTAAAGGCAGAGTGGAATTTGATGGGTTTTTGATATATGGAACAATTAAATTAACATTATCATTTTGTTGTGCTTTAACAATTTCACTATGTTTTTCAATTTCTTGTAAATAAGTAGTTAGTTTAGGGGTGTAAACAATACCTGTTGAATAAATAGAAAGATTAGAGTTTGGTTTAATTCTAAGAATTCCAGAAATTGTTAAAGTAATATTGTCTGTGTTGCTATAAAGAGTTAGTAAATCTTCTTCTGTTGGTACATCGTTTAGTCCCTGCAAAAACTGATTGGTCCATCTAAAATTTTGTTTTCCGTAATATGTGTTGTTAAGTACCACCTTATATTGTTTTTTACCAACAATGTCAGAAAATTTAATTGTTGAATTTATTTCTTCAGTGCTATTATATTCAATTCCTAATTTATTTAAAACTCTTGGACTTAATTGGTTGGTTGATGGAATAACTAGCGCTACTTCGTTGTAGTTTTCAGGGTAATGACCACTTAACACATCATATTGTGAAATAATAAAATCTCTATTATTTATTCCTTCATAAAAGTCAGAATTAGATGAACCTGTTAGTAAATTAGAGGAAATGTTGGTTGAAAGTTTAACAGGGGTATCGCCCTGCATCGTTATAACATTTATAGGACTAGCATAAGAATAAGTTATATCATTTAAAGTTTGATTGTTGTCATTATTTTCATATTCATTAATATAATTAATAAATTCATCAGTAATTAAATTAAAATGGGTTAATGAATTAATTAAAACATTATTTGATGGCTCACTAACTATTATATGATCATCATTAGGAAACTCTTCTACTTCTTCAGTTTCAAAAATTTCATCTGTGTTAATACTGTTAAGATCCATTGCTGTTTTACTAATTGTTACGGGATAGTTCGATAAAGTATCACTTTGCAATTTATTAATATAAGAAGTAAATCCATTTGAAATGGCTAGCACAAGAGCAATGCCAATAATTCCAATGCTTCCGGCAAAAGATGTCATAAAGGTTCTGCCTTTTTTTGAAAGCAAGTTTTTTCCTGATAGGGAAAGTGCAGTTCCATAGCCCATAGCACTTTTTTTAATTTTGCTTTTTTTGGCTTTTTCGTTTGTTTGGTTGTTTTCAAGTTTTTCGGTTTCTAACTTTTCTGTTTTTAATGTTTCAGTTTTTATGGCCTCATTATCTTTTTCATAAGAATATGGGTTAGTGTCACTAGTAATTTTGCCGTCTAACATAGAAATAATTCTGTTTGAATATTCTTCTGCTAAACTTGAATTATGAGTAACCATAATAATTAATTTGTTGCTAGAAATCTTTTTTAAAATGTTCATAACTTGAACACTAGTTTTAGAATCTAATGCGCCAGTTGGTTCATCTGCCAAAATAATGTCGGGGTCGTTAACCAAAGCACGAGCAATAGCAACACGTTGCATTTGTCCACCACTTAATTGGTTTGGTTTTTTGTTTGCTTGGTCTTTAAGCCCAACTTCTTTTAAGGCGTTTAATGCACGTTTTCTTCTTTCTTTTCTAGTTACACCAGAAATGCTTAATGCTAACTCAACATTACCCACAATGCTTAAATGCGAAATTAAATTGTAACTTTGAAAAACAAAACCAATAGAATGATTTCTGTATGTGTCCCAATCGCCATCTTTAAATTGTTTTGTTGATTTATCATTAATAATTAAGTCACCACTAGTATAACGGTCTAGTCCACCAATAATGTTTAAAAGTGTTGTTTTTCCACAACCAGAAGGACCCAAAATTGAAACAAACTCCGATTGCCTAAAATCAACACTAACACCTTTTAATGCTTTAACTGTTGTGTCACCAGCAACATAATCTTTTACAATGTTTTTTAACTGTAACATAATGCTCCTTTTAAAAAAGTTTATGCTTTTAAATTTTTTAGTAGAAATGATTAAAAAGTTATAAAGTGTTTTTATTTGCAAAAACTTGTCATAGTTAGTTTATTATAAATTTAATAATTATTGTTTGTCAAATTAACATTACTAACTAAACAAACTACTAACTAAACAAACTTATAAGTTATTTTAATGGTAAAAAAAACAAAAAAGGGGGATTGAAAAAAAACAAAAATTTGTTATACTAATTAATAGTGAAAAAAAGTTAGGAGGTTATTATGGCAAACTTTGTTGGTGGTGCACCTTTAAACGTTGGTGATGCAATTAAACTAACACATTACATTAAAGACCTTCCACGTTCTAAACGTGAATGTTATGGATTTTCTCAACTTCCTAATGGCGAAGTTTTTGCATTGTATAACAACAAAAAGAAACTTCGTGCAGTAACAATTATTATAGTTAAAACAAAAGACGAAACTGGTAAAACAATTATTAAAACAATTCCTTTTAATATTTGTGAAGCTGATTTAATTGTTGATAAAAAAAATTCGCGTTTGCACATTTTGTTAATTAAGGTTGATAAACAATTTAGAAAGCTTGGTGTTGGAAGCGAAGTGTTGTCTTATTTAGAAACCTATGCCAAAAACCATAACCTAAAAAAAATAACGCTAGATTGTTTAAGCACTTACACTAATGGTCGCGAAACCATTGTGTTTCGCGACCATTAGTGTAAGTGCTTAAACAATCTAGCGTTATTTTTTAAGCACTTACACTAATGG
>CALWDV010000079.1 GCA_944376785.1 uncultured Clostridia bacterium | reverse complement strand
TTGCCAAACCTTGCAATGCACTAACTACTTTAAAGTTAACACCAACCAATGATAAAACCATTGAAATAACATATAATAATGCTACTGCAACAATGGTATACATTGAAATTTTGTTAAGACCCCAAACAGTTCTTCTTGATGATGAACTAGATGTTGTTTTTGTTGTTGTTGATTTTGTTGTTGTTTTTTTAGTTGCCATACTATCCACCTCCTAGTTATATATATTATATAATTATTTTTTTAAAAAGTCCATTATTAACATTTATTATATTTAAGAGAATTTAAAAAAGACATTATAAAAATGTCTTTTTTGTTTTTTACAAAGGCAAATCCTTTTTATCAAATCTAAATATTCCAATAATAAAGGTCACAACACCAACAGCAAACAAAATTCCAAATTCCCAAAGCCAACTAATGCTTCCATTCATAATTGCTGTTGTATCAAACAAAGTTATAAGTGATAAATAGTTAAAGAAATTCATTGCTTCAATTCTCATTGCACTTGGAACTACTGATGACCCAAACAAACCAAGTATGGTGCAAACTAAACAGAAAATGGTTAATCCACCACCAATACTTAAAGAATGTTTTGTTGTGTTAAAAATTGCCGAACACATAAAACAATATCCTGCAAAAGCAAAAGTTGTTAAAAATGCACCCAAATTAAATAGTAATATTTCTGCATAATTAATTGCAAAATTGTTACCACCAGCAATCCAAACTGCCATCACACTAACAGCTGTTAACATTAGAAACATTGTAAGTAATGCACAAATTAAATATGCCATTTGTGTTACTGTTACTGTTCTACGTTTAGTTGGTGTTGATAGCACATATGCCATAGAACCTGAATCAACCTGACCAGCAAGTAATCCATTAGCTGTCATAATAACAAAAACCAATGGCAACAATAAACCTGCAATTCTATAAAAGATTGAGCCAATAATTAACCCATACATATCCATTTCGCCAAGTTCAGTTAAAGCAACAGCAACCTTTTGGGGTATTTGGTCTGAAATACTTTCACACGCATAACCTTTTGCAGTGGCAATTTGTTCTGCTGTTAAATCTGCACCCGAATTTTCGGTTTTAAATTCATTAAGCCAAAGTTGATAAGTTGAAATTGCAGTGTTAGAAATAACTTTAACAGAAACTGCAAATTGTTTTGCCTCACTTTCGTCACAACCTTCACTAAGTTTTAAATTATAAACATTATCTGCCATAAATTCGTTAACAAAATTATTAGCCACACTTAAATAATTTTGAACATTAAAATTAAACGATTCTCCTGCACTTTGTTTATCTTCATTATATTTAGTTACTGCACCTGTAGCCACCTGTTTTGCACTTTCTGCTTGAACTTTAGCTGTTAACACAGCATCTTCTTCACTGCTTCCTTTATTTATTTCTTCTTCATAAACTTGTGCGTATGCTTGATTATAAATTTCATAAACAAAGAAATTGTTAAATAATTGTTCACCTGTTAATTCTGGGTTGTTTTTATAATAAGTTAAAAGTCCAATAATCATTGTTTTTAATTCTTCTGGGTCTTGTTGCAATAACCCTGCCATTGCCGAATATTTTTGTGCAATTTCTAATATGTAACCATTTTTTATTTCATCGCTTGGTTGTTCGCCATTTTCAGTAACATAAGCATTAACTTTTTCGTTATATTCATTTGTTAAAATGCTTGTATAAGATGAAAACGAACTAGCTTCGTTATAGTTACTAATTGCAGTTAAATATAATTCATAACTATCAACAGAATTTTCTTTTAAATAGCTTTCTTCATTTGCTTGAACAAAAACATTTTTTAAAGAATCTCTAATGTCATTAATACCTAAATTTCCAAGCACAATAATAACAATAGCAAGCATAACACATGTTGAAATTGTTACACATAACCATTTAATCCAATGTGCTTTTATTGATTGTTTAAATAACGCTTTACTAAACATTTTTTCCTCCTTTTTGTTGAATTAAAATTTCTTTAAAATATTTTTCCAAATTATATTTCGTTTCGCTAATGAATTTTAAATCATAGTTTTCTAACACTTTAAATAATTTGTTAATGTTTCCATTCAAAATTTTAACAGTAACTTGATTATATTTTTCCTGGTCTCTAACAATTTCAAATTTTAATTTTTTAAATTTTAAATATTCTTCTTTTTTATTAAATTCAACTTTAAAGGTTTTATAATCCAAATTTTTTAAATTGTTCACATTTGCAATATCAACAATTTTACCATTAAAAATTAATGCCACTCTGTCACAAACTTCTTCTAACTCATTAAACATTTGGCTACTCATTAAAATGGTTTTGCCTTTTTTCTTTTCTTCTTTAATAAGTTCCATAAAACTAATTCGCATTAATGGGTCAAGCCCTGTGGTTGGTTCATCTAAAATTAAAATATCTTTATCACACATTAATGCAGCAACAATAGCTGTTTTTTGTTTCATTCCCTTACTCATTCGTTTAAGGTTTGCAGAAGTATCTAGCTGCAATTTTTTTGTAACATAGTTTGCATATGTCATATCTGTTAAATTTAAAAGTTCAGCTTGGCTTTTAATAAATTCTGTTCCTGTTGGTAAATCTGGAAAAGCAATTTCACCAGGAACATATTCTATATATTTTTTTATTTCACTAGCATCTTTCCAAGAGTCTAAACCCATAACAGTGCATTTTCCACTTTGTGGTTTTAAAAAACCCATAATGTGTCTAATGGTTGTTGTTTTACCACTTCCGTTTGTTCCAACAAACCCAAATGCTTCGCCTTTTTTTATGCTGAAATTTAAATTAAAAACTCCACGACCACTGCCATAATCTTTGGTTAGGTTTTCAACTTTAATTATTTCTTCCATTAAAATTCACCTCCAAAGTTTTTATCTTCCTTGTAAAAATGCATAAAATAATCTTCCAAAGTGTATTTAATTTCAAAAAAATCTTTTATTTTAAATTTATTAACAGCTTTAATAAGTTCGTTAATTTGTTTGTCATTAACTGCAACAACACAAGTTAATTTTTTTTCGTTAACACTTGTTATTGCTATTTTTTTAATTTCTTTGCTTTTATCATCATCACGTTTTATTGGAAAAGTTTTAATAAAATTGTTAAAATCAACTTTTTTATCAAAAATTAATTCATAACGTTTATTTTCGTTGTGTTTAATTTTTTTAGTTTCAAATAACGAAACAATTACGCCATCTTTAATTATTGCAATTCTATCGCAAGTATCTTCCACTTCGTTAAAAATGTGAGATGATAAAAATATTGTTTTGTTTCTTTTCTTTTCTTCTTTAATAAAATCAATAAACACTTGTTGCATAACTGGATCTAATCCACTGGTTGGTTCATCTAAAATTAAAACATCTGGGTCATTCATAAATGCAGTAACAATTGCCAATTTTCTTTTATCACCCAAACTCATTTGTTTTGTTTGCATACTTGGATTAAAATCAAACTTTTTTAACAAATAGTTCAATCTTTCATCACTTTTGGCACCACGCAAATGCCCCATCATTTTAATAAATTCCCAACCTGTTAGTCCTTCTGGAAGAGCAATTTCACCCGGCAAATAACCAACATTATCTAAAATTTTATAATAATTTTTAAAAGATTCTTCACCAAACACATAAGTGTTTCCTTTTTGTGGTTTTGAAAACCCCATAATATGTCTAATTGTGGTGGACTTACCAGCTCCGTTTGGACCTAAAAACCCAAACACTTCACCTTTAAACACTGTTAAAGAAACATCAAAAACGCCCCTTCCATGTCCATAATCTTTTGTTAAATTATCAACTTTGATTATTTCTTCCATATTCACCACCCAACTAGTTTTTAATAAAATATATTAAAAAATAATAAATTGTGTTTATATATTAACTATTATAATTATAACATTATTTGTTTTTTTATCAAACTTAAATTAAAATTATAAAATTTTAAAAAAAAATGACCATAAGGTCATTTTAATTGCTACCATACATTCCGCCATCAATTCTTATTATTTCATTATTAATAAAACCTGCTTTATCACTTACTAAAAACTTAATTAAATTTGCAACATCTTGTTCTGTTCCAGCACGTTTTACCAA
>CALWDV010000078.1 GCA_944376785.1 uncultured Clostridia bacterium | reverse complement strand
TTCTTCCCTTTTTAGTCTTTTTTATTAAATTTTTAATGCAAAACTATTTCATTTTAGCCTTTATAATTATATTGATTGATAGTTTTAAATAACATTTTTATTAACCTTTGCCACTTAATATAAAAATAGAAGTTAGTTATAATAAGTCAAAATACCATCTATTTTATTCCCTTTTTATAGGAGAATAAAATGGGAATAAATAAAAATAAAATTGTTGCTTTTGCAGGCCATAGATATGAATGGCAATCGATAGGAGTAGAAGAAAAACTATTGCAAGTGTTAAAAATTTTTAATAAATTATCTGTTGGATGCTTTATTGAAATTTACATTATAATGAATAAAATAGTTATTTTAAAGAATGCCCAATTGACTAATATTATCAAAATTTTCATAAATACATATAAAATTTTAGGATACTATGTTATAATCCTTTTAAGGAGAAGTAAATACATGGGTTTTTTATATTACATTCTTATTCCAATAATATCATCAATATTGGGTGGGTTAATTGGTGGATTATTTACATATTTAGGTGTTAAGCTTACAATAAAAAATGAAAACGAATTAAAAAAACAAGAAATATATGAGAAGAATAAAGAAAAAAATAAGATAATTATTGCGAATCGTCCGCAATTAGAAGTTGTTCAAGGAAATGATTGCGAAATAGAAGATGAATTAGAAATATATGTTTTACCATATATAAAACCCAAATTGGAAACGGAAGAAAGAATTATTTTTGATTATGACAAATTAGATTTCAATAAAAATTTTTGGGATTGTCAAGAAACAATTATTCGCAATTGTGGTAAATGTGCTATTAAAACAGGTTTTGTCCAATTGGAATACAAAAGTGGTGTAAATATTTATTCTAAATATGAACTTGATTCGTGGAAACAAGTGCCATGGGCAAAAAATTATTATTCTGATAATCAATATATACCTAAATGGATTTATCCAAATAAATGTTTTAAATTAAAACTATTTTATCCTAAAAAACTACAACAACTTAAAGCCATAAGATTAAATTGTTATATGTCTGACGAGCATGAGAATTATTGGTATCAAGATATTATCAATTTAAAAGTTAATGGTAATTTTTCTAAACCAATTTCTCCAGATGAATATATTCTACATATAAGAGATGGTTATTATGAATGGTTTATATATGATCACTTATTCTATTGCAAGGATGTTGAAAAGTGCTTTAATACAAGAAATTTAGAAAAGGCACTACAAAAAAGAAAAGAAAAACTTTGGAAACAAAGTCGTCAAAATGATAAATTTAAAAGAGATATAAATACTGGGAATAAATTACTAAATTCATAATTACTACAAATTTTTGTTAGAATTATGCAAAATATTTGCAAATGGGGTGTTTTGTGGTGTTTTTTTTTCGAGTTTGTATTGTATAGTATTGTTTGATGAGATGAAGTGGCTAAAATGCTGATAAATAAAGTGATTGAAAGATTTTTTATATGATATTTTATGGTAAAATATGATACGAAAAGTCGAACTCGCAACAAATGGTTTTAATTTCTTCGGAACCAAGTGTTGCACGTTCGACTCGTGTCGGGAGTACCATTAATAAAAGTTGTATAAATATCTTTATACTATAAAGGGAAAAAGGATATGAAAACAATTTATCATGTTTCAAAAACACCAAATTTAAAAGTTCTTGAACCAAAATTGTGTTCTCATTCCAAAGCATATGTTTATGCTAGTTATAATTTAGAAACTGCACTGCTTTTTGGTGGAGAATTTTGGAGCGATTGGGATTTTATTTATAAAAGAAATTACGAGTCGGGTTTGTTAACTTTTAGTGAAACCTATCCAGATATATTTAATAAAACATTTAAAGTTAAATCCTGCATTATATATGAAGTTGAAGATGATGGCTTTAAACAAGGTCAAACTAATATGTGGGATGAAATTGTTAGTGAAAATCCAGTAAAAGTGTTAAGCAAAAGAAAAGTTGATGATATTGCAAAAGAATTAGATAAATTTGAGAAATTAGGAAAAATAAAAATAGAAAAATATGAAAACTCAGATGAATATAAGCAAAAAGTTGAAAAACATATTTTAAATTTAAGAAAATATTCTGATATAAATCACCAACACAACACACCTGTTCTACTTAAACATTTTGGCGAACTTGTTAATAAAAAATAAAAATTCTAAGAAAAAAAAGATTGTTTTATTTAATTATTAAAACAATTATTTTTTATTAACTTAACAACCTATTTCTTTTTATTAAAAACCAATGGTGAGCAAGATGAAATTCCAATGAATGGAGTTTTCTCGCTTGGGTCAATGCCAAAGTTCCAACAAATAAAAGCACCAACGTTAACACCAGATGTTACACATATTATTGCATCTTCGTCATTATATTTATTATAAATATCGTTAATTGCAGAAATAACACGTGTTTGAAGTTGTGTCCAATTTTCATCTTTAACGCTACCAAACTCATTAAAGCGTTCTTCCATAACGATTGGAACATTTAAGTGTTTATTAACTAATTCTGCTGTTTTTTTACATCTATAAAATGGTGAAGTATAAATTGCTTTAACATTAGGAATGTTTGAAAAAATTTTAGCAGTTAATTTTGCATCTTTAATTCCTAACTTTGTTAATCCATCTTCCTGCGTTGGTGGATTTTCTTTTTTACGCTGTGCGTGATGACAAAATATTATTTTCATATTTTTCTCCCGTTATTTTAAAACAAATCTTTTGTTATTTAATATTTCTAAATAGGTTTCATTTATTGATAATTTGCTTGTGTCTAAAATGTTGTTTTCATCAAAATTTTCTTTTTTCATTTCGTTTAATAGAATTAACGACCTTTCTCCCATTTGACAATCAACAGGGCGAAGTTTATCACGTTTAACAATAGTGTTTTCATCAACCATTAAACAAACAAATTTTATTTCACAATTAACAAACGATTGTTTAATATCTGCCACCTGTTCTTTGCTTAAAATATAGTTAAAAACAACATCATATCCGTTATTTAAAGAATTAGCTATAATGCTTTTGCAATTTTGCCAAAACAAATTTAAATGGTTTCCTTCTTTCCAAGGGCTAACATATCCACCAACAACAAGATGATAAATATCATCTCCTTCTATTAAAACACTCTTATTAAGATTTTCTGCAATTTTCATAGAAATTGTGCTTTTTCCAACACCTGCTGGTCCTGTTATTAAAAAAATTTTATTCATTTTCATTATCCAACCTTTTTACTATTTTAAATTCTTCACATACAAGTTCACAATTATTAGTGAATGTTAAATTTTTTAATTTTAATTCATTTTCAAAAAATGGCTTATGAATTTCTTTCCAACTTTTTAGCGTTCTGTCGCTTTCCCCTTCTTTAAAAGCGTGTTCTTTTGTTACTTTATTAAAAGTTGTTTTATAAACTTTTGTTGTTTCTAAAATTACTCTTTTTGATTTATCCCAATTTGTTAAAACAGAAAATCCTTGATTATAATTATCACTATCGTTTTTATCATATAAATATGAAGTTGCTGTTTTGCTTTCAGATAAAACTAAATCAAATAATTCATCTGCCATTTTTTTGTTGTCACCAAAATGCCAATCAACTACATCCTGCTGAAATCTTAATAAATATCCATCAGGGTCCTGAACCAAAAACTCTAAAACATGATTGATAATGTTATTTTCTTGATAATCACTTAAAAGTAAATCAATAAAAATTTTAATATTGTGTTGTTTTAAAGAATTATACACTTTTGCAATGTTGGGAAGAATTATTTGAAAATTTATTCCCCTACCAAACGGATATTGCATATCATCACTAACATTCCAACTTCCCTTTTTAGACGGCAAGGTTAGTTGTTGCAACATTATTTGGCAGTTGTCTAAACTAATCATTGCAAAATCAAAACGTTCATATTCAATTTTAAAACCTAAAATTTCAGTGTAAAACTGTTTTGATTTTTTTAAATTTGTTACTCTTAACTCTGGTATTAAACAATTAAAATTCATGCTGATAACCCTTATTAAAAAATTATAATTTTTTATATTTTATCATAAAGATGTAAAAATTTTAAACCACAAAACAAATGAATTTAAAATTTATTACCAATATTGCTAAAACATTTTATTAAAATTTTATTAAAAATTCAAAACAAATAAAAACACGCATCAAATTTTATGCGTGTTTATTTACTTAAACAAACCAGCGTTTCAAC
>CALWDV010000077.1 GCA_944376785.1 uncultured Clostridia bacterium | reverse complement strand
CTTAGAAAAAAAGATGTTCCTAGATTTACTCAGGTAGGTAATGCTGTTCCGCCATTATTTGCACAACAAGTCGCTGAAATATTTAAGGAGTATTTAAACAATGAATAAAAAGTTGAATTTTAAAATAAGCTCGGCTTTAAAAAATATAATAGGTAAAGAACTTATAAATGATAAATATATTGCGGTTTTTGAATTAGTAAAAAACTCATACGATGCAGGAGCTTCTAGAGTTGATATAAAATTTAAAAATTTTGGAAATAATACCACCATTGAAATAATTGATGATGGTTGTGGTATGACATATGAAGATTTAATAAATAAATGGTTGTTTGTTGCGTATTCAGAGAAGAAAGAAAGAAATCAGAATGATGATTATAGAAAAAAAATTAAAAGGGTTGCTGCGGGAGCAAAAGGTGTCGGTCGATTTTCGTGTGATAGATTAGGTAAGAAATTAAAAATGATCACAGCCACCAAGGATGATAATCATGCAAATTTATTAAGCTTAGATTGGGATAAATTCGAAGAGGATGATAAAAATGAATTTGTAAATATTTCAGTTGATTATAATCAAATTGAAAAAGAATTTAAAAAAGGAACTAAAATTACCATTTCTGAGTTACGTGAAAATTGGGAAAAATCAGATGTTATACAATTAAAAAAAGCGTTAAAAAGGTTGGTTAATCCTGATATTGAACAAAATGATGACATATTTGAAATATATTTAAATGTGGAAGATCTGCAAGGCTCTTTGGTTGATTCAGAGGTTAATGGGAAAATTGTTAATGATGTTTTTGAAAAATTAAATATAAAGACAACATCGATTATGGTTTCAATTTCTAAAAGTGGTGATTTTATTAATACAGAATTGTATGATAGAGGGACATACATTTATAGTATTAAAGAACATAATCCATATAAAAATTTAAAAGGAATCAATGCAAAAGTTTTTTATTTAAACAAAAACGCAAAAGCGGCTTTTACAAAGTTGATGGGAGTTGAGCCAGTAAAATATGGGTCTGTATTTGTATATAAAAATAGATTTAGAATATATCCATACGGTGAACCAACAAATGACTTTTTAGATATAGATAAAAGAAAAGCTCAGGGATATAACAGATTTTTAGGAACTCGTGATATTTTGGGAAGAATTTCAATCATATGCGATGATGCTCATTTCGTTGAAACTTCTAGTAGAAATAGTGGATTCCTAATATCTCCAGAATTTATTCAACTAACTGAGTTTTTTCACAAAAATGTTTTTAAGGTTTTAGAGGATTATGTAGTTAAGGTTATAGAATGGGGGGATGTTTCAAAAGAGGATTTAAAAAGAGGAAATGATAAAATTTTGAATCCTGAAGATGTAAAAGTTGAAATCTTAAACCAAATAGCTTCACTATCAAAGAAAAAAGATATTTTAGAGATTGATTATAATGAAAATTTGTTAAATATAATAGAAAAAGCTAGTGAAGATAATCTTGATAATACATTAACTAATCTTAATAAATTGGTTGCAATAAGCAATAATAAGCAATTAAAAGATATAGCAACAAAACTTACCAAACAAACGAAAAATATCTTTAAATCAAATATAGAAGATAAGAAAAAATTAGCAACGATAAATACAACAAACACAAAATTAACAAATGAACTGGAATCGGAAAAGAGGAGATCTTTTTTTATCTTCGATTCACTTTCAATAGAACAAAAAACTTTTGTTGAAAAAATGCATACTATTAATATTAATTTAGATACATTAAAAATGAAAACTTTTACTTTAAGAGATGATATTCAAAGTGACGATTTAAGTAAAGAAAAAATATGTAAAAGGTTGGAAGATATATATTTTATTTTAGAAAAAATTAGAGCTTTAACTCATTATAGTGGGGCTGCTGATTTTAATGTGAATGATAGATTTATATTGGGGTCAATCTCTGATTTTGTTACAGAATATTGTGAAAAGTTTTTAAAAAATAGAAATTTAAAATTTAATATAAAAAATGAAGCGTACAACTATGAATGTAAATTTAGCCCACAGGATATTACCACTTTATTAGAAAACTTGGTTAGTAATTCAGAAAAAGCAAAGTCTACAGAGATAAATTGTAATTTCTATTTAGATAATAAAGTTTTTTGTTTTGATTATTATGATAATGGAATTGGTTTGAAAGAAAATATAGATGAGGATTCAATATTTGAGTTCGGTAAAAGTTACACTAATGGTACTGGTGTAGGAATGTATCATGTAAAACGAATCATTAATGAAATGGGAGGAACATTAAAAATCGATAAAGAATATAAGGCTGGTTTTAAACTGCAAATGAGGATAAGTCATGAGAGAAATAAGAGTTCTATGGTTTGAAGATGAGATAGAATGGCAAAAATCAATTGTACCCATTATTAACAAAAACATAAAACAATTTAATAGTTTTATAAGACCGGTATTAAAGTCAGATGTTGATGAGTTTATGGAAGAAATCAAAAAAGATACATCTCAAGATAAATTTAGCAACTATGATATTATAATTGTAGACTATAATTTATCGGGAAAAAATATTAATGGAAGTCATATAATTGAAAAGCTATCAAGATATACCATTTATGGCGACATGATATTTTATTCTGAAAATTCGTTAGAAGAAATTAAAAATATTTTTCGAGAAAATGTTGGAATTTCATTTTATGAAAGTATATACATAACGGAAAGAAAATTATTGCTTGAAAAAATTGCGTTTATTGTAGAACGAATATATCATCGATCAAATGATTTAGCATATGCAAGAGGTAATATCCTTGATCAAAGTGCAGAAATAGAGTTTTTAGTTAAAGAACTTGGGATAAAATACTATCAAAATTTAATAGAAGAGGATAGGAATAAGATTTTTGAAGAAGTTAATAAATTAATATTAAAAACAAATAAAGATATGAATAGGAATTTAAAAAATATTCAAAAATCAATAGAAGAAAAGGATATCAGAAAAGTATTAGATTCAATTTTTTACGTACTGTCATCTAAACAAAAATTTGATATTATGTGCGAAATATTAAAGTGTTCGAATAATGACTTTTCAAATACTGACGACTTAATTAAATATTTTAAAAATATGATTTCTATCAGAAATAATTTAGCACATAAAAAAATTGTAATTCCACAATGTGGGAATTATTTAATATATTTTGATACGCTTGAACAGTTAATTAGTAACGATTGTAATTGTGATAATCATAACAACAAAGGTAAGATATCTAAGGTAGAATATGATGATATTGTTAGTCAAAATATAATATTAAAAAATTCTTTGAATAAAAAATTATTTGAGGATTAAATTATTTTAACAACTTTAAAAATAAATTCAGTTATTTGGTCAATTTCAATATCATGAATTTGACCTTTTTTATGTCGAAAAAGTCTTTTCAATTTTTTCTTTATAAATTATTTTAGTAATTTATTCTGCGTTTATGCAATTATGTTAAATTGAAGTTTATATTTACCTGTCATTTTCTCTTTATAATATTTTTATTTAATTATTTCTATTGTTTTTTACATAACCGCCTTATGTGTAATTGATGAACTTTTAACTTTTAAAATTACAAATGCAGGCATTTTTCAGTAATGATTTATTTTAATTAATAAATAATACAAAATTTAAAAGTGTATGTTATAATAATTGTAAATTATAGGAGCAACTTATGATAAGTACCTTTTTTGATTTTTGTTCAGGAATTGGAGCAGGACGACTTGGATTAGAAAGATGTGGGTTAAAATGTGTTGGACATTCTGATACAAGTAGATTGGCAGATTGTTCATATAGATTGTTACATCAAACAGAAGATAAAAATTATGGAAATCTAAAAAAACTAGGTAAAGAAAACTTGCCAGATTTTGATTTATTAATAGCAGGATTTCCTTGTCAAACATTTTCTGTTATCGGTAGACAAGCAGGTTTTAGTGATGATCGAGGCCAAATAATATTTCATCTTTCAAGAATTTTAAGAGAAAAAAAGCCTAAGTGTTTTATTTTAGAAAATGTAAAAGGTTTAGTGGGACACGATAATGGACAAACAATAAGAAGAATAATTGAAGAATTAGAAGAATCTGGTTATTCTACAATATATAAAGTCATTACAAGTTTAAATTGTGGAGTTCCACAAATGAGACAAAGAGTTTATTTTGTTGGAATAAGGAAAGATATAGTAAAAAATGCTAGTGATTTTATTTGGCCGGAAAATATACCAATTCCAAAACTTGAGGAGTATCTTATTGATAGAGTTCCAATATCAACGTTAAATTTGGATATTTTAAAAAGATATTTAGT
>CALWDV010000076.1 GCA_944376785.1 uncultured Clostridia bacterium | reverse complement strand
TAATAGCATAATAAATTTTAAAAATTAGTTTTATTTATTAGTAATAAATTTAGTGTTGTGATATACTACAAATAGTATTAGGTATATACATAGGAGAATGGAATATGAATATTTTTAATTCACTTACAGCATTTTTAAAGGAATTAAGTAATTACATAACCTTCGACTACATTGTTTTTGGCAGTTTGGGGTTGTTA
Source organism: uncultured Clostridia bacterium (assembly GCA_944376785.1). Lineage (GTDB taxonomy): Bacteria > Bacillota > Clostridia > Christensenellales > UBA1242 > UBA6345. Next base: position 4,276 of record CALWDV010000076.1, on the reverse strand, counting down.
TTGTTGGTTCTAATTTTTTCATTGATTAGAACAGGTTTTACTTATGAAGTTAAATTGCTAAGAAACATTAACAAGTTAAACAAATATTTTGTTAAAAACCCTTATGTTAATGATGAAAACATTGTGGAGTTAAATGAAAAAATGAAATCTGTGCCAAGAACTTTGCGTTACTGTTGGCAAGAATATATGTTAAATCGTGATAAGGTTCCAAGTGAATATATGAACACAACAACATGTGTTGATCAACCAAGCAAAACAAGTGCATATGTAAACACTGCAACCACTGTTGGAATTTTCACTGTTGTTATTGCAGTTTTAGCATTTTTATTAGGTATGGCAAGAATGACTGCTGATGATGGAATTAGATTTAACACATTTTTATTTGAAGTTTTACTTTTACCATTGTTAGTTTTAATGTTGGGATTTTTATTTGTTGCTTTCTTACGTGCAAGACACACATCAATTATTTCTGATTTATATTTTTCTTTCCACGAATTTGAAAGAAATATGAACAAAGCTTGCACAACAATGCCATCATTTATTGACTATGAAGTGTTGTTTACTAAAAAGGAAATTAAAGAAGGAATTCCTGTTTTACAAGATTATTTGGAAAAACGTGCAATAGAAGAAAAACGTGAACGTGAAGAAGCAGAACTTAATGCTAGTAAATTTGAATATTATGATTTTGATGAACTTGGTGTTGAAAATTCTTTGCTTTTAGAACGTGCAATGAAAGAAAGTGAAAAATATTTAAATGTTAAACGTGATTTAAGTGCAAAAGTTCAGTCAAAAGAAACTGAAATGTATAACTACCAAAAGAATTTTGATGAAGTAACAAAAGATTTCGAACGTAAAGCACAAGCTTCAAGAGAAAGTTTGGCTCAGTTAACAGAACAAATTAACCAAACAACAATTAAAATTGAAGCAAACTACATGAAAAAACGTTATAACGAAGAACAAACCAGATTGCAACAATTAGAAAAAGATTATGAACTTGCAACAAGTCGTTTCCAAAAACAACAAGAAGAAATGCAAGCAGAAATCAAATCTTTAAATGATGAAATTAATCGCAGACGTACATTAACCGAAGAGGCAATGAAAGCTGAATGCAAAAACTATGCTAATAAAATTTACGGACAAATTAGCAAAACTGTGCAAGAACAAAGCAAACCATATATTGACCAAATTAATGAAGATAAAATTAATTTGGAAACAACAATTAACGAATTAAAAACAAATTTAACAAACACCACCGACGAATTAAACAAAGCTAACACCGAGTTAAATTCTGTTAGGGAAGAATATAATGTTAAAGTTGCAGAAATTAAAGCTTTAAAAGAATTAAAAGAATATTTAACTTCACCTGAATTTAAAAAGAGCTTTTTAAGCAAAAAAGAAGTTAAAAATCTTGATGATGGCAGACAAGTTGAAGTTTCTGATGATGTTGTTAAACAAATTGCCGATTTAGAAGAAAAAGTTAAACTTGCAGAAGAAAACACTAATCTTTATAAAGATAAAATTAATATGCTTGAAAAGAATTTGGAAACAGCCACAAAAGATTTAGAACAAACTAAAAAATTAAATAGTGACTTATTTGAAAAAGCAAAAACAGTTAAAGCAAATGAGCAAAAAGCCATTGATTTAACCACAGTTAAACCTGAAAACATTGGTTTAAAACTTGAAAAAGATGCTGAAAAAGCAAATAATGTTGAAAAAGAAATGAAGGAAGAAAAATCTGAAACTGGCTTAAAACGTGAAAAACCAGTTAGTGCATTAAATGTTAGAGCACCTCGTAAAAAAGCATCGTTAGATTCATTGCTTAGTGCAGTTAATAAAATGCAAAAAGATAGTTTAAGTAATAAAACACTTTCTTCAAAAGCAAGAACAAACAAAACAAATAAAGATGAAGAATAATAAAAAGCCCAAATTAATGGGCTTTTTTTATGCTATATTTTTAGCATATGTTTAATTTTTAATTTGTTTTTCATATTTAATTTTTAACATATGTGTTTTTTTTAATTAAAAAACAATTTTAGTAACATTTTTTATAAACTATATTTTGTTAACTCTCTAATTTTGCCATTAATACGGGCAATGTCTAAAATTTTTGATGTTATAATTTGATTTTCTTTTATAATTACTTCACCATTAAAGTTAAGTATGTTTTTTGAAACTTTTCTATTAATTAAAAAGTTGTAATTGGTCACAGTTCTGTTTGGCAAAATTGTGTCAGGTTTTTCTAAAATATTAACAATTTCATTAGAATTATTTAACGAAATTTGTATTTTAGATTTTTCTTTAAAATTTCCCAATTTTGGCTTCTTTTCATCGGTGGAAATAATTATTGCACTATCTGAAATATTAACAATATTATTCAAATTAATAACTTCACCTTCTCTAACAACAAAATTTTTCATATTAAGTTTTTCATCAAGTTCAATGTCGGAAACATAACCTAAAAAATTGCCATTTAGTGAAACAACAATGCTATTAATTGGACTAAAACAATTTTTAATTTCTAATTCTTTACTTGCCATTAAGTCAAGGGCATTAGAATTTTTAACTATTACTGCACCATCGCCAATTTTATAAATTTTTGCTGTGTCTAAAACTAAAAATTGTTCATCATTTTGGCTAATTATTAAATATTTTGCTCGTTTTTTTTCGTTGAATAGAATGTTGCTAACAACACCTTCAATTTGACCATTATAAACACTAACAACATAACTTGAAATAATATTACTAACTTTTAACATAATTCCCCCAAATAAACATTTAAATAAGCACAAAAGCACCTTCAATTATTAAATGTATATGCAATGCTTTGAATGTTTATTATTTATTTGCTTTAAATAATAATAATTTATTTTGCAATATTTTCTAATTATTGCTATAATTTATTAGATTAAGGTAGATATATGGGTTTAATTGCAAAGTTAAAAAAATTGTTTAATAAAAACATTGAATGTGGCGATGAAATTAAAGGCCATTTTATTTATCTATATCCAAGTTCAAGCAGGGTGGTTAATGTTAATTCACAAATTATTGTTGGCGATGATTATTATGCTGTTTTTGTTTGCAATGATAGAGTTTGTGATGTGTTGGCATCAGGAAAACATAAAATAACTGGTGCAACCTTACCAAAATCTTTTTCAAGATTAAAATTGGGTAAGGCAAACAGGGCAGGAAAATATCCAAAAAAATTTAAAGCCGACATATATTTTGTTTATAAGCACATTATTCCACAGCAAAGTTTTTGTTCGGATAATAAGTTTGTTATAAAGTCAAATGATTTTGGCAAAGTTAAAGGATATTCCGAAGGTCTTTGCGACATTCAAATAACCGATCCGGAAAGTTTATTAAAAGTGTTGCTTATTGATAGGTATTACATTAAAAACAAACTGGGAATGCAACTAACTCTTGGAATGGTTGGTGACCAAGTTAATAAAATGATTGAACAATCAAAATATGAATTCACTGAAATAATTTTAAACCCTTCCATTTTAACTCATTATTTAAACCCTTCCGTTAATGTGGGGTTAGATGGTTTAGGAATTAGGCTTTATAATGTTGAAGTAACAAGTTTTAAACTTAACAGAAGTTTGCAAAAAAAAGTTGCATTATTTTTGGCAGAACGAAAACAATGCACAGAGCAGTTTGAAAAAACAGGCATTAAATATCAACCAGAGCAAATAATTCCTAACAAGGTTGATGTTAGTGCAAACATAGAGCAAAATTCAAGCTCGGTTATGCAACAAAACGGTAATGAAAATAATGTTCAAAATCAATCAGCAAATTCATATCCAAACTATGGCAGTCAGCCTCAAATTATAAGACGTGGTGGCGGAATTAATATGCAAAACGCACCAAAGGAAAAAACCGAATATAGTGTTCCATTAAATGCAAGTGATGTGTTTAATGAAAGCGATAAAAAGGTTTGCAAATTTTGCGGAGAAACCATTGATGCTGGATTTTCGTTTTGTCCAAAATGTGGTTTTAAACAATAATAAAAAATAAAAATAAAAATAAAAAAAGGATATATTATGGCAAAAGAAATTAAATTAACAAATAACACAAAAAAATATTGCAAAAAGAATGCAAAAAAATTCACAAAAGATTTAACAGTTGGTGAAGCATTAAAAATTAACGACGGCGTTGAAGCAGTTTTAAGTGGTTTTGGAATGCATTGCTTTACTTGTCCATTTAGTTTAATGGAAACTTTGGAACAAGCAGCAGCTGTTCATGGTGTTGAAATTGATGTTATGATTTCAAAATT
>CALWDV010000075.1 GCA_944376785.1 uncultured Clostridia bacterium | reverse complement strand
AGGGGACACTTCTTGCTAAAAATGATTTACATAAGAATTTTATTTGTATATAATTTTAAAGACATTAAAATATTTTTTAAAAATTTGTAATATTATTTAATAATAATTAGATGTTTAATAATTACTTAAATGTTAATAAATTAATAATTAATAAGGGAAAACAATGTACGAACAAATTTTAGACATACTTAATTGGATAATTATTGCCCTACTTATTGTTTCAGCAATAATTTTAATATATAAAATATTTTATCACCTATATGCCCTAATGCCAGCAATAAAATTTCCCGAGGCGAAAAAACAGCACAAATTTGCAATTTTAATTCCTGCCAGAAATGAAAGTGCTGTTATTGAAGGTTTGCTTTTAAGTTTAAAGGAACAAGATTACCCAAAAGAAATGTTTGACACATATGTTATTGTTGAATCTAACGATGACCCAACAGTGAAAATTTGTGAAAAATATGAAAATGTTTATTCCTTTGTTAGACCAGATTTAAAAGTTAAAAGCAAAGGTGGAGCATTAGACCACGTTTTAAAGTATTTAATTAATTCTGGCATTGCAGAACAAAAGCAATATGAAGCATATTTTATTTTTGATGCCGACAACACAATTAAAAGCAATTTTTTAACCGAAATGAACAAAACCTTTGATGCAGGTTACGACATTGCTTTAAGTTACAGAAACTCAAAAAACTGGAATGATGGTTGGGTGGCAAGTTGCAGTGCTTTAACATTTAGTATGTTAAACACATTTCAAAACAAATGTCGTGCAAGATTTACAAAAAATGTTTTGGTTAGCGGAACAGGATTTTATATTTCTGCAAAAGTTATAAATCAATTAAAAGGTTGGCCATTTCAAACTTTAACCGAAGATGTTGAAATTAGCAACTATGCAGTTTTAAACAATTTAAAAGGTGCATATAATGAAAACACAGAATTTTTTGATGAACAACCAGTTTCATTAAAAATTAGTTGGAACCAAAGAATTAGGTGGGTTAAAGGCAACATGCAAGTTAAGAAAAAATATTCTAAACAATTAATGGAAAGTTTTTTAATTTCAAAAGAAAACCGACTTGGAAAACTTGAATTTGCTGTTAATGTTATTCCAATTGCAATCCCACTTATTTCAATAATTATTTATTCGCTAACAATGTTAATTATGGGAATTGTGGGTGTTTGTATAAATGTTGAAACATATTTATGGCAAATGGCATTTATTAACTTCGGTGGTGCAATTTTTGGAATTTATTTATTCTTTGCTTGTTACACTTTAATTATGCTTTTAATTGAAAGAAAACACATTAACATAACACTTAAAAATGCAATTAAAACTGTTATTATGAATCCATTTTTTATGGGACTTTATTTACCAATTTTTGTTTGTGCATTATTTAAAAAAGAAGTTAAATGGAAACCAATAGAAAGGAAATGCACAAACTTAACAGAAAAAGAAAATAACAATAATAACGAAACAAATAATAAAAATGAAAAATAAAAAAAACAAAAGGAGGACCTTTTGTTTTTTTATTTGCTTTTTAACTCAAAATAAATTTGTTCTGCAATTTTAATTCCATCAACTGCACTGCTAATAATTCCACCAGCATATCCTGCACCTTCACCACATGGAAAAATGCCTTTTATTTTTGTTTGATAATTTTCATTTCTAACAATGGTTAATGGGCACGAACTTCTGCTTTCAATGGCAACTAGCAAATTCCCAAAATCGGCAAACCCTTTTAGTTTTTGGTTTAATAATGGCAAACCTTCCATTAAGCTTTCGCAAACAAAATTTGGCAAACATTTTTTTATGTCACACAAGAAAACTTTTAAACTTGGTTTAACTTTTAACTCTGTTTTTTTACCTGTTAAAAATTCACCAACACTTTGTGCCGGACACCCTCCATTATTGCTTATTGCAAATGCAAGCTTCTCATATTTTTGTTGAAAATAGATTCCTGCAAGTGGATGGTCGCTTTTATAGTCGCTTGGCACAACATTAACTAAAACTGCTGAATTTGCATTTTCGCCATCACGTTTAAAATTGCTCATTCCATTTGTTACAATTTCGCCATTATTTGATGCCGAACTAACCACAACACCACCTGGGCACATACAAAATGTAAACACACTTCTGCCATTTGGCAAATGAACAGCAAGTTTATAATCGGCACTAGGTAAACTTTTATTATTACAACCATACTGGCTAAAATTAATATCACTTTGTTTTTGCTCAATTCTAACGCCCATGGCAAATGGTTTTTGTTGAATGTTTAAACCTTTGTTATAAAGCAACTCGAAAGTGGGTCTGGCACTATGACCAACTGCTAAAATTAAATGATTTGTTTCTATTGTGCTTAACTTATTATTATTTAAGTTTTTGACAATAACCGAACATATTTTGTCATTTTCTTGATTATAATTGATAAATTGTGTTTGAAATAATATTTTTCCACCCAAAGAAATTATTTTGTTTCTTATGTTTTTAACAACGTTTTTTAAATTGTCGCTTCCAATGTGTGGTTTGTTAATATAACTAATTTCTTTTGGTGCACCATGCAAAACAAATTCGTTTATAACCTTTTTACAATATGGGCTATTTAAGTTGGTGTTTAGTTTACCATCACTAAAAGTTCCTGCTCCACCTTCTCCAAACTGCACGTTTGAAAACTCATTAAGTTTCCCAGTTTCCCAAAAAGTGCTAACATCTTTTTCTCTTTCTTCAACACACTTGCCTTGTTCAATAACAATTGGATTTAATCCCATATATGCCAAACTTAGTGCACAAAACATTCCTGCCGGGCCAAAGCCAACAACAACTGGATTTAACACTTTCTTATTAATTTTTTCATAACTTAAACCTGAAAAATCTGGCTCATAACTTTGAAAACCTGCAAAAGTTTTACCACTTTTTAATTCAACTGCAACAGATAAAATTATTTTAACATTTGGTTTTCTTCTTGCATCAATAGATTTTTTTATATAAACAATGTTTTTTATTTCGTTTTGTTTAACATTAAGTTTTTTTACTATTTCTTTAACTAAATCATCACGATTAAAATTTGGGGTTAAAACAATGTTATCTATTTTAATCATAAGTTTTCTCCCACAACATAACCACTTGTCCATGCCCATTGCAAATTGTATCCACCACAAATGCCATCAACATCAACAACTTCACCACACAAAAATAAGTTTTTAATTTTTTTGCTTTCAAGTGATAAATTTAATTCATTTAATGCAACGCCACCAGAACAAACCTGATTGTTATCCATAAAACCAACAACATTAAAAGTTAGCGCTAAAATTTCTTGTGCCATTTTTGTTAAATTATCTTTTGTTAGTTTTTCAACTTTTGTTTTTAAATTAATTCCACACCTATTTAAAATTTCAATTCCTAAATTATTATGAAACCAGCCATCAAAAAATTGTTTTGCATTTAATTTTTTCAAGTTTTCTTTTCGCATTTGTAACTTATTAATTAATTCACTTTTTGTGTATTCTGGCATTAGATTAATAGAAATTTGCCCACCACAACAATTTAACCAATTTAATTTTGCAGAAAGGTTAAAAACACAAATGCCACTAATACCATTTTCCCTAAACAACACTTCACCTTTTTCTTTTAAGGTTTTGTTGTTTACTTTAATTGAAATTACTGCATTAACCCTAATACCATTTAAAAGTTGCAAATGTTCACTTGTTTTTAATCCACATAAACTTGGTTTAATTTTTGTTGTTTCAATTCCAAAGTTTTTTAGTGTTTGTTGCATTGAGTTTCCACCTGTTGCAATTACAACTTTGTTAGCAACAAAAACATCACTGTTTGTTTCAATCAAGAACTTGCCATTTTCTTTTTTTACATTTAACACATTACAATTTGTTATAATTTCACACATTGAACTATTTAAACTGTTAGTTAAAACATCAAGAACAGAACTTGAATGATTGCTTATTGGATAAGCCCTGCCTTCTTCGTCAAAATAACTTTCTAGTCCAATGCTTTCAAAAAGTTTTTGTGTGTCAAAATTGTTAAAATTTTCAAATTGTTTAGGAAAAACATTATAGCAGTTTGTATTTAAGTTTTTGTTTGTGAAATTGCAACGCCCATTTCCACTAACTAAAATTTTTTTACCAACTTTAAATGCACTTTCTAAAATACAAACTTTTTTATTATTTTTTATTGCAGACAGTGCACACATAAGCCCACTTGCTCCGCCACCAATAATTATAGTGTCTTTTTCAATCATTAACTTTTCTCCATTAATACTAAAATTATTTTACTATATTTTTAAAAAAAATTTAAACAAATATTATAAAAATTAATTTAATAAAAAAAGCAACATAAGTTGCTTTAAATTTGTTTTCCACCAATTTCAAAAGTGTTATAACCTTTTTCTTTTTTCATATATTTATGAATTAATTTAGAAGTTTCTTTCGGTAATTTGTATTCCACATAACTATCAGTTTTTCTAAATCTAAATTGTGCAAACTGTGACAAACTGAAAACTTTTGCTTTTCTAACTTGCAAATTTTTCTTAACCATTGGCTTTAAATATGGCCATTCAGGTTTTCTAGAACCGTTTAATTGAAAACCATTTTTTAAATAAAACTTAAAGTTTTTATCAATAACAGGGCCACTCTTTTTTAGTTTATCTAATTTTTCTTTATCATTACTATCACCCCTAAACACAATGGTTTCGCGACCATTAGTGTAAGCGCTTAAACAATCTAGCGTTATTTTTTTTAGGTTATGGTTTTTGGCATAGGTTTCTAAATAAGACAACACTTCACTTCCCACACCAAGCTTTCTAAATTGTTTATCAACC
>CALWDV010000074.1 GCA_944376785.1 uncultured Clostridia bacterium | reverse complement strand
ATTTTTCTTAAAGCCATCTTCTGTGTAGATATTAACAAATTGTGGTGTAATATCAATTGCAGTTTCAGATGTGTTATGTTGTTCTGCTTTATAGGTTAACTCTTTAACACTTGGTTGAATTGTTATTGAAATTGTTCTGTTTGGATTATAAAGTAATTCTGGGTTATTAAAATCAACTTCTTCTTGTGTTTTAATACCTTTAACTTTTCCAGTTAAATCATAGTAATAAGGAATTTGAATTGTTTGAACAGATGACACACCTTTAAAGAATATGTAATTTCCATCATCAGTTCCAAATTCATAATATGGTGAAACATCACTCTTATTAAATACAATGTTTGCATTAACGCTTTGATTACTAATATTGTTTTGTTTTGCAATGATTGTTGCTGTGTTTGAATTTTGTTCTAAAACAACTGTGTTATCGAAGTTCAAATCAATTTTTGAACCAGCAAAAACTGTTAAACTACTTCCTGAACTATATTGAACAGTGTGAGAATCTGAACCTGTTGTTATTATGTTAGGCATAACATCAATAGCAATAATTCTTTCATAGTTTTCAACACTATTTGGCCAATAAGCAACAAATTTAATGTAAATATTTTTTATGTTGTTAACAGAACTTACTGTTAATGTTAATGTTGAGTCAACTAATCCAATTCCAAAACCACTAGGTTGTGATTGTAAAACATCTCCTTTAACATCACAGAACTCTGCTGACAAAGTAACACCACCATTGTTTCCTGAACCTTCATCTTTATATATTACTAATTGATTTCCACTAAAATCTTTTGGATCAAACACATTGTTTTGGCTATTTAAAACAATGGCTTTTCCAGCTGTTTCGGAACCAGCAGCACCTGTAATTGCAAAGTGGTCACCAGATGTGTATGAACTATTAATATTAATATTTGGAGCTAAATTAATATCAAATTCATAACTATATTCAAATTCTTCGCTTCCACTTGTTACCTTTTTAGTAATTGTTAATCTAATAACTCTATAAACACCAGTGTTGTTTGATTTGAATGTGTATTTTAAAAGATTTTTATTTTCAGTTATAACAATTCCTAAATTGTTAGTGTCTTGATCATAATCTTGTAATAGTGCTTCATAATTACCATCTGTGGTTATATTATCTGCAACTTTTGAAACTTTAACAGTTAAATTTTGCATTTCTTGTTGTGTTAGATTTGCAATTTTTAACCATGAGTTATCACCTGTTGTTATAATGTCAGTTTCAACGCCAGCAACTAAATTTTTAATATTGCTGTTAACTTGAACTTGTAGGTTTGGCATTAATGTAATGTTTAAAATAACACCACTATTGCCACTTACATAATAATTATGCCATATGCTAAATTGAACCCTAGTTTCCATTTTAACATCATCAAATTCAACAAGTAATTCGTTGTTTGAATAGTCAATTATTGCATTTGAATCGTCTAATTCGTTAGAACCATCAAAAGTATTAATTCTAGCTTTAACTGTATCATAACTATTATATTTTATAATAAATTTAAAGTTTTCAGGAGCAGAAGCAACATTAACATATTCTAAAATGTTTATTGTGTTACCTGCATAATCTTTAACGTTTTGTGTTACGTTTATTTGAGGAGCATTTAATTGTTGATGCAATAAGAAATTATAATCAATATATGCACCATTAAATAAAGTTGCTCTAACAACAATTTCTTCTGTTGAGTTTGTTGGAACTGTAAATCTAACCTTACCATTTTGAATAACGGCTGAATTTCCTTTAACAATGCTAAATGTTATTGGAGTTTGATTTTCTGGTAAAACAAAAGTTTTATTAAGTTCAGGTTTAGTTGTTGTTAATTGATATTGATTTCCTTCTAATGTTGTGTAATCATAAACATATTGAATGTTTTCATCAACAGAATAAATTTGAATTCTATCTAATTTATTAATAAAGCCAGTTAATAAATCAACTTCAATATTAGGAGTAACTTTTTCTGGCCCATCAACTAATGGATAGTTGGTTTTTAGTTGATAGTATGGAATTAATGTGAAGTAATAATCATATGTTTCATTTTCTTTATTAATGCTTGTTTTTAAAGATAATTTATAATAACTAATTTCATTAACAGCGTTTTTGATGTTTAAAGTTAAATTTGTTAACGAACTTTGTTCAGATGTTACTTCAACTGCCACATTTTCATCTTGTTCAACAAGTTTATAATTTAAATCGGTAGAATTAAATTTGTAAAGTGCATATGACTGATATGTTTTATCTAGTAATTCTTGATTATCGGTACCTTGCAATTCAATGATGTTATTTGGTTGTGAATAGTCAAATAATACTACTTTATATTCACCTAAGTTAATTACACCATCATTATCGGTATCAATGTTAATGTTTTTAAATTCATGACCAATTTTTGTGTTTGAAATTGGTTTGTTATCAATAACAATTTCGTTTGTTTTATATTCACCTTCTGGACTATCATTTTGAACAAAAACAACGCTTGCTTTAACTTCAACATAGAAAGTTACAATTTTTGAAACTAAATATTCACTTGAATCTTCATTAACAGAACCATCTTTAAAATTAATGTTTATTGGAACAACTATATTGCTTGAAATTGATTGTGTGTTTAAAACACCTTTTTCAATTTCATTTTTATCACTTGAACTAGCAAATAAACTATCAAATGTTGGCTTTTCGGCTTCTGGAATTGAATTTTCATCAAAACTTAATGAAATTAATGTTTTTAAAGCTGTTAATAATTCATCACCAGCAAGGTATTGACCAGTTTTTATATTTTTAATTTTTATAAAATCATCTGGTGAATTTTTAAATTCTTCAAAGAAATTATAACCTTTTGATTGTCCAGCTGTTGATTGTCCTGAATAGATTGAAATTGTTGGACTTGAAGAAGATTGAATATCGTTACTAATTGTTATTTCATAACCATTTTCAACTAAAACAGCAATTTGTTTGTTAATTGATGTTACAGAGTTTTCTGTGTAAACAGTTTTTCCATTAACAACTTGTGGCAAATAATAATACATTTTTAAGTTAACTGTTTGTGAAGTATAAACATTGTGAGGAACAAACATTGTATATAATGTTTTTTGTTCGCCATTTGTTAATGTTATTGTTTCAGCTCCTGCATTTTCCATGTGTGCATATATGCCACCGTTAATAATTTCAAAACTTGTTTTTAATTGAACACCATCTTTTATTGCTTTAAATTGTGAACTTAAATCAATTTTACCATTATTATCATCAGTAATTTTAGTTTTAATATCGCTAGTAGGTGCTTCTAAATCAATTGAACTTTTTACATAAACATGATAATAAATTTCTGATTGAATACCAAAAGGTGAAGTTACTGTTATGGTTGCACCCTTTTCAGAAGATATATATTCAGCATATAAAATTAATTCAAAATCGTCTCCTTTTTTTGTTGGAGTTGCTGAATAAACTTTATTACCTAATTCATCTTTAAAGTAAACTGCACCATTTGTTTCACCACCATCAATACTATATGTGCAGAAACCTGCAAGTTCTCCATCGGCACCTAGAATTACGTTGATTAATTTATAAGCAGTTTTTTGAGCTCCCGTTATGTCATCAATAACTTCAACATAACCGTCTGGGTCTGCTGTTCCTTGTGCGCGTTTATAAACTTTTAATGGGCTATCTTTTGTTCCATAAGATTTTAATAAATTATACCCTTCTGCTATTGAGCCATCATTTCCGCCACCTAGCATAATAAAAGCATCATTAACACCAGGATTATTAGCTATCAAAGCATCATGTGATTCAATTGTTTTTGGTGAATAGAACTCAAATGTTACATCGCTTTGTTTTAGCACTAAATTAATAACAGATGATTTATAATCAATATAACCACTATTTGTTTTATATAAACTTATTGTGCAAGTTGCTTTAATAAAAATCCCTTCTTTTTCACCCTTTTTAATGGTTAGTTTTGGTTTTAGTTTTTTAACTCCATTATCTTCATATATTTCTTCTTCAATTGTTAAATAATCTTCAACTTTTGCACCCTTTGGAACACTTCCACTAATTTGTTGTCCATCTACTGTTTCATAACCATCTAAATAATCAAATTCTAATTTCCATTCAATTTTAATAACATCTGCTGTTTCTACATTTGTAATTAAATTAATATAATTTTGCAAATACTCTGCACTTGCAAAGCTTTTATCAATTTTTGCATTATATTTTGTAACACCATTTTCTTCGGTTGTTTTTTGAATATCTAATAAATATTCGTGATTAATTTCAAAATCAATGGTTGAATTTTGTTCATCTCTCCATTTAATAACCGAACCCTCGTCACCTGTTAAAGATTGAATGGTTGGTGTTAAAACATAATAATCTTTATTTCCACCATCAACATCAGTTGTTGTGTTTAAATAAAACTCATCAATTTTGGCATAGTTAACAATCATATTAATTGTTGATCTGCTAGAACTAAATGTTGTTGCAATATCTCCACTACCATATGCTCTAAAATCGAATGCATCGGTAACATGACCATATGAAGCAGATTTATCAATTTCGGCATCAATATTTATTTCGAATCTGTAATTTTTATTGTCAAATGGTGTTAAAGGAATTTGAACATCGGTTGAATTAGACCTAAATTCAATGAAATTATTTGTGCTTGCTGCGTAATTAACAGCCCATGACAAATTAGTTTTATAATCTATTTCTGTGTTTGAATAAGCAGTATTGTTAGTGTCAAATTCACCACCAGCATTTAAATAAAATGGTGAAGCAAAAATTTTATAACTTTGATTTGCTAATAATTGTATTGTGTCTGTTTGTTGTGATTCACCAGTTTCTGGAACATTTCTTAGAGTGAACACTGTTGGATTTTCAGAGTTATCAACAGTGTAAAAATTCAAATTCTCTAAATAATA
>CALWDV010000073.1 GCA_944376785.1 uncultured Clostridia bacterium | reverse complement strand
AACACAGTGGTTTTTAAAACCTAACAATTCATTACGCCTTACAACACCTTTAAAATTATTAAGTGCTGAATAAATTTGACACACTTCAATGTTATAAAACCTTGCAACAGCCACTGCAATTAAGGCATTTTTAACATTATAATCGCCCATTAAATTTAACTTAAAATTTGCCAAATAGTTTTCATTTTCAAACACGTCAAAACAAATTTGACCATTAATATGCTTTATGTTTTTTGCAACATAATTTGCGTTATTAAAGCCAAAAGTTACTATATTTTTTTTATTTATTTTATTAAAAATAGCACAATTTTCACTAACAACACATGCACTTGAATTATTAACAAAATTTGCAAAAGAATTTTTTAAGTCGTCAAAATCTAAATAGCAATCCATATGGTCACATTCAATGTTAGTAACCACACTTAAAGTGCTTTTAATTTGTTCAAAACTTTTTCTATATTCACATGCCTCAGTAATAAAATAATTTTTATCACCAATTAAAACATTTCCTTGTAAATTTACAACTTCGCCACCAATATGTGCCGTTGGTTTTAAGTTTGCCATTTCAAAAATTTCTGTAATCATTGCTGTTGTTGTGGTTTTTCCATGTGTTCCTGCAACTGCAATAACATTTTTATAATTTAAACAAAGTTCACCTAAAAATTTTGAACGTTCTAAAATTTTTATATTTTTTGTTTTAGCATATTTAATTTCAGGGTTGTTTTCATTAATAGCCCCAGAATAAACCACCAAATCGGGTTTAAACAGTTTAATATTACTTTCATTATGTCCATAAAAAACAGGAATGTTTAATTTATTTAGTTTTTTTGTTATTGAGCTTTTTTGTTTGTCGCTACCTGCAACCATAATATTATTTGATGAAACTAATTGTGCCAAAGCACTCATACTAATTCCACCAATACCAACAAAAAACACTTTATATTTATAGTTTTTACAATTTTTTCTCATAAAATAATATATGAAAATAGTATAAAAAAAGTTGTGTTTATTAATAATTATTGATAAAATAAAAGCAGAATTAAAAATAAGGATGGTACACTAACTTGAAAATCAATGATATTCGCATTCACTTAATAAACAAAGAAGAAAGCAAACTTAAAGCAGTTGCATCAATCGTTATTGACGATTGCTTTGTAATTCACGACATTAAAGTTTTAGAAGGAAACCAAGGTAATTTTGTTGCAATGCCTAGTCGCAAAACTCCTGATGGACAATATAAAGATGTTGCTCATCCACTAAACACTCCTACTCGTGAAGAATTAAATAAAGCTGTTTTAGCTGAATATGAAAAAGCTAAAAATGAAGCAGCAACTAACAAAGAATAATTTATCGTTAAATTAATATTATTTTTTAAACTAGTTTATAACATTCTTAAACTATAAGTTATAAACAAAATATTTTAGGCATAAAAAGCAGTTTAATTAAACTGCTTTTTTATTATAAAATTAAAAAAAAAGACCGAATAAATCGGTCTTTTTTTTATTCAATTAAACCAAATTCAGCATAAATTGTTATATCTGCCTCAGGCATTACAAAACTTGTTCCTGTAATTTCATGTTGTGTTAATGTTTCATCACCATTAACAACATAATATAATTGAACTAATTCATAATTTTCACTTGGAACAATGGTTAATGTAACTTGTTCATCTTTAATAGCTTTAACTTTGTCTAAACTAATAACACCATTTGCAATTTCATTAGAAACACTAACCATAAATTCTTTGCTTTCGTTTGCAAGAATAACAATATCTTCTTTACCAACATTATAACTAGCACCATCAGCATATGGAACACCGTTAATTGTTGCACTTGTTATTCTATAACCTTCGCTTGGAACAAATTTTATTGTTAACACATCACCTTCAACAACTCTATCACTTGAAGTTAATTTAACATTATTTTTATAAACTTCAATAAGATTTGAAATTGTTAAAGAGTATGTTGGTTTATAAGTTACGTTTATTGTAACATCTTCATTTGGCATTACAAAACTATATTCAGCAACATTAAATTCAACAGTTTCGCCACTAGTTTTTGTTACTGTTATTAAATCAACAACATAATTTGTTTCAGGTGTAATTTCTAAAACAACGGTTTTGCCTTCAAGAATTTTATTACCATTTGTAACTTCTTCACCATCAACTTTAACTTTTACATTGTCAGCTTTTGTAACAGTGCCATAACGTTTAAATGTAACTTCAACTACAACATCTTCACTTGGCATAATGAATTTATTGTCTTTTAATTCAACTTCACCACCACTTACAGTTTTAACTGTTAATGTGTCAAGAACATAACCTTCATCAGGAGTAACATTAACTGTTATTTCATCATTAGCCAATAATCTGCTTCCATTTGAAACTACTTCTCCACCTTTTAACAATTCAACTTTATCAGGAATTGTTACACCATATGTTTGTTTGAATGTTACTTCAATTGTAACTTTTTCACTTGGCATAGTGAATTTATAATCGGCTGTAATTTCAACATTGTCGCCATTTTCTTTTGTTACTTTAACAGTGTCAACAACAAAGTTTTCATTTGGAACAATATTTATTGTAACTTCTGTTCCTTCTTTAATATAATCTGCACCAACAGAAACTGTTCCATTTTCAGGTGCAACAATTTCAACATCGTAGTGAGTTAATTTTTCTTCATAAACAATTTCAACGTTGCTTTCACCAACAACAAATTTTCCACCATTTTCAAACTCAACGCCATTAACAGTGAATTTTGTTTTTGAATATTTTTCGGTTTCAGTGTAAGTAATAATTAATACATCACCTTTGTTAACTTTTGATCCACTTGAAACTGATGTTCCATTTTTTGAAACTTGAACATTTTCAGGGAAAGTTAATTTATAAACTCTTTCAAAAACTGTTTCTAATGCATCTTCCATGTTTTCAACATCTTTTAAAGTTGGTAATGCACTGTCATTAAATTTCCAATATGTTTGATCAAAATGTCTATCTGTTAAGTGTGTTGGAGATGTTCCAATTAAAGAACCCATATCTGTACCAGATTTATCTTGATCAAATAAGTTCCAAATAATGTCTTTGTTTGTTGGATTTGTTACACCATCTTGTTTTAAGTAAGCATAATCAAAACAATATCCTGCATTACGTTTTAAAGAATCTAAACCAAAGTCAAACACTGGATTTTGTAAAATTTCTTTTTGTGAAACAGAATAATTTGAACCATTTCCAGAAGCAAAAGCACATGTGTTATAACAATTAATTATAATACCAACTGCTTTTGTTGTTGGGTTTAAATTTAAATATGGTGCAAAACCTGCTTTAATACTGTTTTTATCAACACCACGCAATGTTGCTTGTGTGTAGCAGTTTCTAATAATACCATTATCAATTATTGCAGCAAATCCACCAGCCAAATGTCCTTCAACAGCAGTTGAATCTTCAACTGCAACAAGTGAAATTGTGTCAACATCGTTGTTTGTTAATGTGTAGTTATAATTTTTATCAACTGTTAAGTTATATTTATAGTTGTTTGCTGTTGAGTAATTAACAAGTCCAGCAATACCACCAGCATTATAACCACGAATTGATGTTTCTTTAATTAAAACTTTTGTAATAAATGAATTTTCAATTGTTGAACCTACAACACCACCAGCATAAACTTGGTCATTAGAAGTTGGTGCATTGATGTTTGTTTTAACTAAACAATTTGTAATTGTGTTAGTGTTAACACCAGCCACACCACCAACGTTTCCTTTTAAACCTTCAATAATAACGCCCGATGTGCTTGTGGTTGCACAATTTGTGATTGTTCCATTGTTAGTTCCTGCAATTCCACCAACATAAACAGCAAAATTATTGCTTGTTCCAGATTGCGCTTTAACATATGATGTTTCAGTTAATCTGCTTCCAGAAATTGATCCATTATTATATGCAACAACACCACCAGCATATCCTGAATTTTTAGCATACAAAATAATTTTTGTGTTTTTAACAATTTTATAATCATCATCTTTTTGGTCTGCAATTGCACTTGCCTTTATTGTTCCAAAGTTATCACCTGCAATTCCACCAACTTTTTCATAAGCACGAAGTGTTCCACCAACAATTTGACAGTTATCAATGGTTGAACCTTTAAATGTGGTTTCAACTCCTTTAACATTATCAATATAACCATTTGAAGCAACAATACCACCAACCACTCTTGCATTTGCAAACAATGGATTTACTAGTGTAATGTTTTCAATTTTGCCACCATTTGTTCCGTTAGTTACTCCAAACAATCCAGCATATTCAAGTTCTTCTTTGTTAATTTCATCTAAATTTCTAGATTGTGAAGTTTTAATATTATAAATTTTATAATATTTTTTAACTCCACCTTCCATATAAGCACCAGCACTTAATGAACCAATGAAAGGACGATTAATTGTTCCAATTGGCTTCCAAACCATATCATCTGTGAAATATATATCATTAATTATAATATATTTTCCATCAAGTTTCATATTTTGCAATTCACTTGCATTTTTAATTGTTGTTCCATCTGTAATATCATATAAATCGTCAGAAACTTCAATGTTTGCAAAATTTAATGTTGGATATCCATCATTAACATTTTCAACAAATTGCCAAACAGTGTCAAATTTCCAAGGAATTATTACAGGGTCTGAAACATAATTTTCATCATCACCTGAAATATAATAGTTTTCTTCATGTGATTGATAAGTTGATTGTAATTTTAATTCGCTTTCAGATTTTCCTAAAATTTTATATTTTTCATCTGCATATGTTTGAGGTTTGTCATCAATAACAAATTTTCCACAACCAACATAATTTGTTGGTTCTGCACTTGCAGGTTCATCGGGATTAACAACCAAATCTTCTTCAACATAATTCAAATTTGTATTTAAGTAATAGTTTCCAACAATTTTGTTAATGTTTCCTGAACTTTCAACTCCATTAATGGTTGAATCAAGCGGCTCGCCATC
>CALWDV010000072.1 GCA_944376785.1 uncultured Clostridia bacterium | reverse complement strand
AAAAATATTTTAATGTCTTTAAAATTATATACAAATAAAATTCTTATGTAAATCATTTTTAGCAAGAAGTGTCCCCTTTGCAACAAAAAAGTAAGACATAATCTTACTTTTTATCTTTTTAATTAAGTAATGAAGAAAAAACAACTTTGTTGTTAACAACGCCACAAACTTGTTGGTTGTTTTCTTTAACATAATAAACATCAATGTTGTCGTTAAGTAAACATTCATTTAAAAAATTAATTTGAAAGTGATTAACATTTTTGTTTTCAATAGCATCAAAAATTAAGTTGGCATACATTGTGTTATTCATGTGTCCATTGTGGTCTAAGTCGGAAAAGCAAACCATATGACTAAATTTTGGTTTTAAATTGGTTGTGTCAAACGTTGGAGTTTTAACAAATTTTTCATCATAGTTAATTTTGTTATAATATTTTCCAACATATTCAATTTCATCTGTTCTGCTTAACATTCTTGTTTGTGAATTAATAACACACCATTTTGAAGTGCCTTTAATTAAAACTTCTTGATTCAAGTTTTTTATTAAAAAATCACGATCAAAATCAATTTTACCTTTTATATGTGGCCAAGTTTCAACTATAACAGTTTCGTTAATTTGTGGTTGTTTAACTATGTCAAATTTAACTCTGCTAAGCACCCACAACAAGTTTTTTTTAAGCATTGGTTCGTAGCCCACGCCAATATCTTCTGCATGGTGTGCTGCAACATCTTGAAAAATGCTTAAAATTGATGATAGTTTTAAGTTGTTGTTAAAGTCAAAATAACTATTAAACAAAGTTATTTTAGTTTTATATTTCATTGTTTTCATAAAAAACCTCACAATCAAATTAAAAACTTATTTAATTTATTTGTCAAACAAAACTGAGGATTCAAAACAAATTTAATATTGATGTTTGTAATTTTTTGTGGTACTATTAGTCAAAGGGGAATTATATGACACAAACACATCCATTTGTTGAAAATTTTAAATTAAACAAAATGTTAAATAGCCATCTTTATGAAGTTAGAAATAAAAAAATTAAACCTAACACCAAAGGGACATATTCCTATTGCTATTTTTTTGGTGATTATGTTATTTTAAAAAATCGTGATAAAATTGACATGGTTGAACGTGGAGAATATTTAGAAGAAGATTTTGAAAAACAAAAACAGTTTTTTAACGAATTAAAACAGCGTGAAGGTGTTAGTATTCCTGAAATGTGTTGCTGTTACAAAGGCAAACATCATTTTTATAGAATTGAAGAACGTGCAAAAGGCAATGTTTTAAGTGTGTTCTATCCTTCAACTGCTAGGGCACTAACTTTTAAAACCAACAAAGTTTTAGATAATAACAACACTGCTGCCGAAATTGAACAAGAAGAAAAAATTCAGCCAAGTGAAGCTAGTGAAATTGGTTATGGAATGTTTTTGTATAACAACAATATGCAAAAACAATTAAAAAATGCCGACCAAAAACATTTTGATAAATTTGTTAGAGATTTTAAAATTCTTATTGAAAATCATGTTGGAATTGACACAAGCCGTTCTGAAAACTTTTTGTTTGATAAAAATGCTGGTTTTTCATTTGTTGATTTAGAAATGGACAATTCTTTAACCAGTGTTCCCGATGATTTTGTTATTGCACAACGCATATTTAGTGCTTTTGCCGATTTTAAAACCTATTTGCAATATATGAATTCAAATCAACAAAGAATTATATTATTAAATCACGATGCTGTTTTAAATAGAGTGTTACAGGCCATTAAAAACAATAAATTTAATTTATCACCAGAACAATATAAAAGTTTAAGTGTTTTGTGTAATAGAGGCAAAGAAGAATATGCAAAACTGGTAAAAATGGGAAAGATGATAAAAAATTAAATTTTAATCAAACTTTAAATTTGACTTATTGTGCTTTTAAGTGCTATTATTAATGCGTTATGGGAAACTTATAAATTATATTTTTAAAATATGGTTTTAAAGCACAATAAGGGAAAATAGTTTCCGTTAAAAATAAAAAAACAACCCTTATTAAAAGGGTTTTTTTAATAAAATTATGAGGTTTAAAATGAATAGAGTAAAAATTGGCGAACTTAAATTTAACGAACCATGCACAATTAAGGGATGGCTAGAAAAAATTAGAGATTCAAAATATATGATGTTTTTAGTTGTTAAAGACATAACTGGTAAAATTCAAGTTACCATTGAAAAAGAAAAAATGCCAAAATTGGTAGAAAAATTAAAAGGCGTTATTGCCAATTCGGTTGTTAGTGTTCAAGGAACAGCACTAAAAAGTGAATATGTTAAAATGGGTGGAATGGAATTTATTCCAACCGACATTGAAGTGTTGTCTGTTGCCGAAGCATTGCCAATTATGGATGATGCAAACATAGATAACAAACTTGATTACCGTTGGATTGACCTTAGAAGTGATAGAAACATTTTAATTTTTAAAATTCAAAGTTGCTTCACAAATGCAATGCGTGAGTTTTTGGTTAAAAATGATTTCACTGAAATTCACACTCCAAAACTAATTGGTGCAGCAAGTGAAAGTGGTGCAGATGTTTTTGAGGTTAAATATTTTGATAAGAAGGCATATCTTGCACAAAGCCCACAATTTTATAAACAAATGGCAATGGCTGCTGGTTTTGAAAGAATTTTTGAAAGTGGCCCTGTGTTTAGAGCAGAACAATCTTTCACAAATCGTCATTCAACAGAATTTTCAGGTTTCGACCTTGAATTTAGTTACATTGATAGTGTTGAAGATGTTATGAGTTTAGAAGAAGATTTGTTAATTTATGCTTTGCAAAAAACAAAAGAACAATATGGTGAAGTTGTTAAAGAAGTGTTTGGCACGGAAATTATTGTTCCAACAAAACCTTTCCCAAGAATGAAACTTTGTGATGTTTATAAAGAAATTGTTAAATATGGATATGTTGAAACTGAGGAAGATAAATTAGACCTTTCAACAGAGGCAGAAAAACTTGTTTATAAACTTGCAAAAGATAAATTTAACCACGAGTTTATGTTTATAACCGATTATCCAAAAGATAAACGTGCATTTTACCATATGAGAAAAAATGGAATTCCACAAGGATATGACTTAATTTGGCGTGGAGTTGAAATAACAACAGGGGCACAACGTGAACATAGATATGAATATTTAAAACAACAAGCAGACGAAAAGGGCTTGGGCGAAGATGTTAAGTTCTACCTAGAATTTTTCAAATATGGTTGCCCACCACACGGTGGTTTTGGACTTGGACTTGATAGAATAACAATGCTTTTATTAAACATTCCAACAATTAAAGAAGTTGAATTCTTGTTCCGTGGTCCAAACAGAATTACTCCTTAATTTAACTAGGATATGGTGGTTTAAAAAATAAAGGAATTATTATGAAAAAAATTGATATTAAAGAAATATTTAAAAATCCTAACGAATTTGTTAATAAAAAAATTAATGTTGGTGGTTGGGTTAGAACGGTTAGAGATTTAAAAAATTTTGGCTTTATTGAACTTAACGATGGAACAACTTTTAATAGTATTCAAGTTGTTTTCAATGCCGAAATGGAAAATTATTCAAGCGTTGCAAAAATCAACACAGGAAGTTCAATTTTTGTTGAAGGAAATTTGGTTTTAACACCAGAAAATAAACAACCTTTTGAAATTCATGCATCAAAAATTGAAGTGTTAAACGAAACAAACGAAGAATACCCATTGCAAAAAAAGCGTCATAGCATTGAGTTTTTGCGTGAAATTGCATATCTTCGCCCTAGAACAAACTTATTTAACGCAGTGTTTAGGGTTAGAAGTGAATCTGCTTTTGCAATTCATAAATTTTTTAACGAACGTGGTTTTGTTTACACTCACACTCCAATCATAACAGGTTTTGATTGTGAAGGTGGAAGTGATGTGTTTAGAGTAACAATTCATAATTTATACGATGAAAACCCAAAAGAAAAATTCACACCAGAAAATGATTTTTTTGGCAAAAAAGTTTTCCTTTCTCCAACAGGACAACTAGAAGGCGAAGCACTAGCTTTGGCTTTTGGCAAAATTTACACCTTTGGGCCAACTTTTAGAAGTGAAAATTCTAACACAACACGTCATGCTAGTGAGTTTTGGATGATTGAACCAGAAGTTGCTTTTAATGAGTTAGAAGAAAATATGGATTTAATTGAAGATATGGTTAAATATCTAATTAATTATTTATTAGAACATTGCAAAACTGAACTTGAATTTTTCAATAACTTTGTTGATAAAGGGTTGCTTGATAGGCTTAAAAATGTTGTTGAAAACAATTTTGCACGAGTAACCTACACCGAAGCAATTAAATTGCTTGAAAAGAATAATGATAAATTTGAATTTAAAGCATATTGGGGTTGTGATATGCAAAGCGAACACGAAAAATATTTAAGTGAAGTAATTTTCAAAAAACCAGTGTTTGTAACTGACTATCCAAAAGAAATTAAAGCTTTTTATATGCGACTTAATGATGATAACAAAACTGTTAGAGCGTGTGACCTTTTGGTTCCTGGCATTGGTGAAATGGTTGGTGGAAGCGAAAGAGAAGAACGTTACGAAGTTTTAAAACAACGTGTTAAAGAATGTGGACTTAAAGATGCAGATTATTGGTGGTATGAAAATTTAAGAAAGTTTGGTTCTGTTAAACATAGTGGTTTTGGTTTAGGTTTTGAAAGATTTATTATGTATGTTACAGGTGTTTCAAACATTCGTGATGTTCAGTTGTTCCCAAGAACACCAAAAAATTGTGAATATTAAAATAAAAAAACAGGTTAAAACCTGTTTTTTTATTTTGTTTTACCATAAATTCTTTGTTGAAGTTGTTCAATGTGTTTTTTTATGGAATCTGTAATATTTTCTAAACCAGCACCAAGTTTTTCCAATTCTTCAATGCTAGTTGCACAATCTGCTTCAGGATTAAATTCAAAAACGGCGTTTGTTTTATAAGGTCCACTTATATGATATCCAGCTTTTCCAACAAATGTGTGTTTGTCAATTCTGCCTTCTGCATTTCGTTGAA
>CALWDV010000071.1 GCA_944376785.1 uncultured Clostridia bacterium | reverse complement strand
GCTTTTGCAACATAATTAAAACCATTATCTTTTAAAATTTTGTTACAAATGTTTTCAATATCATTTTTTAACGAATTTAAAGAATTTTTAACTTCATCTAAGCTAGAACACTCGGCAATGTGAGGAGTTAAAAAAGAAACAACTTCATCTTTAATTTCATACTTAATATTTTGGTCAACACTTAAATTACTATTTGCTCTAATATGTATTCTTAAATAACTTTCTTCGCAATTAAAGTTACAACCTGTTAAAACAGGCACACAACACAAAATTAATAAAACTATTTTTAAAAAAATTTTCACACTTTCACCTCTTACAAAAAAATTATTGCTTAAATTAAAAAGTTAAAACTGTAAAAGATTTTTATAATTTGTTGAAAATTTTTAAAACTAAAACATTTTTGTTGTTTTTTATCAAAAAAAAGATGTTAGATTTTTGTCTAACATCTTTTAAATGGGTAATTGGCAATATTATTATTAAAACAAAACTTCTTTTTGTCTATAAACAATTAGTTTTTCGCCACCAACTAATGGTAGTTCAATTTGTGGGTTTTGTTCTAATAAACTATCAGGACTAACATTAAGTTGTTTTGCAATGTCCCAAATGGTTTCATTTGGTTTAACAACATAAATAGTTAACACACACATATTTTCAGGTTTTTCATCGGCTTCACTAACTTCTGTTATTACTGCTTCCGAAATTGTTTTATAAAAATCAGCAAAAACAAATAATGTTGCACTAACTTCAATTTCTTTTCCACGTTTAACTTTGGCACTAACTTCACCCAAAGAAACATTAACCACAGGAATAAAACTATCGTCAATTTCTCCAACGTTTTCACTTAAAGAAAATGGCATTTCAACCACCATTGAATAAGTGCTGTTGCTTTCTTTATTCAAATATAAAACAGTGGTACTTGCAACACCTTCTAACACCATATTACCATTTTCCACAAAGGTTGTTGCAACAGTTATTGTGTTTGAACAAGTTCCTAAAATTTCATCAACAATTCTATCTTCACTTTCAACACTACCACTAACCTTTTGTTCCACATTTAATTTACCACCACAAACTAATGTGTTAAATCCTTCTGTGTTAACATTTAAATATGTATCAGTTGAAAAAATGTCATCAACCACTTCCATTTCTGTTTGGTTAAAAGCATATCCACAATATTCATACGGTAAGTTTAAATTAACAATGGCATAATCGGTATCTATATTTGTTGTTATTTTAATTAACGCATTATTAATGTTAAGCATACTTTGAACGCAACTATTTTCTGTTAAATTATCAAGAGCAACTTCTTGTTCAAATTTAACTTTGGCTTGTTGTGTTCTAAGCAAACTTTGTTCGCCACTTGTAACATAACAAATGTCAATGTTGGCACCACCTAAAACTTTAACATATTTTTCATATGGAGTAACACTTTCAATATATGGTGAACAACAAACTTCTAAAACTTTTGAAACGTTATCTTTAATTTCAATATCATATGTTGAATCAAATTTATCGCTTAAAACTCCTGCAAAACTTGAAACTTTTAATGTTTCTAAATTAGTAAAAACATTGCTTCCCATTGCGCCAGTTAAAGCATTAACTTCTAAATTTTTTATAATTTCAACAACAATTTCAACAATAGCGACCACTTTTATGTCATTACCATTAATGTTTGTGTTAACATCAACAACCGAACTGCTAACAATTGGAATGGCTGTGCTAGTTATTTCATTGTTATTAAATTTATCTTTAAAATCGGCTGTGTAATCTAAACCATTTGCAACACCATTTTCATCTTCATAAATAACTTGAAAATTAACATTTCCACCAAATGTTATTTCTTTATCTCCACATTCTGCATTAACAATAAAACTTTTTGCATTTGCACACAAAATTTTTGCAATTTCGCTGTTTTCACTTGCAGGAAGTTTGCACTCAATAACTGCCTGGGTAACACCAAGTTTAATTCTTTCTGAACTTAAAACCCTTTCATATTTTGGTTCAATTGCCATTTTAAATCCCCCATTTTTTTGTTTTACGTTATTATTCTACTTTTCAAAATAAAAAAATATGACAACTTTTAAAAAGTTATCATATTAAAAAAACAAAAAAATTAAAATTAAATTTAAAATTTATTATTTAAAACTAATGTCTCCACATAAAACATCATTATATGAAAAACTTGTTCGGTCCAATTCCACATTTTCGTTTGGTTTAATAACAAACATACTAGGATAAACACTTTCAATAATACCATTAAACTTTACTATTTTCTTTCTTCCCTTATTAACCAAAAAATCAAGTTCTTTACCTTTTAAACAAAATATTTCATCTTTAACATTTTGTAATTTTTCAGCATTAGTCATAAACACCTCAAAAATAATAATTTTTATTATTATTTGCAAAAAAGGTTTTTATTATTCGTAAAAAAAAGAGTGCAAAAGCACCCTTAAATTTTAATACTATTAAAAATTAATCTTCATCATCCTCATCGTCTTCATCTTCATCATAGTCCTCTTCATCTTCTTCGTCGTCTTCATCATCAACGTCGTCAAGGTCAAGGTCCAAATCTAGGTCGTCAGTTTCAAGTTCTTCATCAAGTTCATCAACGTCATCAAAATCGTCTTTAAAATCTGCGTCTAAATCTTTTGAGAATGTTGAATCAAGTTCTTCATCTATTTCATCAGCGTCATTTGTTGGAAGCAAATCTAAATCGTCATCTTCTTCATCTTTATCAACATATTCACGCCAATCTGCATCGTCATCATCTTTGTTAATTGCCAAGCTTTCTTCTAAACAAGAAGCACACATTGTTTCGCCTTCATTAATATAGTTAACACGACAAACTGGGCAAAGTTCTAATTCATCATAAACTTCAAGTTCATCATCGTCTATTGCTCCTGCTTTCATTTCTTGTTTGCAAACTTCACAATATTTATCCTTTTTTTGAATATAGTTTAGTTCACATCTTGGGCATTTAATATAAACTGGTTTTTTAGTTGTCATTAAACTTTTCTCCTAACTAAATTGTTGTTAAATCTATGTATGAATAACACTCCATTTAACGTTAATATATTATAGTTAGATATTATATTCTTGTAAATCATTTTTATACATAATTTTAATAAAAAATTATGCAAATTTTTATATGTTTTTAAGCCCCTTCAATTAACATTTTATCTGCAACTAGTGCAATAAATTCACCATTAGTTGGTTTTTCATTATTAGAATAAACTCTAATTCCAAACAAAGCATTAATATTTTCAATTTTTCCCCTATTCCAAGCAACTTCAATAGCATGACGAATTGCTCTTTCAACTTTTGAAGCAGTTGTTTCAAAACGTTCTGCAATGCTTGGATACAATTTTTTTGTTATGCTGTTAATAATTTCAGGGTTATCTATTGCCATTTTTATTGCTTCACGCAAAAATTGATAACCTTTAATGTGTGCAGGAATTCCAACAGTAATAAAAATATTGGTTATTTTTTCTTCTAATTGTTTATTTCTTGGTTTTATTGTTTTTATTTCTGTTACTGCTTCTTTATATGATTCACCATTTTTTAGTTCTTTAATTCTTTCTTTTAAAACATTAATATCACAAGGTTTGACCATGTAATAATCAGCACCATAATTTAGTGCTTTATTAACAAAATTATCACTGCTAAGTGCTGAAAGTATTAAAATTTTTGGGCGATACTTTAATCCTAGTTTGTTTAAAGCTTCTAAAAATTCATAACCATCAATGTTTGGTAAAACAATATCTGTAACCACAACATCAACTTCATTTTCTTTAATATAGTTTAATGCACTAATTGCATCTAAAAAATCGGCAACAACTTCCACTTCTCCGTTTGAGAGTTGCTCCTTTAAAGTTTTTCTCATTTGCTCATTGTTATCTACTAAAATAATTTTTGTTTTTGATAAATTTCCCATTTAGACCTAATCTCCATTTATAATGTTTTTTATTATGCCAAAGTCCCCCAATTAACCTTATTTTGTTAACACTTTATTTGCCATAACAACAAGTCAATTATAGCACTAAAAACACAAAAATGCGTTTTAATTAAAATTAAAAAATTGTTAAATAAACAAACATATTTAATAAAATTAAAGTAAATTGTCGAAAATATTTTATTTTTAATTGTTATTATAAGAAATAATCAATTTATACATTAAAACATAAGTTTTTAATTATTAAAGTAATTTTCTATTAAATTAAAAAGGTTTTTCATTAATAACATAAAATTTAATATTTTTTTAACTAAAATTAAAACTTTTATAACTTCAATTAATTTTAATTCGACATATTAACTCATAATTAGTTTTTTTATCTAATTGTAAATTAAACTTTTACATTTAATTGTAATATAAAATATATGAAGAATTATTATTAAGTGGAGGAAAAATGACAACCTATAAAAAAATTATTGTGTTAAACAATCCAACAGTAAAAAACTATAATGGAAGTGCCATATTAACATTAGTGAAAAACAATGATGGAGTTTATGGAACATTAAAATGCTTTAACATTACCAACAAACCAAACTTAATTTTGGCTTTAGCACAAAATAAAAAACAAGTTTTTAAACAAAATGTTAACTTAATTAACAATAATACATACAACTTTAAACTTAACAACTTGGATTTAAACAACACACTTAGTTGCGTTTTAATGGAAGATGAACCAAACAAGGTTATTCCTTTAATTTGGGGAAGTGACTGCAAAAATGAATTAAAAGAAGAAATTATTGAAAACTTGCAACTTTTAAAACAAGAAGTTAAAAAAGAAAATGTTGTTAACACAAAAAAAGATATTGATTTAGACGAAATGTTTGATGTTTCAAATGATGAAATTGAAGAGTTAATAAACCAAGAACTTTCACCCAACTCGTTTAGTGAAGATGTTGATTTTAATGAAATTGACAACAAAGATGTTGACGAAAATGTTTTATTAAAACAAAAAAATGATAGCATTTCTCAGGTTTTAACCAACAAAAGTATTATTGAAGAAGAAATGGAAAATATTAATTTAAAAGATAATGAAACCTTCTATGA
>CALWDV010000070.1 GCA_944376785.1 uncultured Clostridia bacterium | reverse complement strand
GCAAATTTAATGGCTTATATTGCTGTGGTTTTAGTTGGAGCAGCATTACTTATTCAATCAGTTTTAAAAGGAAATCAAATTGCACAAGCATTTAAAATGGTTGCCGATGCTATTGCATATGTTATGCTTGCAATATCAAGTTTCTCTTATGCAAAAAGCAGAAGAAATGTTGTGTTCATTTTAATTTGGCTAGTTGCAGTTGTTTTAATTGTTGTTTCATATATTATATAAAAAATAAAATTGGCATTGTTTTAATTACATTTGCCAATTTTTTTTATAAGTGATAGTATAATTTAAAATATGGATTTTAAAAATTTTTTTAAAAATAAGTTAGTTATAACTTCCTTAATTTTAATAGTTTTAATAATTGTTTTCGCTTTGTTAACCAGAGTTAGCAATATATTTTTTATTTTTGCTTGTTTGTTAACAAGTGCTTTGTGTGTTATTATTGGAACAAAATTTGTTTTAGACATAAAAAAACAAGAAAACAATAATACAAAAGATTTGCTTCCTTTAACACAAGAACAAATTAGTAAACTTGAAAAATCTGAAAAATTTCAAAAAGCAAACTTAATTATTAAAAGTGTTATGTTTTATGTTTTTGCAATAATTTTTTTAGTTTTAATTTTTTAAAAATGGCATTTATAATGTCATTTTTTTTAAAATCAAAAAAAATACTTAAAAAAACAAACATTTTTAACAATTTTAATACATCATAAAAAATTGCCAAAAAGTGTTAAACGTGATAAAATAACTATTAGTTAAATTTTTAAGGAGAAACTATGGAATACAAGATTAAAAAACTAGAAAAAAGTATGGTTCAAATTAACATTACTTTAAACAAACAAGAATGGGAAAAAGAAGTTGAAGAATCTTACACTCGCACAAGAAATAAATATAATGTTGAAGGTTTTAGAAAAGGTAAAGCACCAAGAAAAGTAATTGAAAAAATGTATGGTGCAAATGTTTTTTATGAAGATGCTTTAAGTGAAGGTTTTTATAAAGCATATATGGAAATTTTAAGTAAAGAAAGCAAATTAGAACCTGTTGATGCTCCAAATTTAAGTGTTAAAAGCATGGATGATAATGGTGTTGAACTTGAAGCAAAAGTTGTTGTTAAACCAGAAGTTAAGGTTAACAAATATAAAGGTTTTGATGTTGAACTAGAAAACAAAAAAATCACCGAAAAAGAACTTAATGCAGAAATTAACAAAATTAAAGAACAAAATGTTAGACTTGTTGAAGTTGAAAGAGAAATTAAAAAAGGTGATGTTGCCAACATTAATTTTTCAGGTTCTATTGATGGTGTTAAGTTTGAAGGTGGCACAAGCGAAAATTACGATTTAGAAATTGGAAGCAAAAGTTTTATTGAAGGTTTTGAAGAACAATTAATTGGGCTTAAAACTGGTGATGAAAAAGATGTTAAAGTTACATTCCCAGCAAACTATCATGCAAAAGATTTAGCAAACAAACCTGCTGTTTTTGCTTGCAAGATTAACGCAGTTAAAGAAAAACAATATCCTGAATTAAATGATGAATTTGCTTCAAATGTTTCAGAATTTGAAACTTTTGATGAATTCAAAAAAGATTTAGAACAACATTTGCAACATCATGCAGATGAACATGCTAAAATTGATGCTGAAAATAAAATTATTGATTTAATTTTAGAAAACACAGAAGTTGAAATTCCTGATGCAATGGTTGAAAATGAACTTGACAACCTTATGAAAGATTTAGAATATAGATTAATGTATCAAGGTTTAAATTTAGAAGCATATGCAAACTATATGAACACAACAGTTGAAAAATTAAGAGCAGACAGAAAGAAAGAAGCTTTAAAATCTGTTAAAGTTCGTTTAGCATTAACTTACATTTTAGATAAAGAAAAAATTAATGTTACTGATGAAGATGTTAATGAAAAAATTAAAGAAATGGCAAAATCTGCCAAAAAAACAATTAAAGAGTATAAAGAATCATTAAATGAAGATAGAATAAATTACCTAAAAAATGATATACTTATGAATAAATTATTAACATTCTTATTAGACAAAAACTTAAAAAAATCTAAATAATTTTTCTTTGTCAAATAATTAAAATTTAAAAAATGTTATTATATTGGCACAAGTTTATTGTGCCAATTAAAATTTGGAGGCAAAAAATGTTAGTACCTTATGTTATTGATCAAACAAGCACAGGTGAAAGAAGTTATGACATTTATTCACGTTTGCTTGAAGATAGAATTATTTTTATCACAGGTGAAATTGATGATAATGTTGCAAACACAGTTGTTGCACAATTAATTTATTTGGAAGGAAAAAATGCCGATAAAGACATTTCTTTATACATTAACAGCCCTGGTGGAAGCATAACAGCAGGAATGGCAATTTACGACACTATTCAATATATTAAATGTGATGTTCAAACAATTTGCGTTGGATTGGCAGCAAGTATGGGTGCATTCTTGCTTGCAGCTGGAACAAAAGGCAAAAGAATGTGTTTACCAAACAGTGAAGTTATGATTCATCAACCATTAAGTGGTGTTCAAGGTCAGGCAACCGACATTGAAATTACTGCAAATCATATTAAAAAAATCAAACAAAAAATGATTGATATGTTGGCAGAAAACTGTGGTCAAAGTGTTGAGAAAGTTGCACAAGATGTTGAACGTGATAATTGGATGACTGCAAAAGAAGCAAAAGAATATGGCTTAGTTGATAAAGTTATTGAAAAAAGATAAATTTTTTATTCCCAAAAGATGATTAATAAAAGTTGTTAGGAGAGTTATGAAAAAAGAAATTAATAATATGTTTTGTTCATTTTGCGGGAAAAGCCAATTAGAAACAAAACGCTTAATTGCAAGTCCAGATGGTTTAAGTTTTATTTGTGATGAGTGCATTGCAACTTGCAAAGATATTTTAGCCGAAGAAGACGCTTTAAAAAGTTCTGATAAAATTGATTTGCCAACACCAGAAGTTATTAAAAAAATTTTAGATGATTATGTTGTGGGTCAAGATGACGCAAAACGTGTTTTAAGCGTTGCAGTTTACAATCATTATAAAAGAATTAATTATAACATTGATGCAAAGCACAAAAAAGATGGTGTTGATTTTATTGATATTGATAAAAGCAATGTTTTGTTAATTGGGCCAACAGGCAGTGGAAAAACATTGTTAGCAAAAACTCTTGCAAAAATTTTAAAAGTGCCTTTTGCTCAAGCCGATGCAACCACATTAACCGAAGCTGGTTATGTTGGTGAAGACGTTGAAAACATTTTGTTAAAATTAATTCAAAATGCAAACTACGACATAAAAAAAGCAGAACGTGGCATTATTTATATTGATGAAATTGATAAAATAACAAAAAAATCTGAAAACAGAAGTATAACTCGTGATGTTTCAGGTGAGGGTGTTCAACAAGCACTTTTAAAAATTATTGAAAGCACTGTTGCATCTGTTCCACCACAAGGTGGCAGAAAACATCCACATCAAGAACTATTGCAAATTGACACTTCAAACATTTTGTTTATTTGTGGTGGTGCTTTTGTTGGGCTTAAAAATATTATTGAAAAAAGAACAAATGTTTCTTCATTAGGATTTAATTCGTTAATATCTGTTCAAGATGAAGAAAGCACGGGAACTGTTTTAAAGAAAATTCAACCACAAGATTTAATTAAGTTTGGTTTAATTCCTGAATTTGTGGGAAGGTTGCCTATTGTTGTTGGTTTAGATGATTTAAACGAAGATGCTCTTGTTCAAATTATGCAAACACCAAAAAATGCAATTACTAAACAATATAAAGAAATGTTTAAAATTGATGGTGTTGAACTTGAATTTGAACCAAGTGCAATTAGAGCTGTTGCAAAAAAGGCTATTAAGTTAAAAACAGGGGCAAGAGGTCTTAGAACAATTTTAGAAAATTGTATGTTAGATTTAATGTTCTTAACGCCAAGCGACAAAGAAATTAAAAAAATTGTTATTTCTGAAAACACAATTAATAATGGTGAACAACCTCAAATTATAAAAACTAAAAAAGCAACAGAAAACAATAAAACCAATAAAAAATTAGAAACTGCATAAAAGTGTTAATTTTAACACTTTTATGTTTTTTTATTTTAAAATTTTTAACTATTTGATATACTTATGTTATTGCAGGTGAAAAATGAAAAATATTTTAGTTGTATCAGACACTCATGGAAACAAAGAAGGTTTAAACGAATTAGTAAAATCAACCAATTTTGATTTTATATTTTTTTTGGGTGATTTACTTGGTGATGTTGAAAACCTTAGTTCTAACAATGTAATTAAAGTTAGGGGAAATTGGGACTATACTTTAAAATTTAAAACAACCGAGTTTGTTGAAATTGAGGGTGTTAAATTTATGTTAACACATGGTCACAAATATTTTGTTAAAAATGGTTTAGGAGCTTTAATTAAAGAAGCACAAAAAAACAAGGTTGATGTTGTTTGTTATGGTCACACTCACAAGCAAGATCTTTGTGAAGTTGATGGAATTAAGTTATTAAATCCAGGTGCTTTTTCTGGTTTTAAGGGTGGAAAGTTCACATATGCAATAATAAATGTTGATAATAAAAAAATTTATGTAAATATGTTAAATAATTTAAAATAATTTGTTGACAGCCGTTATCTTTAATGGTATTATATTATTGCTTTTGTAATAAGCGGGAACGGGAATATTTGCGGGTGTAGCTCAATGGTAGAGCTCTAGCCTTCCAAGCTAGCTACGTGGGTTCGATTCCCATCACCCGCTCCATTATATAAAAAGGGAATTAAACGTTAAGTCGCCTTGATTATGCGCCAGTAGCTCAGTTGGATAGAGCATCGCCCTTCTAAGGCGAGGGTCAGGGGTTCGAATCCCTTCTGGCGTACCAATATTAACTATGGTGGATATAGTTCAGTTGGCTAGAACGCTAGATTGTGGCTCTAGAGGTCGTGGGTTCAAGTCCCACTATTCACCCCATTATTTTTTTACGTTTAATGATTATTGGGGTGTAGCCAAGCGGTAAGGCACGAGACTTTGACTCTCGCATGCGTAGGTTCAAATCCTGCCACCCCAGCCAATATTAATTATGGCCCATTAGCTCAGACGGTAGAGCACATGACTTTTAATCATGGTGTCCCGCGTTCGAATCGCGGATGGGTC
>CALWDV010000069.1 GCA_944376785.1 uncultured Clostridia bacterium | reverse complement strand
ATTAATTTAGATGGAAAAAATGTGGTTATTATTAACAGAAGCTTGTTGGTTGGAAAACCACTTTTTCAACTTATGCTTAATGCAAATGCAACAGTTACAATGTGCCATAGCCACACCAAAAATATTGCAGAATTAACAAAGAATGCCGATGTGGTTGTTACTGCTGTTGGAAAGATTGGATTTTTAAAAGCAGACATGATAAAAAAAGATGCTGTTATAATTGATGTTTCAATTAATAGAACAGAAAAAGGAATTTGTGGAGATGCAGATTTTGAAAATTTAAAAAACATTGCATCATTTATAACCCCTGTTCCTGGTGGCGTTGGACCTTTAACCATTGCATCACTTTTAAAAAACACGGTTAAAGCTTTTAAAATGCAAAACAATTTAACTTTTTAAATTTTTTTATTTTAATGTTAAATTATTTTAACACTATTTAAATTTACTATAAACATTAATTTTGATATAATTAACAATAAGTTAAAACAAATTAACATAAAGAGAGAAATTTTATGGATAAAACATTAAAATCTAACGACATAATATCTAAAACCATATTAAATTATGGTATTAAAGATTTACCAACATTCACTCCAAGCCAAATAGAAAATTTAAAAAAAATTAAATTAATGTATGGTGACATAACAAAACTTCGTTGTGACGCCATTGTTAATTCTGCAAATCCATCTTTAATGGGTGGTGGTGGAGTTGATGGAGCAATTCATAAAGCCGCTGGTCCAAAATTAAATGAAGAATGCCTTGCACTTAATGCCTGTTTAACAGGCGAAGCAAAAATAACAAAAGCATATAAACTTCCAAGCAAGTTTATTATTCACACAGTTGGACCAGTTTACGACAGAAACAAACGCGAAGCTCAAACACAACAACTAAAAAATTGCTACTATAACAGCTTAAAAATAGCAAATGAAAAAGGTTTAAAAACAATTGCTTTCCCCGGTATTTCAACTGGTATTTTTGGATTTCCAACCCGTTTAGCTGTTCCTGCTGTTTTTGATGAAGTAACAAGAGCGTTAAGTGAGTTTACTAACATTAAAGAAGTTATATTAATAAGTTACACACCAATTCAATTTCAAACCTACACAGCATATTTAAATCAAATTAAAAAAGTTTTTTGTGATTCAAATATAAAAACAAAATAAAGGGTTCGCCCTTTATTTTTAAATGAAAAAGGAAAACAACATGGAAAAAATTATTTTAGCATCAAACAACAAACATAAAATTAAAGAGTTTAAAGAAATTTTTAAAAACTACGAAATAATTCCAATGAGTGAAATTGGTTTTAATGAAGAAATTGTGGAAGATGGAAACACTTTTGAAGAAAATTCAAAAATTAAAACAGTTGCACTACAAAAATTTTTAAAATCAAAAAATTTGAATTATTCAGTTATTGCTGATGATAGTGGACTATGTGTGGACGCCTTAAATGGAGAACCCGGTGTTTACAGTGCTAGATATGCACAAGAACACAACGACCAAGCAAACAGAAACAAGCTTTTAAAAAATTTGGAAAACAAAAAAAATAGAAATGCAAAATTTGTTTGTGTTATAACTCTTTTAAAACCAGACGGAAAAACTGTTGTGGGCAAAGGCGAAGTTTGTGGAAAAATTTTAAAACAAGAAACTGGCAACACTGCATTTGGCTATGATTGTTTATTTTATTCAAACGAGTTAAACAAGTGTTTTGGTGAATGTTCTGATGAAGAAAAAAATTCGGTTTCACATCGTGGCAGAGCAATTAAAGATTTATTAAATAAATTAAATTGTGACATTTAAGGTTAGGTTTATGACAGAAACTAATAATTCAAAATCAAATAAAACAAAACAAGTACAACAAATTTCTTCAACAAAAAATTCACAAACTAAAAAAGCACAAATAAAAAAGCAGGTTAATAATAACAATTTTAAACAAAAATATTTTGAGTTTTATGACGATGTTAAAACTCACAACAATGGTCCTTATGACTGGTAAAACAAAATTAAACAAGGAAGTAAAAAATGATATCAATAGTTTTAGTTGAACCTGAAATTCCACAAAATGCAGGAAATATTATTAGAACATGTGCAGCCACAGGTTGCAAACTTTACATGGTTAAACCACTTGGATTTTTGCTTGACGACAAACATTTTAAACGTGCTGGGTTAGATTATTTTGATTTAGCGAATGTAGAAGTGGTTGATAGCTTTGAAGAGATTTATGAAAAAAATAAAAACAAAGTTTTTTATTTTGCTAGTACAAAAAGTAAACTCACCTATGCCGAAGTTAAATACCCTAACGATTGTTTTATTGTTTTTGGCAAAGAAAGTTTTGGACTAAGAGAAAGTTTGTTAAAACAGCATTATGACAACTGCATTAGAATTCCTATGATTGAAAAAGCAAGAAGTTTAAATCTTTCTAATTCAGTTGCAATAATTGTTTATGAAGCACTTAGACAAAATAATTTTTCATCACTAAAAGAATTTGGAGAATTAACTGGAAGAATAGATTAAATAAATTAATTATGAGTTAAAAAAAGGTTGCATTCTGGCAACCTTTTTTTTATTTTATAATTTTTTTATTTTCTATTTTATTTTCTATAATTTTATTATTTTTAGTTTTATTTTCCTTTTCTGTTTTTCCGTATTTTTTTGCAAGAACTGAAAAATAAATGATTGAAATTAAGTTTACACAAAATTCAATTCCATCAAGCACACTGCTTGTGTAGCACATATTTAGTGCGTTATAAACACACAAAATAATGTTTGGAATAAGCATTACGTATCTGGTGGTTTGCATATTTTTAATGTAAAATGCAAATGTGAAAATTATGCTTGTGAGCAAAACAAAAATTTCATACCAAGCAACATTAAACATTATAAAATTAACTGAATAAAAACCAACAAATATTAATGGAATAAACATTGGAATTTCTTTATCTGGTTTTTTAACAAAATAATAATAGAACACTGCCGTTCTAATTATTGATATTAATGTGTTAAAACCTGCCACAAACAAATGTTGAAATAAAAATGCACCAGCATAAAAAACATTTGCAAAAATTTGCACTGCTAAAAAACTTATTTTGTTTTTCACAAAATAAGAAATGCAAACAAGTATTAAAGCAATACCACCAAAAATTTGTGTTAATATAAAATTTGTGTTCATACCTAATTATTATATCAACATATTTTTTATTAATAAATCAATTTAATTGATTTTTGCTTATTAATTTTGTTGTATGTTTTAATTTTTGTTTGCATTAATAAAAATTTATTATATCATTATAATAAGATTTTAAATTAAATAATAAAGGAAAAGGAGGAAAATAAATGGAATTTAACAAAACAAAAAAAGTTTTAATGATTATTTCACTTTCCACACTTGCTCTTTCATGTTTAATGCTAATTCTTGCTATTTTCAAAGTTAAAATTTTTGAAGGTGTTCCTTTAAGGATTTTGCTTATTTCCAGTGCTATTGCAATTAGTTGCGCTGTTTCAATAACGGAAATAAACATTATCAAACAAAAAAAAGTTTTAGGGTTGGTTAGTTTATCATTATTAATGCTTTCAGTTTTATTTGCTTTAATAATTTTTTGCTCACCATTACTTAACAATGCAAATGCTTTTAACAGATTAACAGGCATCTTATCAATTTTTAGCATTTTGTTTATGATTATTATTTCATTAAACACAAAACTTGAAAAAAAGTTTTTTGCTTTGCAAATTATAACTTACATTTTTGTTTGCGTTATTGACATTATGCTTTCACTTTTAATTGCAGGTGTTGATTTGTTTAACATAACAGCAATGACAGAAATTTTTTGGATTTTAATTGTTGTTTCTGTTGGCTTATTAATAACCTTGTCGGTGTTAAGTTCAAAGAAAAATGTTGAAAATATTAACAAACATAATGACAATAATGAAACCATAACAATTACTAAAACAGAATATGATGCACTTTTAAAAGAGAATGCTGAACTTAAAGAAAAAATTAAAAAATTAACAAATAAATAAGTTTAAACAAAAAAAATAAAAACACAAAATGTTTGTGTTTTTATTTTTTTTTAACTCTTTCTATTATTTATTTCTTTAACCTGATTATCTTCACAAATTTGTTTCATAATTCCATTTTTCATTTCCCACGCCAAACCAAAAACTTGTGCCTTTTCATTTTCTATGCGAACGTAGGTTCCGTCTGGAATAATTAAAACACTGGTTTTGAAACTATCTTTAAATGTTATGTCGTGAATAATGTGAAAACCATCTAAAACATCTTCTTTAATTAGGTTATAATGTGGCAAAATGTTAATGTCTGTTAAATTCAAACCTTTAAGCCATCTGTTAAAATTAGGATTAGCTGCTTCACCTGTTAACTCTGGTTGAGCATAAACAATGTTTGCCGAATTCATTGAACCGGCACTTTGCCCAATTATTACTCCGTTAAAATTATTTAATAATTCTTTTAAACCAATTTCATTAATAAACTCATTTTGTGTTGGAACATGACCACCACACAAAAATATAACATTTGCATTTTCAACAATGCTTTTTGCATTGTTTTTGGTTCTATCATCTAAAACAACGAAACTAACAAGATTAAAACCAGATTTTTCAAATGCAGATTTAATTGTTGTGGCATAAACATCTGTTGTTTCATAATTAGATTTATTACTTGCCACAAAAACAAAATTTAATGTTTCATTTAAGTCATTTTTTAAATTATTAAAAAAATTATTATGATTAATAATTGCATGAGTTTTTCTTATCTTATTACCATTTTCATCAAAGAACCTTTCATAGCAATCTATATCACTTGTTAAATAAATAATTTTTGACAATGCTTCTCTCCTTTTTTTCTATTATATATGAAAAATAAAAAAACTAAAAATGATTAATTGCTTAATATTTAATAAAATTTTTGATATTGACAACTAATTTTTACTTTATTATAATTTAAAAAAATACGGAGAATTTTTATGAACGTTGAGAACAAAATTTTAAACGATGGCGTTAAAATTAAAGATTTGCCTTATGAAGAAGTAAAATTTTTGTATGACGGAATTTTTAGTTCTTTTTCACCTGATTTTTTTAATCAAGAAAATGAAATGTTCTTTAAAATTCCAAGAAAGATTAATGAAGAACAATTAACAAAATATAATTTGCCACAAAAAGGTATTATAACTAATGATGGAACAATTTACATTGTTTATGGTCACCACATTGTTACTGGTATGTGGCTAAGAGCAAACAATGTTAACCTAGAAAATTCTGTTAGATATGCCGTATATCCAAACGGATTAGAAA
>CALWDV010000068.1 GCA_944376785.1 uncultured Clostridia bacterium | reverse complement strand
CACAAAAAAACAACAATCACACATTCGTGTGAAAACCCCAATAACTAACAAACCACAAAAGCATAAACAAATGCCACAAATGTGTCGCTTATTTCTGCTCAATGTGGTTTTAAATTAATGTTAAATCAATTTCCATAAAACACTAAAAAAATAACATAATAATATTTAAAGTTAAACATATTCAAAAAAGTGCATATAAAAAAAGTGAGATTAACTCACTTTTTCTTTTTTAAATTAAACATATTAATTGCCATTAATATAACTACCAATGTGTCAACAATAAATGCAATACCAAAAACAATGCTTAACACATAATTACCCATAAAAAATGCGTGTGGTTCACCATAAAGTTTTGGAGCAGTTGCACCCATTATTGTAAATCCAATGGTAGCATATGCTAAATATAAATCTGCAAAACAAAGAATTATAAATAAAATTTTTTTAAACATAATCATATTCTCCTTCCATTGTAAACCCAACATATGTTGTGTTTGCAAAATAACCAAATTCTTTGTTTGAAACCATTAATTTGTTTACTTCAAAAGTTTTAAATTGTTTTAAATTGGCAACTACTTTATTAGGAGAGTAAATCCAATAAGTGTCCAATTTTTCATCATCAGTTGCAACCTCGTTCCATAAATTAACTGCAAAATATGAACAATTTTTAATTGGACTCCAAGTGTCATTCAAATAAATAAATTCAGTAATTTTTTCAACATCTTCATTTGTTACACCTTTTGTAACTGAAACTCTGCCATCGTATCTGTTATGTAAAACATCATAGTTATATTCCAAATTAAACCAAACACCAAAGTGACTAGAAATGCTCCAAGTTCCAATGCAAATTGTTTCATTTGGAACAACTAAGTAGTTTGCAATTTTAATTGGTTCACTGCTTGTGTTTTTAAAAGTTAAAAAACTATGACCTAAATTAAAAAGCATTGGCAAACTGTCTTTCACATTGTTATGTGAAAAAATTGTTAGTTCACCAACACTATTTTTTGGGAAATATGCTAATTTTGTTTGATTTTTATTTGAGCAACCCAAAAGAGGCAAACAAACTAATAATAAAATTATTAAAATAAAGGAATTAATTTTTTTTATAGTCATATTAAAATTATAATATTAAAATAATAGTAATTTTGCAAATAAAATTAAAATATTATTATTAAAAATAAAAAATAACATTGACATTAATAATAAAATATTATATACTATTTTCGGTTTTAAAAAAGGTCTTGCCAAAGACAGCAAGTATAACAGTAAATCTTGCCGAGGTAAACAAAAAGTGTTTAAAAATGTAGTTTCAAACTCTTTCGTTTACTTGTGGTGGCGAAAGAGTTTTTTTTAAATCCTCACACATTATAAAGCAACGAAAGTTGCAAAAATGTTTTGATTATTCAAAACAAAAAGTTTTATTTGTTAAAACAAATATGCAAAAAGTTTAATAAGGAGGGTTACAATGAAAGCAATAGAAGTTAAAAAACAATTAGTTGAAGAAATTAAAAACAATTTCAAAAATGCTTCAAGTGTAATTTTTGTAGATTACACAGGAATTAATGTTGCAGAAGATACAAAACTACGTAAAGAATTCACAGATAACGATGTTATTTATAAAGTTTATAAAAATCGTTTAATTGTTAAAGCATTAAATGAACTTGGAATTAATAACTTCGATCCAACAATGTTTGAAGGAACAACCAGTGTTGTTTTTGCAAAAGATGAAGTAACTGGTGCAAGAATTATTTGCAACACAATTTCAGACATTAAGAAAATGAAAGTTAAATTCGGTTATGTTAATGGCGAATTAGCAGATGAAAAACAAATTGAAGCACTTTCAAAAATTCCTACAAAAGAAGTTTTGGTGGCTATGTTACTTGGTGTTTTACAAGGACCTGTATCAAGCCTTGCACGTGCTTTAAATGAAATAGCAAAAAAAGGTTAATTTAATAAAATTATCGGAGGAAATTTAAAATGGCAAATTTAGAAAATTTAGTTGAAGAAATCAAAAAGTTAACAGTTATGGAAGTTAACGAATTAGTTAAAAAATTAGAAGAAGAATTTGGTGTTAGTGCTGCTGCTCAAATGGTTGCTGGTCCTGCTGCTGGTGCTGCTGCTGGTGCTGCTGCTGAAGAAAAATCAGAATTCACAGTTGTATTAAAAGAAGTTGGCGCTAACAAACTTGCTGTTATTAAAGCTGTTAAAGAATTAACAGGTTTAGGTTTAGGCGAAGCAAAAGCATTAGTTGATGGTGCTCCTTCAACAATTAAAGAAAATGTTCCTGCTGAAGAAGCTAAAGCTATGGAAGCTAAACTTAAAGAAGCTGGCGCAACTGTTGAACTTAAATAGTTAAACTTAGTGCATAAATAAAAAATGTGTGATTAAAAAAGAACGAATTTTTCGTTCTTTTTTTTTGTGGTATTAAAAAATTAATAAAAAAATAAAACGCCAATGTGCGTTTTATTTAGATTTTCCTTTTAAACAAGAACAATGTATTTGTTTTTTTCTTTCGTCATCAAGTTGAGCATAGGTTTCAGCATAAAGTTTTCCAATAACTTTTAAACCTTTTTTGTATTTTGACATTGCTAAAATTCTGTCATATTCAACATCACAACTATTTTTTAAACTTTCAAATTGTGCCAAAACAACACTTTTTTGCATTGCAATAGAAATAATGTTTCTAGCTTTTTCTTCGCCATAATTATCAATTATTGATTGAGCACATAATTTAACTCTGTTTTCTAAACCTAATTTTTTAGTTAAATCTTTTTCTTCAGTGAAACTTCTTAGGGCAGTTATGTATTGATTAACAACACCAATAATATTATATTCAGTGTCCTTTGGAAGTTGTTTTGCTGCTGCAACTTCAATTTGATTGTCTAAATCTTTAATTTCTAAATTAGTTGCATTTAATAATCTTTTACCATATTCATATGATATAAATAATTTACAAAAAGTTTTTGTGTCTTCTTCACTTAATATTGTTTTAATTTGATTTTTGTAATATCTTAAACCTGATTCTAATTTTTTTTCTAATTCTGTTCCCATACAACAAACCTTTTATATTTAAAATAATAACAGTTAATATTATATAATAAACAAAATTAAAGTTCAATAAGACAAAAATTATTTGGTTATTTTAACCCAAAAAAAGCACTCATAAGGTGCTTTTATAATGGTTTAATTTCAACTTTTACAGTTGCTGTAACTTGTGGGTGAAGTTTAATTTTAACATCAAATATTCCTATTGTTTTAACAGGATTAAATTCAATTTTTTTCTTATCAACTTCATATCCTAATTCGTTTAGTTTGTCGGCAATTTCTTTGTTTGAAACGCTTCCAAAAGTTTTTCCGTTTTCGCCACATTTAATGTTAAGTTCAACATATAATTTATCTAATTTTAATTTAAGTTCTTTTGCAGCATCAAGCATAACTTGTTGTTTGTGTTGTTCACTTGCTTTTTCTTGATTTGCAAGATTTAAATTGGTTGCATTGGCATTTTGTGCTAGTTTGTTTGGAATTAAATAGTTACTAGCATAACCATCGGCAACATTAACAACATCGCCTTTTTTACCTGTGCCTTTAATGTCTTTAAGTAGAATAACTTTCATTTTTTCTCCTTATTTTTTATTATATTAAAATTTTAATTAAATTAATCATAATTGTCAATTTAATTATGTTTTAAAAAATTTATTTTGGTAAATAATAATTAAAAAGTGGTGAGTTTATGGATTTAAAATGTAAAAAACTTGATTGTGTTTATAACGATAAATTTAGTTGCAAAGCAAAAGGAATTAATGTTAAACATAACTTA
Source organism: uncultured Clostridia bacterium (assembly GCA_944376785.1). Lineage (GTDB taxonomy): Bacteria > Bacillota > Clostridia > Christensenellales > UBA1242 > UBA6345. Next base: position 1,792 of record CALWDV010000068.1, on the reverse strand, counting down.
AATTGCTCAACATATGAAAAAAACAATAATTTAACAGAGGAACAAAAACAAAATGTTAGCAAAACAATGTTTGAAATTGCTCCGGAATATCATGCGTTTAGGCATAATAAAGATGTTAAAATAAGTTGTGAAGCAAAAAATTGTTTGTTTAATAAGTGTGGTGATTGTTGCAGTAACGGAATAACAATTCAGCGTGGCAATCAAAAAGCTTATTGTTCAACTGCAATTAAAGATGAATGATTTTTGTGGGTTTAAAAAAAAGCAAAATTCTTTGCTTTTTTTATTTTTTTATTATTCTCTATTCGAATGCATTAAAATAACGAGTAAAAATCTAATTAAGTTTAAAATACTTGTTAAAAGTGAGGCTACATAAGTAAGGGCAGCAGCACCTAAAACTTTTTTAGCTCCTTTTGTTTCTTCATCATCTAAAATTTCAGTTTTAGACAAAATTTGTATTGCTCTGTGGCTTGCATTATATTCAACAGGTAATGTTATTAAATCTAATAGTGCAGCAAGTCCAAAAATAATAACACCACTCCATAAGCAAATGTCACCAACTAATGAACCAGGCATTGCTGCAAAGTTAAAAATTAAACCTAACATAACAAGTGGCCATAATAATGTTGAACTAATGTTTGTTATTGGTATTATTATGTTTCTAATTTTAACAGGTAAATAATTATTTTTAAATTGAAGTGCATGTCCAACTTCGTGTGCTGCAATTCCTAGGGCAGCAACACTTGAAGAATCATAAACAGAACTGCTTAAAGCAACCACTTTTTTCTTATCGTCATAATAATCGGTTAAATTTCCTGCAACTTGAATAACTTTAACATTTTGAAGTTCGGCACAGTCAAGTAGTAACCTTGCCATTTCACAAGCTTTCATTCCTTTTTTTGACATAACCTGTGAAAATTTTCCGTAAGTGGAATTTACTTTTGATTGAGCATAAATTGCCAAAATTAAAGCTGGTAATAAAATTATGCCCATAATGTAATATTCCCAATATAAACTAAACATTATCTTCTCCTAGTTTTTGTGAATAATCTATTTAACTTGTTTCCAAAAAGAATTATGCCATCAAACAATGAAGCAATGTAAGTTTGTGCAGCACAGTTTAATAATTTTTTTGCCTTTGAAATTTCAGATTGTGAAAGGTAATGATAATCTTTTAAATATCTTAGTGCTCTGTGACTAGCATTATATTCAACGGGAATAGTTATTATTTTATCTAAAACATTAAATAAAAATATTCCTAATGAAACCCATAAAAGCGTTAAAGCAATTTCCATGTTAAAAAACAAAACCACAATTCCAGCAATTAAAACAGGAATGAAAAACTTGCTTATAAAACGGTTAATTCTTCCAACAATTTGTGAGAAATGGAATAAGTAATCATTTTTAAAATCTTGCAATGCGTGGCCTAATTCGTGGGCAACAATGGTTAATGATGCTAAACTTGGTGAATTGCAAACTTCACGGCTCATAATTAGCATTTTTCTTTTTGGGGAATATGCATCGGTAAGTTCACCATCAGTAACACCCAAAGTAATGTCTAGGTCAAGTTGTTCAATGGCAATACCGGCAAATTGCCCACCAGTTAAATGAGATTGGTTCCCAACATTCAAATATTTTTGATAAATTTTTTTAATTCTTGTGCGGCTAGATAAAACAATAAATAATAAAACAATTAAAACTGCACAAACAATTAAAACAATTTTTAGTTCGGTGCTCATAATAAACCTCTTTTAATAATTTGAACAAAGTTCAATATTATTATACGAAAAACACC
>CALWDV010000067.1 GCA_944376785.1 uncultured Clostridia bacterium | reverse complement strand
AAAAGATGAACAAAAAGATTTTAATTTTAATGTTTTTAAAATAAAAAAACACGCAAAAAAGGTTTCGGCATAGTTAAATAAAGTAACACAAGAAAAATTTTTTCCATAAAATGAAATATCTAGTGTTAGGAGTTTATATGGAAAAATTTTATATTAAAGGTGGCACAACTTTAAACGGTGAAGTTAAAGTGTCAACAGCAAAAAATGCAATTTTGCCAATTTTGGCAGGTGCAATTTTGTGTGATGGTGTTGTTACACTTAATAATTGTTCAAAGTATAGTGACGTTAACTATATGGTAAAAATTTTAACTGAACTTGGAGCAGTTTGTAAATTTCAAGATGATGTTTTAACCATTAACAGTTCAGTTGCAGATAAATTTTACATATCAGATGAATACACAAAAAAAGTAAGGTCTTCAATTTTTATGTTAGGACCATTGGTGGCACGTTTTAAACAAGCAAAAGTTGCTTATCCGGGTGGGTGCAACATTGGAACCAGACCAATAGATTTGCACATTAAAGGTTTGCAATCGTTAAATGTGAAAATTGAAGAAAAACATGGTTACATTTATTGTGATGCAAAAAACATTTCAAGTGGTGAAGTTCATTTAGATTTTCCATCGGTTGGTGCAACTGAAAACATAATTATGGCAAGTGTGTTTTGCAAGGGCGTAACAAAAATTTATAACGCTGCAAAAGAACCTGAAATTGAAGATTTACAAAATTTTATTAATGCAATGGGTGGAAAGGTTAAAGGTGCTGGAACTAGCACTATTGAAATTGAAGGTGTTAAAAAACTTCATAGTGTTAATTACACACCAATACCTGATAGAATTATAACGGGAACATATTTAATTGCTTGTGCAGTAACAGGTGGAAAAGTGTGTTTAACAAACACTAATCATTTGCATAACACAGCATTAATTTCTAAACTTAAACAAAGCGGTTGCAAACTTCAACTAAAAAATGATAAAATAATAATTGAAGTTGGGCACAAATTAAAAAGTATTCCTAAAATTGAAACTTTGCCATACCCTGGTTTTCCAACCGATTTACAAAGTCAAATGTTAACATTGCAAACCATTTGCAAAGGAACAAGTGTTATAATTGAAAACTTGTTTGAAACAAGATTTAAAATTTACACTGAACTAACAAAAATGGGTGCGAACATTATTATTAAAGATAGAATGGCGTTAATTAATGGTGTTAAATCACTTTATGGTGCAAATGTTACTGCACCAGATTTAAGAAGTGGAGCAGGGCTAGTTATTGCAGGAATGTGTGCAGAGGGTTACACAACAATTAATGATATTTATCATATTGACAGGGGATATTTAAACATTGAAAATGATTTTAATTGTTTAGGTGCCGACATTAAAAGAATTGAAGGATAAAATGAAAAACGCTAGATTAATTATTATTTTAAGTGTGTTTGTTATAATAACAACAATAATAGTTTTGTGTAGCACAGTGTTTACATTAAGCACTGTGGATTTAGCGTGGCTTTCAACAACAAAAGTTTTAAGTGGTAAAACTAACAGCGAAATAATTGATAGTGGAAAATTTAAAACAGGTGAAAGCATTTTCTTAATTAATAAAGAAGAATATATTAATAATTTAGAAACAAGCAATCCATACTTAAAAGTTATTAATTTAGAAATAAAATTTCCAAACAAACTAAAAGTGTCGGTTGCAGAACGTGAAGAACTTTATGCTTTAAAAGTTGTTAACGAAAATAGTTCCAGTGGTTATAGTTATGTTTTTTTGGACTATGATTTAAAGGTTTTAAAAATAACAGATAGTCAAGTTGTGCCAAATCAACAAAATCCAGCAGTTTTAACTTTAAATAATTTAAATTACACAATTAATGATTTTTCTGCTGGGGAATTTACTAATTTACCAGTTGCTAATATGCTAACTTCAATTGGTTATATGCTTTCTTCTGCTGGTTACACAAACACATTATATAAGGCATTAATTAGAAGCATTGATTTAAAGTTTGACATAAACACAACAATTAACATTCAAACAACATATGGGCTAAATTTAAAATTGTTAAAAGCTCAAGAAAACACTGCTCAAAAAATGTTAAAAGCACTTAGTGTTTATGAATATTATCATAATACTCATCCAGAAATTAATTCTGGCGATATAACTGTTTTTGAACAAAATGGAAACATTGTTGCAACAGGACCAAATGTTAATTAAAAGTCACATAGGTGACTTTTTTTTGTTTGAATTTATTTGAATAAAATTATTTTATTATAATTTGACAAATTATTCTATTATTTTTATACTACTAATAAATGATAAAAATTTATATAAAGGAATATAATTTATGGATGTTAATTTTTATGTCGTTCAAGGGTTGGGATTGCTAACAATATTATTTACTATTTTATCATTTTTACCAAAAGAAAAATGGAAGATGATGCTTTGTTTTGCAGTAACAAATGTGACTATGATTGCCACATATATTTTATGTGGAAGTTTGCTTGGTGGTTTATTAGTTGCTGGTGCATTAGTTAGAACTATTGTTTATTTTTATTATAGTAAATCAAACAGAAAACCAGAACCAATAGTTATGATTATGTTTGAATTATACTATATAATAATGGCTATTATTTTCTGGAATAATGTTATTGACTTGTTAATGGTTGTTAATTTAGTTGTTGTAACTTATACTTCCTGGCAAAGTGATGTTAGAACATTAAGATTTGGATATATTTTTTCTTCTGCTTTATTAATCCCTTATGATATTCTACTTGGTGCATACACCACTTCAATTAGTGAATTAATTATGCTTATTAGTGTTATATATTCATTATTAAAATATGCACAAGTAACAAAGAGTTCTAAAGATGTTGCACAAAGATATTTTAGGGCAAATAAAAATTTTTGGGGCAGTAATGTTGAAAAACACGAAGATTACGATATGGTTTATTCTACCAAGGTTGATAGGACGCCATTTTATAATTTTGGAATTTTAAAAAATCATGATAAAATTTTTGAAACAATTTTAGAAATAAAAAAAGAATGTAAAGACAAAAAAGTTAAAGAAGTTGCCTATTTGCCATTTGATGGTAATAATTATGATAGATATGCAAGTGACGCCCATATGCTTCAAATGTTTTTCCCGATTGAATTCCATGATGTTTGGATGAAATTAATTGATGGATTTAATTTAAATAACACAAAATGTAAAATTCAAGATGTGGAATATAAGGAAGTTGATGAAAGTCATATTAATGAAATCATTGAAGTTTACATTAAAGGTTATCATGCAAAAGCAAGTTTAGATGATTTAGATGATAATGAAAAAACACAAGTTGAAAATTTAAAAAAATTGAATTTAACGGATGTTGTTGATGGTTATAAAGTAAGTGCATATATTGCTTATTATAACAATAATCCAATTTCTTTGGTTGTTATGTTAAGTAATAACATTGAATCATTCATAACAAAAGTTTCAACAGTACCTATTTTTAGAAGAAAACACGTTGCATCATCATTAATGCAATATGGAATTAATAAACAAAGAATGAAAGGTATTCAAGAAATTATTTTGTGTACAGACAAATATTCATCAAATGAAAAATTTTATGCATTTAATAGTTTTGTTGAATTTGGTCAAGCTTTTGCTTTAAATGTTTCTGATATTAAAAAATATGAGGGGTTCATTAAAAATAATAAATTAAACTAAAAAACCTGCTGGTTTTTTAGTTTTTTTATTTCAAAAATAATTCAAAAAAAGACAATTATTTTTAATTTATAATTTCACACTTAATTTGACATTATTTTAAGTTTAATTATATAATTAATAATGTTAGAAACTTTGAATTTTTAATATGGAAATTTTATATGAAAGAATATTTTAATTTTTTAGGTTTTAAAATTAATACAAAAAAATTTTTAATTTCTCTTGCAATTTTTGCAGGAGTTGTTTTGGTTTTAGTTTTATGTGACTTACTTTTATTTAGAGTTAGTTGGTATGGCTTTTTAATTGGTTGTGCATTTTTACTTGCAGTTATTATAGCTTGTGAATTAATGCCTGAAAGAAATTTGAAAAAAGATTTGCCATACGATTTAATTTGGTGGATTTTCCCGTTATCAATAATAGGTGCCCGATTTGCTTTTGTTATTAATAACATAGAGCTTTACAATTCTTTTTGGGAAATGTGTGCTGTTTGGCAAGGTGGTCTTTCCATTTGGGGTGGCGTTATGGGTGGTGCCATTGGGTTAGTTATTTGTTGTTTAATTAAAAAAGTTAACCCACTTTCAGCAATGGATGTTGCTGCGCCTGTTTTAATTTTGGGTCAGTCCATTGGCAGATGGGGTAATTTTGCAAACGTTGAAGTTTATGGTTGGGAAATAACAAACGATGCTTTAAAGTGGTTTCCATTTGGAGTTAATGTTAACGGAACTTGGCATTTAGCAAATTTCTTTTATGAAAGTTTACTTGATTTAATAGGTTTTTTTGTTTTATTGTTTTTGCTTAGAAAAACAAAACAAAAAGGTTTGGTTGCTTCAAGTTATTTAATGTACTATGGTTTTATTAGATTCTTTTTAGAAGATTTGCGTGACCCTGAATTTATAATGATAATTCCCGGCACCGATATTGCTTGGAGCAAGTTAATTAGTGGAATTATGTTTTTAATTGGTCTTATTGCATTAATAATAATTTTAGTTGTTGATTATGTTAATAAAAGAAAAAATAATTTAGTTGCAGTTAAATCACAAAGTGAAAAAACTAAAATAAATGAAGATAAAAAAACAACTAAAAAGAACAAAAATAATAATCAAGAAATGATAATTGATGAGAAAACTAAAAAAGATTAAAATTTAAAAAATAATCAAATTAAAATTAACTATTAAATTATAATATAATATATATAATTAAAATAAATAACATAATAAATAATTGGGTTGAAATTGCTTTGAAAAGATTAACACTTTTAAACATTTTAAATTTAATATTACTTTTAGGATACATAACCTGTTTAATTGTTCAAGCATATGTTCCTTATGTTAAATTGGAATTAAAAGATTTTTGGTTTCCAATGCTTTGCATTTTTGTTGGAGCTTCTTTAATTATTAAGGCAATAATTTTTAAAAGTGATAGTGCAACATGGTTTGGAACATTTTTATTAACAAATGGAATAATTTTATTAATTTCATTTTTCACACCATATAATTACATTAATTTGTGGCCAGTAATTTTTAGTTGTGCTGCTTTTAGTTCGCTTTTAGTTGGCATATTTTTTAGAGATTGGTTACATTACAAAATTTCATCATTTTTAGTTATAATTAGTGTATCATTTTATTTATATTCGTTTAATATAATTGGTTTGGGTTGGTTTTTAGGATTGTTTTTCTTAACACTAATATTAGCAGTGTTTGTGGGCAGTTTAATTCCTGAAAGATTTTATCTAAACAAAAAGGAGAAATAATGGCTAAGTTTACAGTGGATAAAAAAGGTTATAATATTGAAGAAGTTGATGAATACATAAATAAAATGTATTTAAAATATGAAGACAAATTGGCAGAACAAAAAGACAGAGTGGTTGCACTTAAAAATGAAGTGGAAAACTTAAATTCTAGGCTTTCCAATTATGTTAACAAAGACGACCAAATTAGCAAGGCGTTAATTTTTGCTGTTGAAAAAGC
>CALWDV010000066.1 GCA_944376785.1 uncultured Clostridia bacterium | reverse complement strand
TGTTTTATTATGTCTGGATTTTTTATGCAACGTTTTGAAACTGGTTTTGCTAATAATAATGTTTTTTTAGGATTTGATTCATCATCTTTTGTGATAGGCATAAATCCACAATGTTTGTAAAATGGAACAACTTTTTTATCACAAAAAATATACATATAATCAACATAATTTTTATCACAAAGTTTTCGTGCTTTGTGTAAAAGTTCTGAGCCAACATTTTTGTGTCTGGCAAATGGTAAAATTCCAATGTTGCTTATTTTCACTTTTCTAATTGTATGGTTTAGTAGAGTGGATTTAGAAAAGTTAATGTCTAATTTTCCAAGCAAAATTTCACCATCTTCTGTTTTTCCATAGGCAAAAATCCAAACATCTGGTTTAAATTTTGATTGAATTATTGATGGTAGTTGAGTTTGTTTGGTGAAAATTGTTTCATTTAGTCGAGAAGCTTCTCTAACATATTCAACATCACAATTATTTGCATCAACAACTTTTAAAATTATTTCCATATTAACTCCAAAATTTTAAGTTATAATTTAGTATATCATTACTTTAATTTCTTGTCAATATGGCTTTATTTCTTAATTTTTTACATTATTTTTATATTAAAAAAAATCTAAAAAATTTTTTAAAATTATTTTAAAAAAAGTGTTGACTTTTAATTGTTTAATGCATATAATACTAATGTTATTCCTCAATAGCTCAACGGTGGAGCACTCGGCTGTTAACCGATAGGTTGCAGGTTCGAATCCTGCTTGGGGAGCCAAATAAGTTAGGTTTTAATGCCTAACTTTTTTTTATTTATTATTTATATATGTTATTACAATGTAATTATATTTTGTTATAATATTAATATGAAAGTAGCAATTATTGGCGGTGGTGCATCAGGTGTTTTTTGTGCGTTGCAATTAGCAAAAAATAATAATGTTCAAGTAACACTATATGAAAAAAACGAAACCACATTAAAAAAATTATTAATAACAGGTCATGGAAGATGCAATGTAACAAATTTTGTTGATAGTAAAACCTTTTTGGAAAATGTGCCTCACAATTCCAAATTTTTGTATACTTCCATAAATAAGTTTCAACCATATGATATGATTGAATATTTAAATTCCTTGCAAATGAAAACAGTTGTTCAAGAAAACAACAGAGTTTTTCCAATTTCAAATAAGGCAATAACAATTAAAAACGCTTTTGATAGTAATATTAATGGTAAAATAAATTTATGTTTAAATTCAAAAGTTGAACAAATAGTTTTAAATAACAATAAATTTGACTTATTCGTTAATAATTCACATCAAATTTTTGATTGTGTTGTTGTTGCAACTGGTGGTTTAAGTTATCCAACAACGGGTAGTGATGGAGATGGATATAAATTTGCTAAAAATTTAAACATTAAAATCATTAAACCTAGACCATCACTATGTGCATTAAGAGTTAAGCAAAATATTAAGAATTTGGAAGGAAGTTCGGTTTTTTGTGAATTGTTTTATTCAAAAGATAACAAAATTAAGTGTTCTTCTAAGGGAAATTTAATTTTTACATCTTTTGGTGTTTCAGGACCTGTTGCTTTTAATCTTTCATCAAAAATTGAAGAACATTCGGTGTGCAATGATGATTTAATTGTTGATTTTGTGCCTGAAATTTCTTTTGATGAATTAAGAAATAAAATTTTAAATTATAAACAAAACAATTCAAAAAGATATTTAATTCATTGTGTTAATGAATTTGTTAGTTTGAAAATTGCTAATTATTTATTAGATTATGTGAAGCTAAATAAAAAAATGCAGTGTGCAAATTTATCAAATGAAAATGTAAATCAAATTATTCAATTACTAAAAAGATTTAAATTTAATATTGAAAATTTTGATAATATTGAAAGAGCAACTATAACTCGTGGTGGTGTTGATGTTGCAGAATTAAATCCGCAATCTTTTGAGTGTAAAAAAATTAATAATCTATATTTTATTGGTGAAGTTGTTGATGTTGATGGGTTTAGTGGTGGCTTTAATTTGCAAATTGCTTTTTCGTCGGCATATGCTTGTGCAATGGATATTTTAAAAAAGTGTTAATAAAAAAATAAGAACAATTTAGTTCTTATTTTTTTATTGTGTAAACGCTTTAATTTCTTTTAATTTTAAATTTTGTTGTGGGGTTGTTTTTAAAAATTTTTCTTTTTGTTTTGTGATTATGAACATACCATCAACATTATTAATTGCTTCACAGGTAAAACCTAGTTTATCATAAAAATTTTTTCTTTTTAAAACAACTGTTAATGGTTGTGTTAATGTTTGACGCAAATTAATATATGATTCAATTTTACTTATTCCAAGTTGCATTGCAATTTTTTCAAGTTGAGTAATTAGAGCAGTTCCAATTTTTAAATTTCTAAATTCTGCATCAACTTTCAAATTTGGAAAGAAAATTGAATTGTTGTTTATAATATATTCTAATTCGCCAATTTCTTTTTCCATGTTAGCTAAATAAACATTTAATAAAAAATTTTGTTCATCAACTTGAAAATTTTTTATTATAAAAATTTGATTATTTTCTGTTGTGAACTGATATTGACTTATTAGTTTCTTTTTTTGTTTGTTTTCCATAACAAAATTATATTATATTTTATTTTAAAAAGCAATAGTGAAAAATTTAATAAAAATTGTTTTTTGTGTGTATAATAAACTTTGGTAAATATAGTTTTTATGGTATAATCACATTAGGTTAATTATGTATAAAAATATTACAAAATACGATTTAGATTTAATAATGCGTAGTCAAAAAGGTATGATTAAACAAACAAGAATCATTTCTTTAATTTTTTGTGTTGCATTCATAATTTTGGCTATTGTTTCAATAATTTTAAACAAAATTGATATTTCAGTTGCTTTGTTTATTGCAACAGCTTTGGTGTTAATTTTGTTTGTGGGGTTGCCAGAAGTTTTTTTAAAAAAACAAATTAAAAAGAATTTAGAAAACACTAATGTGCAAATTGAATATGAGTTTGGAAACACATTAAACATAACATCAAAATTAAATGACCAAGTTGTTTTACAAAATGTTAAGTACGAAGACATTTTTCAAATTGTTGAAGAAAATGATTATTTATTAATTTGTTTAAAAAAACAAGAAGCAATTATTATGAAAAAAGACGAAGCATTTAATGAATATAAAAATTTTATTAAAGAAAAAATGCAAGAGCGTTATTTTGAAAAATTAAAAACAATCAAAAATAAAAATAAAGAAAAATAAGGAAGTGTGTTATGGAAAAATATGATGTTGCAATTATTGGTGCTGGTCCGGGTGGTTTAACTGCTGCAATTTATGCTTTAAGAAGTGGGCTTAGTGTGGCAATAATTGAAAAAGCGATGATTGGTGGACAAACCAGTTTAACTTACGAAGTTAGGAATTATCCGGGATTTATTAGCATAAGTGGAATGGAACTAGCAATGAAAATGCATGAACAAGCAACTTTGCTTGGTGCAACCACAATTTATGGTGAAGTTTCTAACATTAATTTTTCGCCAATGAATAATTTGTTAACCATTGATGATAAACAAATTTTTGCAAACACAATAATTTTAAGTATGGGGGCTAGAGCTAGAACACTTGGAGTTAAAGGTGAAGCAGAACTAATTGGCAGGGGCATTTGTTATTGTGCAGTTTGTGATGGTGCTATTTTTAAAGATAAAGATGTTGTTTTGGTTGGTGGTGGAAACAGTGCTGTTGAAGATGCAATTTATTTAAGTAACATTTGCAAATCAATAACAATTATAAACAACTTACCATCTTTTACTTGCCAAGAAGTTACATTAAAAGAATTGGAAAAAACTATTGATGAGAAAAAGAACATTTTTATTAATCATAATTCAATGGTTTTAGAGTTTGGTGGAACAAACAGTTTGGAATTTGTAAAATATAAAAATGATGATGGAAACGAAGTTGTTAAAAAGGTTTCAGGTGCTTTTATTGCCATTGGTAGAGAACCTGACACAAATTTAGTTAGAAATTCAATTCATTTAGATGAACATGGTTATGTTGCTGTTGATGAAAACCTAGAAACCAATCAACCAGGAGTTTTTGCTTGTGGTGATGTTAGGGTTAAAGAACTTAGACAAATTGTTACTGCTTGTGCAGATGGTGCAATTTGCGCAACAAATGCAAAAACATTTATTAACTTGAACAAATAAAGAAGCGAAAGCTTCTTTTTTTTATTAACGCACTTAAAATTTTATGAAAACATATATATTCATATAAAATTAATTATGGAGAATTATTATGCCTAAATATTTTGGAACAGATGGAATTAGAGGTGTTGTTAATAATGATTTAACTTGTGAATTATGTTACAAAGTTGGAAAAAGTTTGGCAACATATTTAAAAAAATATAAAAAAACTAATATGGTTATAATAGGGCAAGACACAAGAGTTTCAGGTGATATGTTGGCACATTCTTTGGCAAGTGGGCTTTGTGACTATGGCGTTAGTGCTAAAATGATTGGAATTGTGCCAACAGGGTGTGTTTCATATTTGGCTGGCAAACTTGATGTTGGTGCTGGTGTTATGATTACTGCATCACATAATGCACCTAACATGAATGGCATTAAATTAATAAGCAATTTGGGTTATAAATTTTCAAAAAGTCAGGAAAAAGAAATTGAAAATTTAATTGAAAAAACTATTGTTGCTTCAAAAATTAAAGGAAACATTATTAATTCAACCGATTTAGTTGGTAAATATATTGATTATTTGGTAAATGATGTTGGTTGCGATTTAAAAGGTTGTAACATTGCAGTTGACACAGCATTTGGCTCTTGTTTTAACATTGCTGAAAAAGTTTTTAAAAAATTAAATGCAAATGTTATATTAATTAATAATGATTCATATGGAGAAAAAATAAATGTTGATTGCGGTGCATTAAATGTTTCAAAATTGCAATATGAAGTGAGTTTGCACAAGTGTGATTTTGGATTTGCGTTTGATGGTGATGCAGATAGGTTAATTGTTGTTTTAAGTGATGGAAGAGTGTTAGATGGTGATGATTTACTTTTTGTTTTAGGAAGTTATTTGTTACAAAAAAACAAATTAAATTCAAGGGTTGCAGTTGGAACAATAATGACTAACAGTGGCACAGAACAAAGTTTAAAAAAATTGGGGATTAATTTGGTTAGGTGTGACGTTGGTGACAGAAATGTTATTGAAACAATGTTAAAAAATAATTATTGTTTGGGTGGTGAAAGTAGTGGGCATATTTGTGTTTCAACTTTAAACACAACTTGTGATGCTTTAATAAATTCGTTATTTTTATTAAAAATTGTTGTAACTGAAAAAATTAATTTAAACGAGTTGTTGCTTCATTTACAAAAAATACCACAAATAATAAAAAATGTTCCTGTTGCTAAAAATGTTAGAGTTGGTTTTGATGAAAACAAAACTTTAAAGAAAATAATTGATAAAATAATAAAAAATAATGATGATTGCAGAATTGTTGTAAGACCTAGTGGAACAGAAAATGTTATTAGGATAATGGTGGAAGGTGGAGAATTAAAAAGCAATAAGGTTATTAATGAAATTGAAAATTGTTTAAAAAATTTTGTTAAATAAAAAAAATAAAGGACAAGGGTATTAACTTTTGAAACTAGCAAAAAACGAACTTATGTAAACATAGGTTCGTTTTTTGCAGG
>CALWDV010000065.1 GCA_944376785.1 uncultured Clostridia bacterium | reverse complement strand
GGTAAAATCCCACATGCCAATGGATCTAATGTTCCCATATGACCAACTTTGCTTAAATTAAAACATTTTTTAATTTTTCCAACAACTGCGGCACTTGACATTCCTTGTGGTTTATAAACATTTAAAAAACCAATCATAAATTACAATCCTAGTTTGTTAATCTCTTTAATGCAAACACTACTTATTTTATTAACAGCAGTTTTTAAACCACCAAAAATATTACATCCAGCAGCATTTGCGTGTCCACCACCGCCAAATTGTTCTGCAATGTTTGCAACATCAACTCTTCCTTTGCTTCTTAAACTACATCTAAACAAACCTTTTTCTTTTTCGTAAATGATAATACCTATTTCACATGTGTTAACATTTGTTATTTGATTAACTAATCCTGTTGTGTCACTTTCATCAGCATTTGCCTCAATCATATCTTTTTGAGTTAATTTAAAAATGCCAACTTTGCCATTTGCAAAAAACTCTGCGCTCATTAATGCACGTTTATTTAATTCAAATTTACCCATTGTTGTATATTTAAATAAATTTTCGTTTGCATTATATAAATCAAAACCATAATTAATTAAATCAGCAGAAATTTCATGTTCTAAACTTGTTGTGTTAGAATGCATAAAACAGCCCGTATCAGAAGAAATTCCGGCATAAAGTGCACACGCAATATCTTTGTCCATTTTTGCTATTTCTTTAATATAATAATAAATTATTAATGCTGTGCTTGACACAATTTCATTGTGTGTAATTTTTGCAAAATCAACTCTGGTTTTGTGATGATCAATACAAATTGTGTTATCTATTTTATTAAAAAATTTAGAATACTTTCCAATTCTTTTAATTTCTGAGCAATCAACAGCAACATGCAAATCATAGCCATCAACATTATCATCATGTTTTATTTCTGTTGCATATTTAATAAAATTATAGTTTTCTGGTATAAGCGAATCAGAAAAAATATCAACAGTTTTATTTAATGAAACAAGTGCTTGTTTTAAAGCACTTGCAGAACCCAAACAATCCCCATCTGGATTAGTATGAATAAATATTGCAACTCTTTCACAATTTAAAAGATTATTAACAATATTTTTATTTATTTCCATTTTCCATTTCCTTTCTAGATTTTTCTATTTCATCTAATTTTGATTCAATTTTGTTTCCATATTCAAAACTATCATCTAAATAAAAGGTTAAATATGGAACTTTTCTTAAATCCACTTTATTGCATAACTCTTTTCGAATAAATCCCGCAGAATGTTTAATTTGGTTAAACACTTCTTCTTTATCACCATTAGGCGTGAAAATGCTAATGTAAACTTTGCAATATTCTAAATCGTTAGTTGTATCAACTTTTGTAACAGAAATAATGCCAGTTATTGCAGGATTTTTTAATTCATAAGTAATAATTTCACTAATTGCTTTTTCAATTTCAGAGTTAATTTTTAAAATTCTCATATAAACCTCTAATTAATTTGTACTTGTTCATAAACTTCAATAATATCATTTTCTTTAATATCATTACAGTTTTTAAGCCTAATACCACATTCAAATCCAGCTTTAACTTGTTTAGAATCATCTTTTCCTTGTTGTAATGATTCTATTGTTGTTGTTGCAACAACTTCTTTACCACGAATTAATCTTACTAGTGAATTTCTGTTAACAACACCATCAAGAACATAGCAACCTGCAATGTTTCCTAATGAACTAACCTTAAATATTTTTCTAATTTCAACATGACCAATAACATTCTCTTCGAATTTTGGTGCTTGCATTCCATTTATAATTGCAGTTATTTCATCTACTGCTTCATAAATAATTTTATATAGTTTAATTTCAACATCACTTCTATCAGCAAGAGTTTTAGCTTTTGTTTCAGGTTTAATATTAAAACCAATAATTATTGCATTACTAGCTTTTGCTAAAACAACGTCACTTTCTGTAATACTTCCAACACCACTGTGAATGCATTGAACTTTAACTTCATCATTTCTAATTTTTTCAAGTGTTTGTTTAACAGCTTCAACACTTCCCTTAACATCGGCTTTAATAATAATTTTTAAAACTTTCATTTCACTATCGGCAGATTGTTGTAAGAAATCTTCTAATGACATTCCGTTGTTTTGTTTAGCTTTTTCTTGTTGAATTTTAGTTAAACGTTCAGCCAAAATGTCTTTTGCCATTTTTTCGTCAACAACATAAGCTTGTTCACCAGCATCTGGCACTTGATTTAACCCAACAACAGAAACAGCCATGCTAGGTTCAGCTTTTGCAACGTTTTTACCTGTGTAGTCCATCATTGCTCTAACACGACCACTGCTTAATCCACAAATTAAGTAGTCACCAATTTTTAAAGTTCCTTCTCTAACAATTATTGTTGCAACAATTCCTCTACCACGATCAACTTTACTTTCTAAAACTGTTCCAACAGCAGGTGCATCATAATTTGCTTTCAAATCTTCCATGTCGGCAACAAGTAAAATCATTTCAAGCAATTTATCAATATTTTGACCTTGTTTTGCAGAAATAGGAACACAAATTGTGTCACCACCCCATTCTTCTGGTAAAACATCATGTTCTGTTAATTGTTGTTTTATTCTTTCAATGTTTGCTTCTGGAACATCTATTTTATTAATAGCAACAACCATTGGAACATTTGCTGCTTTAATATGATTTATTGCTTCAATTGTTTGTGGCATTATTCCATCATTTGCAGCAACAACTAAAACTGCAATATCTGTTACTTGTGCACCACGAGCACGCATTGCTGTGAAAGCTTCGTGTCCAGGAGTGTCAATAAATGTTATTCTTCTATCATTAACAGTAACGGAATATGCTCCAATATGTTGAGTAATTCCACCAGCCTCGGTGTTAATAACATTTGTTTTCTTAATTGCATCAAGCAAAGTAGTTTTACCATGGTCAACGTGTCCCATAACTGTAACAATTGGAGGACGTTTTTTAAGATTAACATTTTCACGGTTATGAATATTTTCAAGCAATGTTTCTTCGGCAGTTTTTCCAACATTTTTTTCTAATGTTATTCCAAATTCACTTGCAACAAGTTCTGCTGTTGCAAAATCAATTGGACTATTAACATTTAGCATCATTCCAAGTAACATAAATTTTTTAACAATTTCAGCAACAGGTTTACCAATTTTTTCAGATAAAATTTTTACTGTTAAGTTGTCTGTTGTTATAACAGCATTTGTTATTTCTGTTTTTTCTGGAACAACAACTTTTGGTTGTTTTTTGTTTTTAACTCTAACTCTTCCAATTCTTTCTTCGTTTTCGTCATCATTAAAATCAACAACACCCATTCTTATTTTTGCTTTAATATTCAAACCTTTCTTTTCGGTGTCATAGTTTTTCTTTGATTTATCTTTATCTTTTTTATTGTCAGGCTTTGGAACAAAACTAATAACTTCACCACGTGGAACAAAAGTGCTTTTTTGACCAAATGGTTTTGGTCCATTGTTATTTGTTTGTGGACGCATATTATTTTGTTTCTTTGCACCAAAATCTTTTGAAAATTGTTTTTTATCACCATTTTCTTTTTTATCACCTTGATTGTTACTTTGATTTTTATTAAATGGCTTTTTATTATCAAAAGTATTTGAATTTGATTTATTTAAATTTTTACTTTCATTATTTTTTAAATTATTTGAAACTTGGGATTTTTCCTGATTTTGAGCATTCTTAAAGTCAGCAACTCTTGTTGTTGCTGTTTTTTGCTCACTATTAACCTGTTTTTGAATTTTAACTAAATCTTCTTTTTTCTTTGCATAAACTTCTTTTAAGTTTTTGCAAAACGCATCTAAATTTTGCTTAGCTTTTTTTAAACCTGATGCAAAAGAGTTAATTTCATTTCCAGTTATTAATTGATTTAATGATTTTAAATTTGTGAAATCAACCACTGGTTTTGTTTGTTGCTTATTTTTATCCAATATAACACCCCTTTAATTTAATGTTTCAAATAATTCACTATACGAAAGTATTGCCTTTGTTAAATTGTAATTTTTAATTCCTATTACTTTAACATTTTCTCTATTTAATAAATCACTTAACTTTAAATCTTTTAATTTAACGCACTTAAATTCTAAATTAAGAATTGGTTTTATAATTTTTTCTTGTGCTGAACTGCAAAAAATTACTACATCCAATTTTTTTCTGGTTTTTAAAATATTATCATAACCAAATATTATTGAATTACTTTTAACTGAAAAACCCAAATAAGTTTTTAATTTATTTATTGTTTCCTGCAAGGAAATCCTCCTTTATTTTTGCATAAACATCCGGTTCAACATTCATGGAAAATGCACGATTTAAAGCTTTTGATTTAATGCATTTTTCAATGCAATTAATATCGTTACAAATATATGCTCCACGGCCATTTAATTTTCCTGTTAAATCTAATTTAATGGAATCACCACTTTTAACAATTCTAATTAAATTATTTTTATCGTTTTGTTTTCTACATGCAATGCATGTTCGAGTTGGTTGTTTTTTATTAATCATTTTTCACCTTATAAATTAGTTTAAATCACCAAAAGCATCTTCATTATCAAACAAATTATCAAAATTGTTTGTTTTTTCTTCATTTTCATCACTATCTAAACTTAATGAAGGTACAGCTGATTTTGCTTTAACATCAATTTTCCAATTTGTTAATTTTGCAGCCAATCTAACATTTTGACCACTTTTACCAATAGCAAGTGAAAGCTTGTCGTCAGGAACAACTGCTAAACTAGTTTTTTCAAGCAAATTGGTGCTAACATGTAAAACAGTTGCAGGACTTAATGCTGCAGCAATAAATTCTGCTGGATTTTCACTCCAAGGAATAATATCAATTTTTTCACCATTTAGTTCACTAACAATGGCATTAACACGCATTCCTTTATTTCCAACACAAGCACCAACAGCATCAAGTGAAGGATTTTTTGTTGTTACAGCAATTTTAGTTCTGTAACCAGCTTCTCTAACAACGCCTTTAATTTCAACTTCACCGGTTTGAATTTCAGGAACTTCAATTTCAAATAGTTTCTTAACAAAACCAGCATTTGTTCTGGTTAGTTGAACATATGGCATATTATAAGATTCTTTAACTTGTTTAACGTAAACTTTAATTCTGCTATTAACAGTATATTTTTCGCCTGGTATTCTGTCTTTTGGTCCTAAAACACCTTCAACTTGTGTAATACCCAAATCAACATAAACATTTTCACCTTCAACACGTCTAACAACAACAGTTAAAAGTTCATCTTGTTTTGTGCTAACTTCACTCATTATTTTTTCACGTTCAGCTTCTCTAAGTCGTTGCATAACAACTTGTTTTGCAGTTTGTGCAGCAATTCTACCAAAATTTTTTGGAGTTTCTTCTTGTTGAACAACATCACCAACTTTGTAGCTTTTTTTAATTAATTTTGCATCGGCTAATGAAATTTCTTTATCAGGATCTAAAACTTCATCAACAACGGTTTTAAAAGAATAAACTTTTATACTGTTTTTTTCTGGATTCAATTTAACAGAAGCACTTTTTGCTTCACCAAAATTCTTTTTATAAGCACTAGTTAATGCTGCTTCCAAAGCATCAATAAAAAATTCCTTATTAATTCCTTTTTGAATTTCTAAATCATTTAATGCTTGAAAAAAATCTTTATTTATCATTATATTTCTCCTTAAAATTTTATAATTGGCACAATTTGTGCAATAGTTTTTCTTGGTATAGTTAACAAATTATTATCTTCTTTAATTAAAACAATAATTGATTCTTCATTCCAGTCAGATAAAACTGCAATAATATTTTTTTTGTTATAAGGCATTAAAGGTTTATAAAATTTTAATTCAACCTCTTCCCCTTTATATTTGTTTAATTGATATTCTGTGGTAATTGGTCTGTCAAGTCCCAAAGACGAAACATTTAATGAATAAGGCACGTCGTTTGTTGGATTTAATTCATCTAATGGCTCATCTAATGCTTTTGAAACTTTTTCACAATCATTTATTGAAATGCCATTTGGACTATCAATAAATAATTCTAAAACCATTCCATTAATCTGTT
>CALWDV010000064.1 GCA_944376785.1 uncultured Clostridia bacterium | reverse complement strand
GTTGATGGTGAAGAGAGAAGCAAAGTGAGAATTGTTGTTGGACAAGCAAATCCAAACAAAGAACAAAATTTAGAATTTGCAATGTATTTAATGAGTGTGGCAGAAGAAAAATATCCTTGGCTTTTTAGTGACATTTATTTTGCTTCTGGACATTATAATCAAGCATTATCTAACAAAGTTTTGTTGTTTGAAATGGGAACTTATTTAATAGAAAAAGATTTAGTTTTAAAAAGTACCGATCCACTTGCCGATGTTATTAACACAGCATTATATAATACAACTGTTGACACTGGAAATGGCGACATAACAATTGGTGGCAGTGAAAATGAAAATAATCCAACAGTTAACGACCATTTAGATGATTTGCAAGATAACAATAACAAAATTGCAACAACATCAATTATTATAACTGTTATAATAATTGTTGGATTAAGTGCAGTTATAATTATTGCATCAATAAAACACATTAAGAAAAAATAAAAAATAGAAAGGTTGTTTTCAACCTTTTTATTTTTATTATAATAATTATATTTAAACTAATTATATTATTAACTTGCTTAAAATAAGAAATTAAAGTAAACTATTAAAAGTAGTATTTATTAATTTAGAGGTGCAAATTGGAAAAACCTTTGGTTGCAGTTGTTGGAAGACCAAATGTGGGTAAAAGCACATTTTTTAATAGAATTGCGGGTAAAAAAATTAGCATAGTTAAAGATATGCCAGGTGTTACTCGTGATAGAATTTATGCCGATGCCGAATGGTGTGGACATGCTTTTACCATTGTTGACACTGGTGGATTAGATGTTAAAAACAAAGATGATTTTCAAAAGAACATTACTCGTCAGGCACAACTGGCTGTTGAACTGGCAGATGTTGTTTTGTTGTTTGTTGACGGCAAACAAGGTTTGCTTCCAGCAGATTATGACGCTGCAAACTTTTTAAGAAAATATAAAGTTCCAATTATTTTAGTTGTTAACAAAATTGATAATAACGAAATTGAAAAAACTTATGAATTTTATAATTTAGGATTAGGCGAACCAGTTGCAATTTCTTCTGAACTTAACAAAGGTATTGGCGACTTATTAGATAAAATTGTTGCTAATTTTAAAGTTAAAGTTGATGCAAGTGTTAATGATAACAGAATTAAAATTGCTGTTGTTGGTAAACCAAATGCTGGAAAAAGCAGTTTAGTTAATAAACTTGTTGGTGAAGAACGAGTTATGGTTTCAAACGTTGCAGGAACAACTCGTGATGCCATTGACACTCCTTTTAAATATAACGGAAAAGAATATTTGTTAATTGACACTGCTGGAATTAGAAGAAAAAGAAGTATTGATAAAGATTCTGTTGAACTTTACAGCGTTGTTCGTTCTTTTGATGCAATTAGAAGAGCAGATGTTGTTGTTTTAGTTGTTGATAGTGTGGAAGGGCTAAGTGAGCAAGATGTTAGAATTGCAGGGTTTATTCATGAAGAAGGAAAACCAAGTGTTATTTTAATGAATAAATGGGATGCTGTTGAAAAAGACACTTATTCAATGAATAAATTTAATGATAAATTAAATGAAGATTTAAAATTTATGGATTACTTTGTTGCCTTATATGGGAGTGCTTTAACAGGATTAAGAATTAATAAGTTAATGGACACTGTTAATGAAGTTTTGGAAAATGCTGGTAGAAGAATTACCACTGGAACTTTAAATGATATTTTGCAAAATGCAGTTTTAACCAACGAACCTCCAACAAAAAATGGAAGAAGATTGAAAATTTATTATATTACACAACCATCAACATTTCCTCCAACTTTTGTTTTGTTTGTTAATGACAAAGATTTAATGCATTTTTCTTATTTAAGATACTTAGAAAATTGCATTAGAAATGCAGTTAACTTTAAGGGAACCCCAATAAAACTTATTGTTAATAGTAAAAATGAAAAGGACGTGTAGAATATGGTTACAGTTTTAAAATATATTGGTTTAATTGTTGGTTCTTATTTGCTTGGAAGCATAATGTTTGCAAAGTTAATTTCAAAAAAACAAAATGACGACATTGGTAGCCATGGAAGTGGAAATCCCGGAACAATGAATATGTTAAGAACACATGGTGTAATGTTTGGATTTTTAACTTTTATTTTAGATGCTTTAAAGGGTGCAATTTCAGCATTGGTCGGATATTTAATTTTTGGTGGTGCAGATGGCGGATTGGTTGCTAGAATGGCAATTTACATTGGTGGTTTCTGTGCTGTTATTGGACATATTTGGCCAGTGTTCTTTAAATTTAAGGGTGGAAAAGGTGTTGCAACCACAGCTGGTATTGTGTTTGTGGCACATCCGTTAATTGGTTTAATTTTGTTTGTTGCATACATTATTTTGTTAATTGTAACAAAAATTGGAAGTTTAAGCAGTTTGTTAATTGCAGTTGCATATATTATAACCGACACTGTTTTATTAATATTAGAAAACAACTATGTTGGTTTAGTTTTAATTTACATCATATTTATTTTAATTGTGTGGGCACACAGGGCAAACATTAAACGCTTAATTGAAAAACGTGAAAATCTTGTTGATTTAAAGGCGGCTGCACAAAAAGATATTGATAGAATTAATGCAAGAAAACAAAGAAAAAATAAGAATGATGAAATTGTTGTTGATGCAGAAATTGTTGATAAAACTAATAATGAAAATTTAAACGATGTTTCTGTTAGCGAAAATAATGATGATGATAAAAATAATGAATTAAAATAAAAAAATAAGAGAGAGTTAAATTAAACTTTCTCTTTTTTTGCATAAATTAAATTACGATATCATACACTTTTGTAATACAACTGTGGAGGGAATTATGAACAGTTATGATATCTACTCCGATATTGCAAAACGCACAAACGGAGATATATATGTTGGAGTTGTTGGACCTGTTAGAACAGGTAAATCAACTTTCATTAGAAATATGTTAAAAACATTAGTAATTCCAAACATTACTGATGTTAATTCAAAAGAACGAGCAATAGACGAAATACCACAAAGTGGTGATGGAAAAAGCATTATGACAACGCAACCAAAATTTGTTCCAAACGAGGCAGTTAACATTTTAATTAATGACAACATTAATATGCGTGTTAGATTAATTGATTGCGTTGGTTATTTAGTTGATGGTGCAATTGGTCATGTTGAAGATAACAAACCAAGATTAGTTAAAACTCCTTGGAGTAATGAAGAAATACCATTTAGTGAAGCTGCTGAAATTGGAACAAATAAAGTTATAACAAATCACAGCACTATTGGTGTTTTGTTAACCACCGATGGAAGTATTACTGATATTGAAAGATTTAATTATGTTAAAGCAGAAGAAAAGGTTTTCGAAGAATTAACAAGATGTGGAAAACCTTTTGTTATTGTTTTAAATTCGAAAAATCCATATTCAGATGAATGTGTAAAACTTAAAAATAGTTTATGTGAAAAATATGGTAAAGAAGTTATTAGTTTAGATGTTGAAAAATTAAACGAAGAAAACATTAGTCAAATTTTTGCCAGTGTGTTAAACGATTTTCCAATTGTTTCTGTTGATGTTAAAATGCCACGTTGGTTAAGTGCATTGCCATATAATAACAAATATGTGCAAGAAATTGTCAATAATATTATGCAAATTGTCAACAATAGCAACAAAATTGGCGATTTTGAAAATGGTGTTCAATTATTTTTAGATGATGATAATTTCGAACCAATAACAAATGTTAACATTTCAATGGGTGAAGGAAAGGTTGAAATTAATGTTGTTGCAAAACCAGAATTGTTTTACAAGGTTTTAAGTGAAGAATGTAATTGCAACATTAGTAGTGACTATCATTTAATTAGTTATGTTAAACAATTAACCGAAGCAAAAGTTCAGTATGATAAATTTAAAGATGCTTTGCAACAAGTTAATGAAACAGGTTATGGTGTTGTTTATCCAACACTCAACGATTTAAAATTGGAAGAACCACAAATTGTTAAACAGGGTGGAAGATTTGGTGTTAAATTAAAAGCAAGTGCTCCTAGTTTGCATTTAATGCAAGTTGATATTAACACCGAAGTTAATCCAATTGTTGGAAGCGAACAACAATCGGAAGAACTTGTTAAGTATTTAATGTCTGAGTTTGATAACGATCCAAAAAGTATTTGGGAAACAAAAATGTTTGGTAAAAGTTTAAGTTCGCTTGTTAACGAGGGACTTCAAAACAAACTTGTTTCAATGCCTATTGAAGTTCAAAAGAAAATTAGAAAAACATTAGGTAGAATTGTAAATGAAGGAAAAGGTGGAGTAATTTGCATTTTATTATAGAAAAAAATCTAATGTTTATTAAGTTGTTGTTATTAATTTCTGTATTTTAGTAGAATAAAAAGTTATTAGTAATAACACAAAAATTATTGTTTTGGATTAACCAATGTAAATTGTTAATCATATTCATTCCGAAAGGCAGGTTATCTGCCTTTTTTTATTTTCTTAAACTGCTTTTTATGATAATCTATAACTAGGTGATTATATGAACATTTTAGAAGTAAGAAATAAACTTGATAAGTTAAAAACAGAAAAGCAAAAAAGTTTTAGTGAAAAAATTATAAAAAATAAACACGAAATGTTGGGTGTTTCAATTCCTAATTTAAAAAAACTTGCAAAAGAAATTTGCAAGGAAGATGCTTTAATGTTTTTGCAAAATAATCCTATGCAATATTATGAAGAAGTTATGTTGCAAGGTTTCGTTATTGCATTTTCAAAAATTGAAATAGAAAAGAAATTTGATTTTGTAAAAAATTATATAAAAAACATAAAAGATTGGTCACAGTGTGACAGTGTTGTTTGCACATTAAAATTTTTTAATTATGATTTAAATAAAACCTATAATTTTTTATTAAACTATTTTAAATCTAATAAGGAGTTTGAAAAAAGGTTTGCAATAATATCTTATTTGGTTTATTTTTTAAATGATGAATATATTAACGATGTTATAGAAAAATTAATAAGTTGCAACAGTGAATTATATTATGTTCAAATGGCAGTTGCGTGGGCACTTTCTGTTTGCTTTGTGAAATATTATGATAAAACATTAACAGTTTTTAAAAATTGCAAATTAAACAAATTTACATTTAATGCAACAATTCAAAAATGTGTTGAAAGTTTTAGAATTGATAAAGATAAAAAAGAATATTTAAAAACATTAAAAAAATAAAATGGTTTTCCATTTTATTTTTTTTATTATTACCATTTGTTAAAAACTTTTTCTGCAAAACCAATTAAGTTTTTAACTTCAATTTTTGTTCCATCATCTAAAATTGCATATCCATTAAAATATCCAAAAACCTGATTTTGATTGCTTCTTAATATTAATGCATTTGTGTCGCTGTGTCGATTTAAAATTGGTTTAAAATTCATTTCGAATCTTCCATCACTTGATGTAAAAGTCCAATCTTTTAAAAAGTCATCTTTTCCTTTTTCGTTTTTTGGAATGTTAAAAGTAACGTTTTCTAGTTTGTGTGCAATTCCGTTATAAAACAACATATTTTCAGTTGCTTTACTAGTGTCACCAAAACCATATCCAATGTTAAAACCAAAACTTTTATTATTAATGGTTCCCATTCCAGCACCCCAAAACCATGTGTTTTTATATGTCCACACACCTCGCCCCCAGTCAAGTAGTGCATAGGTGTTGTTTTTGTTGAAGTTGATTTTTTCTTCTCCAAGTGTAACTTCGCCATAAGCTTTAAAACCAATAATTTTTTGATTATAGTAAAATGCTTTTTTATTTTCTTTAAACGGAGTTGCAATAACCATACTTTCTTTTGGTTCTTCCACCAAATTTAAGTTAACTTCTAAATTGTTTTTTCCATCAAATTTAATAAAGTTGCAATATAAAACCCTAGATTTTTCATTAATTAAAAATCTAATGTCGCATTTTTTATTTTTAAACATAACATTGCCAACTTTTGAACTTGATGGCATATTGATTTTTTGTTGTGTGTTAAAGTTGGTGTTAAGTTTTCCAAAAGGGAACAGGGTCATAATTGTTGATGTTTTTTCTGTTTTTTCGTTAAATTTAATGACAGATGCAGAAATTAAACCCATATATGAATTATCGGCAACTGTTAATGCAATGGCAAACTTATC
>CALWDV010000063.1 GCA_944376785.1 uncultured Clostridia bacterium | reverse complement strand
GTTGCAATGCTTAGCCAAATTGGATAAATGCTTAACAAATAAAAATAAAAGTTTCCTGCATCTTCCAATTTATTTATTAACACAAACGACATAATTAAATTAATTATTATTATTACTTGACCTAAAAATAGTTGATGAAAAACAAAAAACAATAAACACCATAAAACATTTAAAATGCCATTAATAATAAAAATTAAAACAAGTTTTTTTGTGTGATAGTTTTTGTTTTTTACAAGCATAACTAAAACAATAATGCTAAAAACATAAACTAAACTCCAAACTAACGGAAATAAAAACTTGGGTGGCCATTGGCTTGGCTTTAAAAGATTTTCATACCATTCCATTCCCATATTTGTGAATATTCCACCAATTATGGCAACAAGTGCCACACTTATGACAATAACTATATATTTTAATAACAAATTCTTTTTCATACTATATCGTATGAATAAAAAACGTTAAATATGACAAAAACGTTAAAAAAATATTAGGCACATAAGCACCTAATATTTTAATAAATTTTCTAAGGTTTTTATTTTATCTTCATCCATTTCAGGCACACCATTTAATCGGTATGGAATTTTTAATTCTTCATATTTATGAACACCCATTGTTTTATATGGTAGAAGTTCAACTTTTTTAACATTATTAATTTGTTCAACAAAATTGTTTAAACTTAAAACATTTTCTTTTGTGTCGTTAATACCTGGAACAATAACTTGCCTAATCCAAACATCACATTGTGCTGTGTTTAATGCTTTTAGAAACTTATTAAATTGCTCCATTGACTGACCTGTTAATTTTTTATAGTCATCAGGTTTAACTGCTTTAACATCTAAAATAACTAAATCAACCAAGTTTAAAATTTCTTCATAATCACCAAAACCAACACCTGCTGTGTCTAATGCCGTGTGTAAACCATTAGCCTTACATAATTTTAAACACTCAATTAAAAACTCTGGTTGCAAAAGTGGTTCGCCACCTGAAAATGTTACGCCACCATCATCTCCAAAATAGTTTTTAAATCTTAAAATTTTTTTAATTAAATTTTGAGGTGTTATTTTTTCAACATCTGCATTTTCGTTCCATGTTTCTGGATTATGACAATACAAACATCTTAATTTGCATCCCTGCATAAAAATAACATATCTAATTCCTGGACCATCAACTAAACCCATTGATTCAACACTGTTTATATTGCCATAAATTTCTGTCATTAGTTTTTCTTCCTTAAATTTTTTCGTGGAATGTTCTTGCAATAACTTCTTCTTGATGTGCTCTGCTTAATTTGTTAAAGTTAACAGCATAACCTGAAACTCTAATTGTTAAAGTTGGATATTTGTCTGGATTGTTCATTGCATCAATTAATTTTTCTCTATCAAGAACGTTAACATTTATGTGTTGAGCACCTTGTTTAAAGTAACCATCTAAAATACCAACTAAATTTTTAACTCTTGAATTTTCATCGTGACCTAGTGCTTTTGGAATTATTGAGAATGTGTTAGATACTCCATCTTGACAACAATCACAATATGGAATTTTTGCAACAGAGTTTAATGATGCAAGTGCTCCTGAACAATCTCTGCCGTGCATTGGATTTGCACCTGGTGCAAATGGTTCTCCTGCTTTTCTTCCGTCAGGAGTGTTGCCTGTCTTTTTACCATACATAACATTAGAAGTTATGGTTAATGCAGACAATGTATGTTTTGCATTTCTATATAGTTTATGTTGTTTAAGTGCCGAAATAAAATGTTCAACAACTTCAACAGCAATTTGGTCAACTCTATCATCATCATTTCCATATTTTGGGAAATCACCATCAACAACAAATTCTGTTGCAATGCCAAGTTCATTTCTTACTGGTGTTACTTTTGCATATTTTATTGCTGAAAGTGAGTCAACAGCAACAGATAAACCTGCAATTCCAAATGCCATTAATCTGTCAACGTGTGTGTCGTGAAGTGCCATTTGACCTGCTTCGTAAGCATATTTATCGTGCATATAGTGAATAACGTTCATTGCGTCAACATAAGTGTCTGCAACTTTATTTAAAATGTCAAAATATGCTTTTTTAACTTTGTCATATTTTAAAACTTTATCTTCCATTTTTGGAACATCAAACACAACTTGTTTTCCAGATTTTTCATCTTTTCCTTCGTTTAAGCAATATAACAATGATTTTGCCAAGTTGCATCTTGCACCAAAGAATTGCATTTGTTTTCCAACTTTCATTGCTGAAACACAACAAGCAATTGCATAGTCGTTTCCGTAAATTGGACGCATAACATCATCACTTTCATATTGAATTGAATCGGTTAAAATTGAAATTTTAGCACAGAACTTTTTAAATTTTTCTGGCAATTTAACCGACCATAACACTGTTAGGTTTGGCTCTGGACTAGGATCTAGATTTATTAAGGAATGCAAAAATCTAAATGAGTTTTTAGTTACTAAACTTTTTGTTTCATTAAGCATTCCACCAATGCTTTCTGTTACCCAAGTTGGATCACCAGCAAAAACTTCATCATATTCAGGTGTTCTTAAATGACGAACTAAACGAAGTTTAATAATGAATTGGTCAACCAATTCTTGTGCTTGTTCTTCGGTTAATAACCCTTTTTGTATATCTCTTTCAACATAAACATCTAAGAATGTTGAAACTCTACCCAAACTCATTGCTGCACCATTATTTTCTTTAACGGTAGCAAGATAAGCAAAATATGTCCATTGAAAAGCTTCTTGTGCATTTTTAGCAGGGTTTGAAATGTCGAAACCATAGGTTTTAGCCATATCTTTAATTTCTTGTAATGCTCTATATTGCATTGAAACTTCTTCTCTTAATCTAATTGATTCTTCATCAGTTATTTCAAGTTCGTTGTCCCATTCATATTTTTTGCTTTCCATTAAAGCATCAATTCCATACAATGCAACACGACGGTAATCGCCAATAATTCTACCACGACCATAAGCATCAGGTAGTCCAGTTAACAAACCAGCACTTCTAGCACGACGAATTGCAGGAGAATAAGCATCAAAAACACCATCATTATGAGTTTTTCTAATTTGTTTTTCAAAAATTTCTGCAATTTTTGGGTTTAATGTTTTGTTATATGCTTTTAAAGCACCATTAACCATTCTAATTCCACCGAAAGGGTTAACAATTCTTTTTAATGGCTTATCTGTTTGCAATCCAACAATAACTTCATTTGCTTTGCTAATGTAACCAGCAGGGAAATTATTAATGCCTGAAATGTGTTTTAAATCAACATCTAATAAACCCACTTTGCGTTCTTTGGCAAGAAGTTTTTCACAAATTCCCCAAACTTTATCTGTTTTTTTGGTTGTTCCTTTTAAAAAAGAATCATCGCCTTTATATTCTTTATAGTTTTGTGCAATAAAGTCGGCAACGTTAATTTCGTTTTTCCAGTTTTCTCCTTTAAAACCTTTCCAACCTTCATCATTTTTAATAAATTTACTAATCATACGTAACTCCTTTCACAAATAGTATAATACAATAAAAATCATATTATAAACAAACAAAATAAAAAAAATATTTTATTTATTTTTAATTTTTATTTATTTTGCTTTAAAAAGGTATAAGGTAACACCCTATACCACTTTATTTAAACCATTTTTTCTTGTAAAAAACAATAATAGTTAAAACAATGAAAACCGTGCACACAGCAATAACAACAGGATATGCAAATGCCCACTTAAATTCTGGCATTATTAAATTCATACCATACCAACCAACAATTAATTGAAGTGGCATAAAAATTGCTGTGATTATTGTGAATATTTTCATTAAATTATTTTGCTTAATTTCAACTTGTGATTGATAACTTTCTCTAAGTTGCGACAACACTTCACGCAAATACAAAATTTCGTTATATAATTTTGGAATTCTTTTACTTAAAACAATATATTGTTTTTGTTCTTCTTTTGAAGAAAACAAATCTAAATGTGTTGAGAAGAAATCTACAATATATGTTAATTGTTCGTAGTGATGCTTATATTTAATTAAAATTCTTCTATATGAAGAAATTTTTTTGGTGCAACTTTCTAAATCTTTTTCCTTAATTAACCTATCGGCAAACTCGTTTAATTCATTTTCAACATTTTCAAGTTTAATATAATCATTTTCGGTTAGTTCTGCAATTAAGTTAATTAAAATGCCCGAATGGTCCAACTCTTTATCTAACAAACTTTCAATTCTTGATTTTAACAAATTTTTATTATTAGTTACATAAATTGAAAAGGTTTTAAAATCTGAATATAAACCAATTTTTTCAACTTTCGAACCTGTTTCAGATTGCTCGGAAAACAAAAAATTGAAAGTTGCCAAATATTTATCGTCAAATGTTTCAATTTTGTTACTGGTTATGTATTTTAAACTATCAATAATTTCTTTGTTTTGTTTTGCATCAAAAACATTTGCTAGTTGTGATTTTGAAATTATTATTATTTTATTGTTCCATTTATCTTTTAAAACTTCATCATTTTCTAAAACTTGTAATTTCATTTTCTTCCCCTTAACTGCTAATTATTATAACACATTTTTAAAAATAAAAAAAATATTATATTAAATGTTTTTATTTATTTGACATAAATATTAGTATTTACTAATATAGTATTAATAGTGAAAAGAGAAATAATGGAACAAAAAGTTAAAAGTAATTTGGACAAATATTGTGAATACTTTAAAATACTTGCAAACCCAACTAGGCTTTGCATTTTGTGCAACATATGCAAAAACAAAAAGGTTCAAGTTTCCAAATTAACTTCATGCTCTGGGCAATCACAATCCTATATTTCCCAAGAACTAAATAAATTAAAAAAATGGAACATAGTTAATTTTGAAAAACAAGGGTTGGAATGTTATTATTATTTAACTGATAAAAACATTTGTAACATTATTCAAAGTTTTAACTTGTTACCAGAAAATAAGGAGTAGTTATGATTATTCACACAGACGAAAATAGTTTTGAAAAAGTTGTTGGCAACAAAAAAATTTGTTTGGTTGATTTTTTTGCAACTTGGTGTGGTCCTTGCAGAATGCTTGGGCAAGAACTTGAAAAAGTTGAAAAACAAACCAATGATTTTGATATTGTTAAAATTGATATTGATGAAAATCCAAACTTAGCAAATGAATTTAAAATTGACGTTGTTCCAACAATGTATGTTTTTAAAGATGGAAAACCAGTTAAAAAACTTCAAGGTTATATGCAAAAAGCAGAAATTATTGAAATTATGAAAGAAATTTAATTAAGGAGAAAATTATGAGATTTTTTAGATGTAAACATTGTGGCAATATTATTGCTTATGTAAAAAATAGCGGAGTTAAAGTTGTTTGTTGTGGTGAACCAATGGAAGAAATAACTGCAAATTCAACCGACGCTGCACAAGAAAAACACGTTCCAGTGGTTAAAGTTGAAGGTAACATTGTTACAGTTACTGTTTCAAGCGTTGAACACCCAATGACAAATGAACATTATATTGAATGGGTTGCTTTGGAAACAAAATTTGGCAACCAAAGAAAAACTTTGCAACCTAACACAAAACCAGAAGTAAAATTTTCAATTCTTGATGGTGATGAAGTTAAAACAGTTTATGCTTATTGCAACTTGCATGGTCTTTGGAGAAGTTAATTATGAAAGGATACACATTAAACCCAAACAAAGAATATGTTGACATTATTATTAATGGAATTTTGAAAAAAGCTGGTCACTGCCCTTGCAGAAGAAACGCAGACGACACAACATTATGCCCTTGCGATGACTTTGTTAAAAACGGTGTGTGCAAATGCAATTTATTTGTTAAAATAGATAGTTTAAACAAAGCAAATGATAATAAATTAAATAAATAAAAAAAACGACTTTTTAAAGTCGCTTTTTTTATTGTTGTTTATTAAACTACTAGTGGAACAATTACACCAGCAATAACTAATAACAAACAAATAACATACAACACTTTCCAAACCATTTGTTTTGGTTTAACATAACGCCAAGCAAGAATTGAAACAATTATAATCATAATTGCTGTTGCCAAACCTTGCAATGCACTAACTACTTTAAAGTTAACACCAACCAATGATAAAACCATTGAAATAACATATAACAATGCTACTGCAACACTTGTGTACATTGAAATTTTGTTAATTCCCCAAACAGTTCTTCTTGATGATGAAC
>CALWDV010000062.1 GCA_944376785.1 uncultured Clostridia bacterium | reverse complement strand
AAAATTAAAAAATGTTTTAATTTAAGCAAAGTTGGTCATATGGGAACATTAGATCCATTGGCATGTGGGATTTTACCCATTGCAATTGGAAAAGCAACTAGAATGTTTGATTATTTCCAAAACAAAATTAAAACATATGTTGTTAATGCAGAATTTGGCTATGAAACTGCCAGTTTAGATTTAGGAACTGAAATTATTAACAAAACAAATAATATTCCAACACTTTTAGATGTTAAACAAGAATGTTTGAGTTTTATTGGTAAAATAAAACAAAAACCTCCAATTTATAGTGCTAAAAATATAAATGGTGAAAAGGCATATAATTTAGCAAGAAAAGGTGTGGAATTTGACATAAAAGATGTGGAAGTTGAAATATTTGAATTTAATTGCATAAAACAAATTCAAAGTTCAATTTATCAATTTGAAATTAAATGTTCTAGTGGAACCTATGTTAGAAGTTTGATTAGGGATTTAGCTAGAAAATTAAATAGTTATGCAACTGTTACATATCTTGAAAGAACACAAACGGAATTTTTTGATAAAGCAACATCAGTTGAACTTTCTGAGTTGTTGAAATCTAAAATTGACAATTATTTAATATCAGTTGAAAAAGTTTTTAATTCGTTTTCAATAATTCAAGTTTCTGAAAGCGACTTTATAAAATTAAAAAATGGTTTAAAAATTAAAGTTAACAATGTAAAAGATAAGTGTGTTTTTATAAAAAGTGAAAATAAATTATTAGGTGTGGCTGAAAATTCAAATAATGAATTAAAAATAAAAACATATTTGTTTGAAGATTAAACGATAGGGGATAAATATGATAAAATTTGGACCAGCAGGTAATTGTGAAACATTTTATGCACAAGGATACAAGAAATCTGTTCAAGCACCAATGTGGTTAAACTCCATTGGATTAACAGCATATGAATATAGTTTTGGACGTGGCATCACTTTAAGTGATGAAACAGCTGTTGAACTTGGAAAAGAGGCAGAAAAATATAATATTGAAGTTAGTATTCATGCTCCTTATTATATAAATTTTGCCAATCCAAGTGATGAAATGGTTGAAAAAAGTTATATGTATGTTATTAATTCATTGGAAAAATTAAAACTTATTGGTGGAAAACGTTTAGTTGTTCATCCTGCTTCTTGTGGAAAACTAGATAGGAGCGAAGCATTAGAGCTAACTAAAAAAAGATTAACAATATTAAAAGAAAAACTTGAAATGTTAGGATATGGTGATTTTTTAATTTGTTTAGAAACCATGGGCAAACCAGCTCAAATTGGCACTTATAAGGAAATTATTGATTTGTGCAAAATTAGTCCAAATTTTATTCCAACATTGGATTTTGGACATATTAATGCTTTAACACAAGGGTCATTAAAGAGCGAAGATGATTACAAAAAAATTATTGATTATTTATTTAAGGAATTAGGTGAAGAAAAAGCAAAAAAAGTGCATATTCATTTTAGTAAAATTGAATATGGTTCAAAAGGTGAAATTAAACATTTAACATTAGCAGATGATGTTTATGGACCTAATTTTGAACCTCTTGCAAAAGTTTTAAAACAATATAATATGGAGCCAGTTGTTATATGTGAATCAAACAGCATTATGGCTCATGATGCATTAATTTTAAAATCAATTTATGAAAATTGTTAAATTATATTTATAAATTAAAAATTTTGTTAGATTATGAAGCAAAATGCCAAAACTATATGTTTTGGCATTTTTTATTAATTAAATTTGTTATTTATTGTTATTTAAAAAAATAAATATTTTTAACTAAGAGAAAAGGAGGTGTTATGTTAAAGTATATTTTACCAGAAAAAATATTTTTTGGAATCAATGAAATTGAACCAAATATATTAAATGAAATTAGACTAAGAAAAAACAAACCTGTTATAGTTAATGTTAGCGGTAAAAATTTTTATTTAAATGAAAATGGGCTTTCAACAAACGCAACTGATGCTTTAATGTGTGATGGTGCTTATATTACAGATATAATAAAAAAAGTTAGTAATAATTCGTTATATAGCATTAATGATCAGTTAATTAATGGTTTTATTAATTGTGGTGGTGGAATTAGAATTGGTGTTGCAGGAGAAATTGTTTCTGAAAACAACCATATAAAAACAATTAAAAACATTAATTCATTAAACATTAGAATTCCACACATTGTAAAAAATTGCAGTTTAAATTATTATTCTTATTTAGTAAAAAATAGTCAGGTTTGTTCAACTTTAATATTATCAGCTCCCGGTGCTGGAAAAACAACATTTTTGCGTGATTTAATTATGCAAATAAGCAAAAGAAATCCGTCATTAAACTCTCTTGTTGTTGATGAACGTGGTGAAATTAGTGGTGGAAATAATATTAATTTAGGTGATAATGTTGATGTGTATTTAAACTCAACAAAACAATATGCTTTTGAAAATGGTATAAGAAGTTTAAAACCAGACGTTATTTTTACAGATGAAATTAATTTTAATAATGATTTAAGCATTATTGAAAATGCATTAACTTGTGGGGTTAAAGTTGTTGCAACAATTCATGCAAAAGATATAAACGATTTAAAATTAAAAAAGAATTTTAATTATATATTAAACAATTTTTTATTTGAAAGATTTATTGTTTTAAATAACAGTTGTGGTCCAGGAACAGTGGAGGGAATATACAATCAAAACTTGAATTGTATTTTTTGTTAGTATGAAACTATTTTTTATATTGTTAATTTGTGGTGCTGTTTTTTATATTGGTTATTCTTTTTCAATATATTATAAAAAAAAATTAATAATTTATTGTGATTTAATTAAATTATGTGAAATATTACAAAGTGAAATTAAATTTAATAAAAACACAATATATCAAATTATATTAAATAATCTTAATTGTTTTTCAAATGAATTTAAACAATTTTTAATAAATTATTACATTAACAATAATAATAACTATAATTTAATTTATTTAAATTCAAGCGAACTAAAAACTATTAAAAATTTTTTTGATAGTTTAGGCAAATATGATGTTGAAGGTGAAATAGCTCAGATTAAAAATCAACAAATAATACTAGCTTTAAAAAAAGATGAAGTAGCAATTAAAAATCAAAAAATAGGACAACTTGGAACAAAACTTGGTGTGTTGTGTGCGCTATTAGTTTTTATTGTTTTAGTTTAAGGAGATAAATGGGAATAGATATCATTTTTAAAATTGCTGCAATAGGAATTTTAACGGCAGTTGCAAATCAGGTTTTAAAATATGCTGGAAAAGATGAAATTGCAACATTAACAACACTGGCAGGAGTTATTATTGTTTTGTTTATGGTGGTTAATATGATTAATGAATTGTTTACAATTGTTAAACAATTATTTTCACTATACTAATAAATTAAAGTTAGGTTCATATGGAAATTTTTAAAATAATTGGTATTGGAATTATTACTTGCATTGTTGTTATAATTGTTAAACAGATTAAACCTGAATTTGCTGTTATTGCATTAATTGCTGGTTCAGTTATAATGCTTGTTTATATTTTTGATTATTTTGTCAATATATTGGGTGTTTTTGCCAATATTGTTAATAAAACAGGAATAAACCAAGAACTTTTTTCCATTATTCTAAAAATTATTGGTGTTGGATATTTAATTGAATTTGCTGCAAATATTTGTGCAGATTCAGGTAATCCAGCTATTGCTGATAAAATTGTTTTGGGTGGCAAGCTTTTGATATTAATAATTTCTATGCCAATTATAACAAATTTGCTTGATGTTATTGTGAGTTTAATACCATGAAAAAATTTATAATTTTTTTGGCAATTTGTGTTGTTTGTTTTTTTAACATACAACCGTCAATTATTGTTTTGGCTGAATCAAACAATGATTTAGAACAGGATTTAAACAATAATGTTATTGAACAATTAAGTAATTTAAATTTTGATGACTTAGATTATTATTTAACAAACTTTCAAGATGAATATAGTTTTTTAAATTCTACTAATTTTTCAGACACAATTAAACAACTTGCATTAGGAGAGTATTTTAATAATTATAATAGTGTTTTTGATGGTGTGTTAAATATGTTGTTTGGCAACATTAAAAATGTTATTCCATTAATTTTTTTAATTGTTGCAATAGCTGTTTTGGGTTCAATTTTAAATGCTTTAAAATCAAACAATATTAATTCGGGTGTAAATGATTTAATACATTTTGTGTGTTATGGTGTTGTTGTTTTGATTTTGGTTTGTTGCGTTTCAACAATTATTTCAACCACAAAAAACACTATTAATAATATGAGTTCCCAAATGGAAATTATTTTTCCAATTATGTTAACATTGCTAACTGCTGTTGGTGGAGTTAGTAGCGTAACAATATATAAACCTGTTGTTGCAATTTTAACTCAGGGTGTTAGTTTGGTTTTTTCAAAATTTTTATTACCAATTTTTATTTTGTCGTTTATTTTTTTGATTGTTGGAAATTTAAGCAATAATTTAAAATTAACTAAATTTAATGGACTATTAAACAGTGTGTTTAAATGGGTTGTTGGTTTTGTTTTTACAATGTTTGGCGCATTTTTAACAATACAGGGAATAAGTGCAGGTAAATTTGATGGAATTAGCATTAAAGCAACAAAATTTGCTGTTAAAAGTTATATACCTTTAATTGGTGGTTATATTTCCGATGGCTTTGATTTAATTATGTATTCCAGTGTTATTATTAAAAATGCTGTTGGCGTTGCAGGATTATTTTTAATTTTTGGTTTAATTTTAAAACCAATTATTCAAATATTGGTTTTAAAACTTGGTTTGCAATTAATATCTGCAATTTTAGAACCTATTGGCGATGGTAGAATTGGAAATTTTGCTTCGGGTTGCTCAAAAATTTTAGTTTATCCTATTGTTTTAATTTTGGCTGTTTCGTTTATGTATTTATTATCAGTTGGGCTTATAATGACAACTGCAAATTTAGTTTAAGGAAAATTTGATGAGTGGTTGGTTATTAAATATTATTGGAATAATTTTTGTTGGTGTTTTATTTGAAATAATATTGCCAGATGGTAAAACTAACAATTTTATTAAACATGTTTTTACAATTTTTTTGCTATTTACAATTATTAGTCCTATTTCTAGTTTTATAAATAATAATTTCACATTAAACACAGATGTTGATGTTGTTGATGAAAATTTTATTTATGTTACAAATTTAAATAAAATTAGTGAATTAGAAAAAACAATAACTAATAATTTAGAAAAGGTTGGTATTAAAAATGTTTCAGTAATACTTAATTCTAACATTTTTGAAACCGACTTAATTATTAATTCGGTATATGTTGATGTAACTAATAAAAAATTAGAAAATAATGTTTCAGAAAGTGAATATAAAAATGAAATAAAAAAGATTATTTTAAAAACTGTTAATGTTGATAGTGAGGATATTATTATTTATGGATAATGAAATTAAATTAAGTAATATTAGAAAAAAAGAAATTGAATGTAAAAACATAGGTAAAGAAAATAATGTTAAATCCAAAAAAAATAATTTTGGGCTTTTTAAAAAAATTTTCAATTTTTTAGGAATTTCTCAATCTAAAAATGAAACTAGTTGCAAAATAGACCAAAAAGCAAATAATGAAATAAACTATGTTTTAAAAAATGAAACCGAACAAAAAGAAGAAAATTTAGAAGAAACAATAATTGGTAAGAAAATGGAAAAAACAATGTTGTTAGACACTAAAAATACAAGTAACAAAAAAGATGGTTTTTTTACAAAATTTTTAAAAATTAAACATGTTAAAACTGCAATTATTGTTCTAATTTTTGCTGTTTCAGCATTACTTATATTAAACAGTTCTTTCGGGACAAGCTTTATTAATACCAAAACAGAATCGAATTCAAACTATATGACTTGCTTAGAATACTGCGAAAAACTGGAAAACAAATTAACGGAGGTGCTGGGGAAAATAAGTGGTGTTGGTGATGTTGATGTTATGATTACAGCAGAGAGTGGACCTGAAATAAAAATTGCAACCAGCACAGATGAGAAAACAAATACAACAACAAGTGGATCAAATTCCACAAGTAATTCAACAACAATAACAGATCCTATAATAATAACTTCTTCTGGGTCAAATTCGCCAATTGTTTTAACTGAAATGGCTCCTAAAATTACAGGTGTTATTGTTGTTGCAAGTGGTGCAAAAGATGTGAAAGTTAAATTATATTTAATTGATGCTATTAAAGCATTGCTTGATGTTTCAAGCAA
>CALWDV010000061.1 GCA_944376785.1 uncultured Clostridia bacterium | reverse complement strand
AATACTTTGCCTAAATCTTTTTCTAATGGATTTCCACCTGTAAAAAATAATCGTGTTATATTGTTTTTTAATTTTAAAATGTGATTTATATCGTGTTGTATTTTTTTGATGTTATTAACATTATATTTTAATTTATTCAATCCACAAAATTTACAATCACCAGAGCACCCTGTTACTAATGAAACTCTTATTCTATCGCCATGAATAGCAACGGGAGAATTTTCATTTTGATTTAACATTGGTTTCGATAGAGCAATATCATTAAAAATTGTACCATCTTCATGTTGAACAATAAAATTGCCATTTTTATCTGTTAAAAGGGTGAATTTAGAAGTGTTATTTATGTGTGCAGTAACCAATTCTCGTTCTTTTAAATAACTTTCTTGTTGGTTAATGTTATTTTTATCATAATAATTTCCACCAATTTTTAACATAATTCCATTGCAAGTAACATAGTCGTTATATAATGCACCTTGTAAATTTTCAAATGTTGATTTTTCAATTCTAATGCCATCTTGCATTAGTTTTAACTTTAATGTAAAATAATCTTCTCTCATAATATGTTCTCCAAAGTTATTATAAAATTAAAATTAACACAACACAAGAATAATGATATAAATAAATTTTTGTTAATTTCAAAATTGATAAACAACATTAATGAAGAAATAGATAAATTAAAATAAAAAAACACCTTAATTAGGTGTTTTTTTAATATGGATATTGCAACATAACAACCAATTCAGGTAAAATTGCAACTAAAAAAATTATTAATCCTAAAAATGTTGTTATTGCAGATGTTATAACCCAACTTAGCAAAAAACTTTCACGTTCTTTTGAGTGTTGTGGAAAAGCAAAAGCAACCACAAAACCAAGCCATCCAATCATTATTCCACAAAAAATGCCAAGCCAAGTTTTTGATGTTGTGTCTTCGTTTTTAGTTAAAGGTGCAACTTTTTCTTTTTTAGGTTCGGTGTTTTGTTTAATATTTGGTGCTTCACTGTTGTTACTTAAAACTTTTGTAACAATAATTTCGCCATCACTTGCCTCGTATAGTTCAATCCTTTCTTCAACTTTAACATCCCAATCAAACTTTTCTTTATTAAGTTTCATAATTTGATTTTCTTCATTTAAAACATAAACATCTTTTTCTGCAACCTTAACAACTCTTAACATATTTACTCCTTATATATAGTTGTATATTAAAATACTACACAAATGTATATTATTTGTCAATACTTTTGGGTTATATATTTATTACAAATGTGTAATAAACTATATAAAAATAAGGAAATGGATTTTTAGTGGATATATTAGGAAAAATAACAAAGTTAAGAGAAGAAAGAAATTGGTCGTTATATAAATTATCAGAAGAAGCTGGAATAACACAATCAACACTTGCCAATATGTTTTATAGAAAAACAATGCCAAGCATTAACACTTTAAAACAAATTTGTGATGCGTTTGGAATAACATTATCGGAGTTTTTTAATTGTTCCAATAGTGATGATGATAAAGAATTTATGTTATTGTCACAATTTAGAGAACTTAATGATAGCAACAAAAACCTAATTATAGAAATTGCTAAAACAATAAAAAAACAACAATAATAATTTTGTTTTTGCATTGACTTTAAAAACTAAAAATGATATAACAATACTTAGTTAAATAAAAACTGTGAAAGTGTGTAAGTAGCAATAATTTTTCATTACAGAAAATGTTGGTCGTCGGCTGAGAGCCAACAATGTTCAAAATTATTTGTGAATTTCAGCACCGGAGTTGTCTTGCGAGAAAGTAAGCAAGAACGGAATAAAACCGTAAAAATTGCAATAAGGTTGATTGTTCAACGAAATTAGGTGGTACCACGTAAAAAAATAAACGTCCTAAAACTGGGGCGTTTTTTGTTTTTATATTATAAGGAGAATGTTATGAAAGAAAAATTAGAAAGCATAAAAAAAGAGTTTGATGCAGAAATAGAAGTTGTTAAAAACTTAAACGAAGCCGAAAATTTGCGTGTTAAGTTTTTAGGCAAAAAAGGGTTAATAACTTTGGTTATGCCAATGCTTAGAGATGTTCCAAACGACCAAAAACGTGAAATGGGAATGCTTGTTAACGAAGTTAAAAATCACATTCAAACTTGTTTAGATGAAAAAGTGAAACAGTTAAACGAGCAAGAAATTGAAAATCAAATTAACAATGCAGAAAAAATTGATATAACTTTGCCTGTTGAAACCGGTGTTGGCTCTTTGCATCCAAGAACAATAATTCAAAAAGAAGTTGAAGATGTTTTCATTTCAATGGGTTTTGTTGTTGACACAGGAAATGAAGTTGAAACCGAATTTAACAACTTTGATGCAGTTAATGTTCCTGCAACTCACCCAGCACGTGACACACAAGACACATTCTGGCTAACAAATGGTGAAGTTTTAAAAACTCACACATCTGCTGCACAAAACAGAATTTTAAGAAAATATGGCACTAATGCAAAAGTTATTTTCCCTGGTCGTTGTTTCAGAAATGAAGCCATTGATGCAGGACACGAAAACACATTCTTCCAAATTGAAGGTGTTATTGTTAACGAAAACGTTAGTGTTGCAAACTTAATTTACTTTATGAAGGAAATGCTTTCAAAAGTTTTCAAAAAGGAAGTTGAAGTAAGATTGCGTCCGGGATTTTTCCCATTTACTGAACCAAGTTTTGAAATGGACGTTAAATGCCCATTCTGTGGTGGAAGTGGTTGTTCAACTTGTGGTGGAAGTGGCTGGATTGAACTTTGCCCATGTGGAATGATTCATCCAAATGTTTTAAAAATGGCAGGAATCGACCCTGAAAAATATAGTGGTTGTGCGTTTGGTTTGGGTTTTGACCGACTTGTTATGATTAAATCTGGTTTAAATGATATTCGTGCATTAAACAGCGGAAACTTAAAAATATTAAAACCATTCAAACTAAACATTTAAGGAGAATTAAAATGAGAATTTCTATTAATTGGATTAAAGAATTTGTTGATTTAAGTGGCATTGAAACCAGCGAATTAATTAAACGTTTTAATTTGGCAACAGCCGAAATTGAAGATGTTTATAATATGGGCGAAAACACAAAAAATGTTGTTCTTGCCAAAATTTTAAAGGTGGAAAATCACCCAAAAAGTGACCATTTACACATTTTGCAAGTTGATGATGGAAGTGAAAATCCTGTTCAAGTTGTTTGTGGAGCACCAAATGTTAGGGAAGGAATGGTTACTGCTTTTGCACGTGTTGGTGGAATGGTTAATGGTTTTAAAATTGGTAAAGCCAAACTTGTTGGTGTTGAAAGTTTTGGAATGTGTTGCAGTGAAAGCGAATTAGGAATTGGTTCTGATAATAGTGGTATTATGGACATTACAACCAACAAAAAAATGGGAACTGAACTTAGTGATGTTTATCCTATTAACGACGTTGTTTTTGAAATTGATAATAAATCTTTAACAAATCGTCCAGACCTTTGGGGACATTATGGAATAGCACGTGAATTTGCCGCAATTTTTGGTAGAAAACTAAAACCACTAGACCTTGAAGATTTGCATAAATATGATAATTTGAAAAAATTAAGCATTAAAGTTGAAAGTGAAAATTGTTATAGATATAGTGGAATTGCAGTTAACAACGTAACAAAAAAACGTAGCCCAATGGAAATGAAAATTAGATTAACATATTGTGGTATGCGTGACATTAACTTACTTGCCGATATGACAAACTATTTAATGCTTGAACTTGGCCAACCAATGCACGCATTTGACCATAATATTGTTGAAGGAATTGTTGTAACTGAACCTGAAAAAGAAATTGAAATGCAAACTTTGGAAGGTGAAAATCACAAAATTTATCCAAACACTTTGGTTATTTGTGATAACAACCGTGTGCCTGTTGCCATTGCAGGAATTAAAGGTGGTTTAAAATCTGGCATAACCGAACAAACTAATTCACTTCTTTTAGAAAGTGCAACATTTAATGCTGTAACAATTAGAAAAGCAGTTAAAAAAATTGGTCTTACAACAGATGCTTCTGTTCGTTATGAAAAATCTTTGGACCCAGAACTTACAACCGTTGCTATTTCTAGGTTGTTAAAAATTTTAAAAGATATTGATGGCGGAATTGAAGTTTCTAGTGCTTTAACCGATGTTTATAACTATAAATATCCAACACACACAATTAAAATTTCTTATGAATTTCTAGTAAAGCGCAGTGGTGTTCAACTATCAAAACAAAAAGTTGATGAAATTTTAACAAGTTTAGGTTTTGAAGTTAAGGCAAACAACAAAGAGTTAGAGGTAAAAGTTCCTTCTTGGCGTGGCACAAAAGATGTTTCAATTAAAGAAGATTTGGTTGAAGAAGTTTTAAGAATGTATGGCTATGATAACATTGTTCCACAAAGTATGAACTTTAACTTAATTCCTGTTGCACAAGGCAAAGAACATATGGCTGAATATAGCACTAAAAGGTTACTTGCCGAAAAATATGGCGTTAGCGAAGTTCATTCTCACATTTGGAATTATGTTGATTTTAACAAAGCAAATCATATAGATGAAGTTAGTTATGTTTCACTGCTTGATAGTTCAAACAGTGGTCAAAGTGGAATTAGAAGCAAACTTGTTCCAACACTTTTAAAATTTGTTAGTGAAAACAAAAACAATTTTAAAGATGTTAGAATTTGCGAAATTGGACGTGTTGTTAGTGGAATTAACAGCGACAATTTAGCAGTTGAAAATCACATTTTAGGTTTGGTTTTGGCAAGCGAAGAAAAAACAGAAAAAGAGCTTTATTTCGAGCTTAAAACAATGTTAAACAACATTTGTGAATCACTTTTAAAAACAGCAGTTGAGTTTAAAAGTGGCAAAACTTCAAACTATTATCACCCAGTTAATAGCAACGTTATAACACTTGAAAACGGTGAAGTTATTGGTGAAATGGGTGTGGCTCATCCAAAAGTTAAAGATGCAATTTGTGGTAAACATAACCTTGTTTGTTTAGAACTTGATTTTGAAAAATTGTGTAATGCACCTGAAACCGAAATTAAACGTGAAAAAGTTAGCAAATATCAAGACGTTTCACTTGATTTTAGTTTCTTAGTTTCAAACGAAATGAATTATGCACAACTAGAAAATATAATAAAAACATTTAAAACAAAATTAAATATGACATATTCTTTAAAAGATATTTATGAAAACAAAGAAACAATGAAAAACCAAAAAAGTTACACATTTAATTTTGTTATTGGTTCGCTTGATAGAACTTTGGAAGCAAAAGACATTGAAAAGTTTTCTAACAACTTAATTGAACATTTTAAAGTTAACGGAGTTGAACTTAAAAATTAACAAAAAAGGCCGAAAAATCGGTCTTTTTTTTGTTAATTTAATATAACTTAATGACTATGAACTTATTAAATTGTTTAAAATTTAAACAAACAAAAATTTTAAAGTGTTAAAAACTTTTACACATAAAACCAAATAAAATTATGAAAACTATAATTAATATATTATATTAATAATTAATTATAAATATTATTTTTGTTTTGCTGTTTAATTTTTTTTTGCTAAAATACTAATAGTTTACAAAGACAAAACAACAAAATTTTTTAAGTTGGTGATAATATGAAAAAATGGAAAACTTTATCAATATTGTTTTTAGGCGCGCTAGCAACAATGATTATGGTTGGTTGTTCATGTTCAACCAAAAAGGTTAATCCAACCAAAATTGATGTTAATGTTGCTGAACAAATTTTATTTGTGGGAAATAGTGCAAACATAAGTTATAGCATTACACCTTCAAATTCATC
This sequence comes from uncultured Clostridia bacterium, assembly GCA_944376785.1. GTDB lineage: Bacteria > Bacillota > Clostridia > Christensenellales > UBA1242 > UBA6345. The sequence goes on along the minus strand of CALWDV010000061.1, from coordinate 672 downwards.
TAATGTGAATGTTAGTGTTAGTGTTAATAAACCAGATATTTTAACTTTAAACACAACAAGTTTTAACGCAGCACAAGGTGATTTAACTGTAACGGCAAATTCAATTTATGAAGAAGGTGTTGTGGTAACATTCTCAATTGTTGGAACAAATTTAAAAGCTTCAACAGTTGTAAAAGTTTTGCCAGATCCAATTAAGTTAAACACAGTAACAAATGTTGAGTTTTCAAACACCGATAAAAAAATAAGATTTAAAAGTGTGGGAAACACAAATAGTTATGTTGTTAATATTGATGGTGCAGAATTTAATGTAACAGACCCATCAACTTCTTCGGCAGAACATTATGTTGATTTTCAAATTTTTAACGACCAAGTGCCACTAGATTTAAATGCTAAACACATTGTTAAAGTTAAAGCAGTGGGCGATGGCGTTCGTTTTGCAGATGGTGATTATAGTAATGAGTATAAGTTCATAAAATATGCTCCTGTAACAGGAATTGTTGCATCAAACGGAGTTGTTAGTTGGGATACTCATCAACTTGCAAAATATTATAGTGTTCAAGTTAATGGAGTGCCAGAAGAAATATTGCTTTCAACCAATTCATATCAAATTAAATCAAATGAAGCAAAAGATTACGACATTCAAGTTTCGGCTGTAAGCACAACACTTCAAGA
>CALWDV010000060.1 GCA_944376785.1 uncultured Clostridia bacterium | reverse complement strand
ATATGGTTAAAGCAATTTTAAATTTAGCAAAAACACCAAAGCCAGATGATGCAGCCGATGCTTTGGCAGTTGCTTTGTGTCATAGTCAAACAAACACAATTCTTGCCGACACTGTTATTAAATAACAGTTTTAACAATTAGTTTATTTTAAAATAAAAAGGAAAATTTTATGTATTCATTCATTAGTGGAATTATTGAAGATAAATTAGAAAATTTAGTGGTTATTGAACAAAATGGCATTGGCTATGAAATTTTTGTTTCAACAAACACTCTTTCCAATCTTCCAAATGTTGGAGAATATGCAAAAATCTACACTTATTTGCACGTTAGGGAAGATGCTTTTCAATTATATGGTTTTTTAAGTAAAGAAGAAAAAAATTTGTTTTTAGAATTAATAACTGTTTCAGGTGTTGGTTCAAAAATGGCGTTAGTAATTTTAAGTTCACTAAGTGTTCAAAATTTAATTTCTTGCATTGTTTCTGGTGATGTTAAAACATTATCACAAGCAAAAGGTGTGGGCAAAAAAACAGCTGAAAGAATAATTTTGGAACTTAAAGGCAAGTTGGGTGAATTAAACACTGCACTAATTTCAGATTTTTCTGCACTATCCGGTGCAACATCAACAGCTTGTGATGAAGCTTGTGAACTTTTAGTTAATATGGGTTTAAGCAAATTTGATGCTTTAAAATTAGTTAATAAAGTGGCACTAGAAAATGACACAACAGAAATGATAATACAAAAAGCACTAAAAAATATGAATTAAAGTAGGGGTGTTATGGAAGACGAAAGATTTATAACCAGCACCAAAAACTTGGAAGATGAAGATGTTGAAAACACTCTTCGTCCAACATCGATGGATGAATATGTTGGTCAAGATAAAATTAAAAACAGTTTAAACATTTATATTAAAGCAGCAAAAAAACGTGGCGAAGCATTAGACCATGTGCTTTTATATGGTCCTCCGGGTTTAGGTAAAACAACATTAAGTCACATAATTGCAAATGAGCTTGGTTCAAGTTTAAAAATAACAAGTGGTCCAGCCATCGAAAAAGTTGCCGATTTAGCAAGTATTTTAACAAACCTAAATAAAAATGATGTTTTGTTCATTGATGAAATTCATCGTTTAAGCCGTGCAGTTGAAGAAGTTTTATATCCTGCAATGGAAGATTATGCTTTGGACTTTATTTTAGGAAAGGGTCCAAGTGCAAGAACAATGCGTTTAAAACTTCAACCTTTCACACTAATTGGAGCAACCACCAAAGCAGGAATGTTAACAGGCCCATTACGTGACCGTTTTGGTGTTGTTTGCAGATTAGAACTTTATAATAAAGATGAACTTAGCAAAATTATTAAACGTTCAGCAAAAATTTTAGGTATTAAAATTGATGAAGAAGCATGTTTAGAACTTGCACTTAGAAGTCGTGGCACTCCAAGAATTGCAAACAGATTTTTAAAAAGAGTTAGAGATTATGCCGAAATTAAAGGCGAGGGTGTAATAACTTTGCAACTTTGCAAAGAAGCATTAGAGATGTTAGAAGTTGACGAACTAGGTCTTGATTACACAGATAGAAAACTTTTGTTAACAATAATTGATAAATTTCATGGTGGACCTGTTGGACTTGACACATTAAGTGCTGCAACAGGAGAAGAAGCAAACACTATTGAAGATGTTTATGAACCATATTTGTTGCAACTAGGTTTTATTGCTAGAACACCTCGTGGCAGAATTGCATTACCAAATGCTTATAAACATTTAAACAAACCAATTAATGCAAATCGTCAAAAGTACATTGATATGTTTGTTGATAATAAGGAAGAATAATATGGATATTTATAACAGAAAAACTTATTACTATAATTTACCAGAAGAATTAATTGCTCAAACACCAATAGAGCCTAGGGATATGTCTAGGCTCTTGGTTTATCATAAAGACACAAATCAAATAGAACACAAAATTTTTAGAGATGTTGTTGATTATTTAAAGCCAGGTGATGTGTTGGTTATTAATAACACAAAAGTAATTCCTGCAAGATTAATTGGTAAAAAAGTTGAAACTAATGCAAAAATTGAAGTTCTTTTGTTAAAAAGACACAATTTAACCGATTGGGAAGTTTTAATAAAACCTTCAAAAAGAGTTAAAATTGGAACCATCATTGAGTTTTCAAACAAATTAAAATGCGAAGTAACAAAAAAACAAGATTTTGGAAATTGTGAAGTTAAATTTATTTTTAATGGTGTTTTTGAAGATTTATTAAACGAAGTTGGCGAAATGCCACTTCCTCATTATATCAAACAAAAATGTGAAGATAAATCACGTTATAACACTGTTTATTCAAAATTTGATGGAAGCAGTGCAGCACCAACAGCAGGTTTACATTTTACTAGCGAATTACTTCAAAAAATTAAAGATAAAGGTGTAATTATTGCCGAAGTTTTGCTTCATGTTGGTTTAGGCACATTTAGGCCAGTTAGTGAAGATAACATTTTAAATCACGAAATGCACACTGAATATTATCAAGTTTCAAAGGAAAGTGCCGAAATAATTAATAAAGCCAAAAAAGAAGGCAGAAGGGTTATTGCTGTTGGAACAACAACTATTAGAACACTTGAAAGTGTTGCAACAAAATATGGTGAAATGTGTGAATGTCATGGCGACACAAACATATTCATTTATCCAGGTTACAAATTTAAAATTGTTGATGGAATAATAACTAATTTTCACTTGCCTGAAAGCACTTTAATTATGTTAGTAAGTGCATTTTTAGGTGTTGAAAACACTTTAAATATGTATAACATTGCCGTAAAAGAAAAATACAGATTTTTCTCTTTTGGCGATGCAACGCTTTTAATTTAAAATTAACGGAGATTATATGGAAGAAAAATTTAGTTTTAAAACTATTAAAAAAGATGAAACTTGTGGTGCAAGAATTGGTGAGTTTAAAACACCACATGGAATAATTGAAACACCAGTTTTTATGCCAGTTGGAACACAAGCAACTGTTAAAAGTTTAACACCAGAAGAGTTAAAAGAAAACAATGCCCAAATAATTTTAAGTAACACTTATCACTTATATTTGCGACCTGGTCATGAAATTGTTAAAAAAGCAGGTGGTCTTCATAAATTTATGAATTGGGACCGTCCAATTTTAACAGATAGTGGTGGTTTTCAAGTTTTTTCACTTAGCGATTTAAGAAAAATTAGTGATGATGGTGTTGAATTCCGTTCACACTTAAATGGCTCAAAACATTACATCACACCTGAAAAAGATATGGAAATTCAAGAGGCGTTAGGTGCCGACATTATTATGGCATTTGATGAATGCACAACATATGGCACCGATAGAAAAAATAGTGAAAAAGCATTAAATCGAACAATTAATTGGCTTGACCGTTGCTATAAATTTCATAAAAACGAAAATCAAGCATTGTTCCCAATTGTGCAAGGCAATTTTTATGCCGATTTAAGAGAGGAAGCAATAAAAAGAACATTACCATATGTTAAACACGGTTTAGCCATTGGCGGACTTTCTGTTGGCGAACCAAAAGAATTAATGTATGAAATGCTTGATGTTTTACAACCACATTATCCAACTAATGTTCCACGTTATTTAATGGGTGTTGGAACACCAGATTGCATTTTAGAAGGTGTTGAACGTGGTATTGATATGTTTGATTGTGTTATTCCAACCAGAATTGCACGAAACGGAACTGCTTTTACAAAAACAGGTAAATTAGTTGTTAGAAATGGCGAATATAAAGAAGATTTTAGACCAATAGAAGAAACTTGTAATTGTTATGCTTGTAAAAATTACACAAGGGCATATATTCGTCATTTAATTAATGCTGGTGAAATTTTAGGTGCAAGATTATTAAGTATTCATAACATTCACTTTTTAACAAATTTAATGGAAGAAATTAAACAAGCAATAAGAGAAAACAGATTTAAAGAATTTAAAGAAGAATATTTAAAAAACTATAAGATTTAATAAAATTTTATAAATTTTATAAATTTTTACATTTTTTAACTAAATACACTTAAATAATATAAATAATTTATTGCTGTAAAATGTTAAATTTGTTATAATTTCATTGTAAAAAATTTTAGGAGAACTACTTATGTTAAGTTTATTAAATAACACAAATTTCTTTTCACAATATGGTTTATTAATTGTTTTAATTGTTGCATTAGTTGTATTAATGTTAATTTCATTTAATCGTCGTAAAAAAGAAGACACTTATAGAAACGACCTTGAACAAAAAATTGTTCCTGGTGCAATGGTTAAAACTTACTATGGTTTATATGGTAAGGTTTTAAAAGTTACTGAAACAACAGATGGAAAAATTGTTTTAATTGAAACTGGTGAAGATAAAAAAGTTTCATATCAATCTGTTCACATTCGTGCAATTTATGCACTTGATGAAAAACAAAATGTAACACTTGATGAAAACGGTAATCCAATTAATCCAAATGAAAAAACAGAAAGTGAAAAAAAGTTTGAAGAACTTGAAAAACAATTAAAAGAAAACGAAGAAAAAAACAAAGCAGAACAACCAACTGAAAATAATAACACTGCTGAAACAAAAAAAGAAAACAGCACTGCAAAATCAGGTGAAAAAAAGGTTTCAAAAACAAAAAAATCAACTAAAACAAGTTCAACAAAAGCTGAATAGCATTATTAATTAAAAATGCCTTAATAAAGGCATTTTTTTATTTTTGCATAGTATTATTAAATTTAATAAAATTATTTTTTTAAGTTAATATTTGTCATAATTAAAAACCAAAACTCATAAGCATTAATAACATTATTTTTAAGAGGTTTTAAATGGCAAAATTTAATAAAAAATTTAGTTCACCAATTTTAGCAAACATTTTAAAAGGTTCGTTAATTGCAGTTTCAATTTCTTTAATATTAATTTTGTTGTTTGCTGTTTTAATAAAACTAACTAATATTCCAGATGTTGCAATTAGTCCTGTTAATCAAGTTATTAAAATTATTAGCATTTTTTTTGGTTGCTTTCTATGTTTAAAAAAATTACCACAAAAAGGGTTGCTAACGGGCAGTTTTGTTGGAATGCTTTACACAGTTTTAGCTTTCTTAATTTTTAGTTTGCTTGGTGGCACATTTTCTTTTAACTTAACATTACTTTCCGATATTATTTTTGCAACAATAATCGGTGGAATTTGCGGAATTATGGCTGTTAATAAAAAAATTAAACAGTAAAAATTATTAGTTTAATTTCAAATAAAATAAAAATAATTTTTGTTTAAAATGTTAGAATTTTATCTAGCATTTTTTATTTTTAAACTTTTTATGTTTAAATTTATTTTGTGTGGTAACAATTTTAATATTATGTTTGACTTATATTATATATTTATATATAATAATTTCAGCAACTTTTAAGGGAGTAAAAAAGTAAATGAAAAAGAAAAAAGCAATCCGTAATTTTGTGCTTATTTGTATTGTTGCTGTTATTGGACTTGTGTTAACTATTTTCAGTTTCGACATTCCATTTACAACATACACTTTTAATGGTTTTGCAAAAAGTGTACAGCTTGGTTTAGATTTAAAAGGTGGAGTTATGGCTGTTTACGATTGTGAAAAGTCAAGTGAAAGTGAAGGTTCTCTTGACGATCAAATTGAAGCAACTATAACACGTTTAACAAATTTAATTACTGCTGACTATCCTGAGGCAACCATTGTTAAGCAAGGTGATAACCAAATTAGAATTGAAGTGCCTGATGTTGACGATCCAGACGAAGTTTTAAGTTTAATTGGTGAACCTGCAAAATTAGAATTTAAAAAAGAGCAGTCAGACACAGCAGAAGCTGTTTTAACAGGTAAAGATATTAAAAGTGCAGAATATCAATATGATTCTCAAAACAATCAACATGGTGTTAAAATAACATTCACAACTTCTGGTGCAACAAAATTTCACGCTTTAACAAGTGAACTTGCTTCAAGTCAAAGCCCATTATACATTTATTTAAATGGTGAATTGTTTAGTTCTCCAACTGTTCAAGAAGTGATTGCAGGTGGTGAAACATTCATTTCTGGTGGAATGAACACACAAGCAGAAGCAGAAGCTTATGCAACAAAAATTTTAAGTGGAACATATTCAGTTGATTTATCATTAAGTGAAAAGAATGTTATAACTGCAACTCTTGGTGAAAATGCATTGTTACTTAGCATTATTGCTGGTTTTGTTGGTCTTGTTTTAATTTTTGCATTTATGATTTTAATTTATAAAAACCTAGGTTTAATTGCAAATTTATCATTAATTTTCTACACAATAATTTTAATGTTCTTACTTGCAGTTTTACCTTTCATTCAATTAACATTACCAGGCGTTGCCGGAATTATTTTAGGTTTGGGTATGGCAGTTGATGGTAACATTGTTATTTTTGAAAGAATTAAGGACGAATGCAAATCAGGCAAAAAAATTCCTGCAAGTATTAAATCAGGTTTCAAACGTGCATCAATAACTGTTTTAGATAGTAATATTACCACAATCATTGCAGCAATTGTTTTAGCGTGGTTGGGAACAGGTGCAATTCGCGGTTTTGCATACACATTACTAATTAGTATGTTAGTATCAATGTTCACAACACTAGTTGT
>CALWDV010000059.1 GCA_944376785.1 uncultured Clostridia bacterium | reverse complement strand
CAAAGCACAACAAACAAATATGTTAATTTAATTATTGCCGAAAAAGAAATTGATAAAAATGCCTTAGAAAAAATTGTATCAAAAATTGTTGGAGCAAAAATGTTTGTTGCCGATATGTTTGAAAGTTCTGTTTCAGGTGCAAAAGAAGTTATTTTAAAAACTCGTGCGAACTACGACATTGTGTTTGGCAGTGCTAGTTGCACAAAAACAGGAAAAGTGCTTAGTGGTGACACTCATTCGTTAATTAAAATTGATGATGGAAAATATATGGTTGCACTGTGTGATGGAATGGGAAGTGGAGAAAAAGCACATCAAGTTAGCGACCTAACAATAACTTTAATTGAAAATTTTTATAAAGCAGGATTTGAAAACGATATTATTTTAAACAGTGTTAACAGATTGTTAAGCATTAACAGCGATGAAAGTTTTTCGGCACTTGACATATGTGTGTTTGATTTAAGAAAAAATTTGATGGACTTTATTAAACTTGGTTCTCCATTTGGTTTTGTTAAACACAAAATGGAAACCGAAATTATTTCATCAAGTGGTTTGCCAATTGGTGTTTTAGATGAAATGAAACCACACATAACAAAAAAAGTTTTTTCAGATTTCGATATTGTTGTTTTGGTGTCTGATGGTGTTAGCGATGCCTTTGGTGGTGGCGAAGAACTAAAATGTTTTATTAACAACATTCAAAGCATTAATCCACAAACTGTTGCAGATGAAATTTTAGACCATGCTGTTGATTTAGTTAATGGAAATTGTAAAGATGATTTTACCGTGTTAGCAGTTAGGGTTTATCCACTTGCATAAAAGTCGTGAACTTTTCATGACTTTTTTTGTTACATTAAATAGGTTTAGGTAAATAATAATAAAATTTAAAAACTTTGAAAAAAATATTTAATAAAAAAATATAAAATAAAAATGGCTTTTAAGTATTTTATATTTAAGATTTTTGTGTTACAATAAATTAAGTATTGATTTTTAAAAATTTTTTTAATAAAAAACAAAGGTAAAAAAAATGAAAAGTTTACAAAAAACAATAGAAAAATATAACTTAATAAGTCCAAAAGATAAAATTGGTGTTGCTGTTAGTGGTGGAAAAGATAGTATGTGTTTGTTGCACTATTTAAACAGCATTTCAAAAGAAAAGGGTTTTGAATGTATTGCCATAACAATAGACCATAGCTTGCGTGAAAACAGTGCACAAGATGCCGAGTTTGTTGTTAACTATTGCAATAAAAACGGAATTAAAGTTTATATGTATAAAGTTAATGCAAAAAGATTAAGCGAAGATAAAGGATTAACCATTGAAGCTGCTGCACGTGAATGTAGATTTAGAATTTTTAAAGCATTAATAAACAAAAAGGTTATTAACAAAATTGCATTAGGACATCATTTGCAAGATCAAGCAGAAACAATTTTGTTGCACATTTTCAGGGGTAGTGGAATTGCTGGGGCTAGTGGAATGGACGTGGTTAGAGACAATGTTTATTTACGCCCATTGCTTAACACTTCACAAACAGAAATTATGGCATATATTAATGCAAACGATATTCCTTATGTTGAAGATGAAACAAATCAAAACAGCGACTATTCACGAAACTATATTAGAAACATTGTTATGCCGTTAATTAGAAACCGTTGGCCAAATGCCGATAATGCAATTTGCACTTTTGGTGAACTTTGCAAACTTGATGATGAATATATTTATAACACATTAAATGATGATGCTGTTGTTTATGAAAGTGATGGCACAGTCAAAATTCCTGTTAACTATTTTAGTTATCCAGTTGCTGTTACCAACAGAATTTTAAGAAAGGCATTTAAAGGCATTGGTATTGTTAGTGACATTGAAAGAAAGCACTTAAAAATTATTAACAATCTTGCACTAGAAGCCGAAAACGGAAGCAAAATAACATTGCCAAATAGAATTTCTGTTATTAAAGAATATAACTTCATAACAATGACCAACAAAAATTTTACACCAGAACCAAAAACTTGGGCGTTGGAAAGAGGAAAAATTGACATTCCAAATTATGGCGTTATTGAAATGCAAGTAACCAGAAAATTAGACATTGGCGAATATAGTCATTTAATTGATTATAATAAAGTTCCTAAAAATGCAATTTGGCGTTATAGAAAAGATGGAGATGTTTTTGAAAAATTTGGTGGCGGAACAAAAAGTTTAAGCGACTTTTTAATTGATGAAAAAATTCCTGCACGACTTAGAACTTTCTTGCCAGTTTTGGCTAGTGGCAACGAAATTTTGGTTGTTGCAGGTGTGGAAATAAGTGATAAAGTTAAAGTTGATGAAAACACAAAAACTGCATGGGGCATTAATGCCGTTAGGTTTTCTTAATTAATTTTTTTGGGGATTATGTATGTTTAAAATTAGCGAAAATTTAAAAAATTTAGCAAAGTTAATGTTTGAGCATGGCCACAAACTTTTTGTGGTTGGTGGTTATGTTCGAAACAATTTACTAAACATTGATATTAACGATGTTGATATTGCTAGTTCAATGTCTGCACAAGATGTTTTAATTTTATGTAAAACAAATGGGTATGGTGCAACAGTTGTTAATAAAAGATTGGGAACCATTTTAATAACCAAAGATGATGAGCAATATGAATACACAACGTTTAGAAAAGAACTTTATGACGATTCAGGAAAACATAGTCCAGATGAAGTTGAATTTGTTAGCAGTCCAAATGTTGATGCCGAAAGAAGAGATTTTACAATTAATGCAATTTATTATTGCGTAACAGAAAACAAAATTTATGATTTTTTTGATGGGCAAAAAGATTTGAAAAAGAAACAACTAAAAACAGTTGTTAGCCCAGAGTTGGTGTTTACCGATGATGGTTTAAGAATTTTACGACTAATAAGATTTATTTGTGAACTTGATTTTAAACCAGAAAAGAAAACTTTAAAAACTGCAAAAGAATATGCATATAAAGTTAAAGATATTAGTAAAGAAAGAATTTTAAAGGAAATTAAACTTTCTGTTAATGGTGGTTTAAAATATCACTTAAAAAATAGCACACATGGAAAAATTGTTAAGTACTATAATAAATTAAATTTGTGGCAATACATTTTTAATTCTAATTTTAAAAATTTCAAAATTAAAGAAAGTGGCAAACTATATAATGCATTTTTAAAAAGTGACGGAAGTTTTAGATATATTGCTTTTATGTGTTTGGTTTTAAATAATTACATAAAAACAAATTCATCATATCAAAATGTTGAGTTTTCTGTTAATCAGTTGTTAGGTGTTAATGGGCTAAAAGAATCAAACAAAAACATTCAAGAAATTTTTTACGCATACTTGTTTGTTCAAAAATTGTTATATTTAAAAGAAGATGATTTTTTAGATGCTCATAATTGTTTGGAATATGAAAAACTTTCTTTTGAAACAAAAACTTATTTATCGTTAGTAAATCCAAACAAACTAAACAATTTAAAATTAAGAATTATGCAACTTAAAAAATCAAAAGTACCTTTTAATCAAGAAGAATTAAATGTTGAAAATGTTGAGCTTATTAAAATTGCACACGTTAAAGAAGAGTTTATTTCAAAAATTCGTGCAACACTTTTTGAAATGTGTGTTAATGGTTTAATTATTAACGATAACTATATTTTGCTAGAACAAGCAAAGTTTTTAAATGATAAATTATTAAAAATGTTTTACAAACAAAAGTTGGAAGAAAACACAAGTAATACAACCAATAAAAATTAAAATAAAAACTCGCAAGAGTTTTTATTTTTTTGTGCTTTATAAAATACATAATTTTTTTAAAATGAAAAAGAATAAATTAAATAAACTTTTAAGGAAATTTGTATGAAAAAAAATGTTAAAAACACAAAAGAATTATTAAGAACAAATAGTCAAAAAACAACGGCTACAAGCAAGGTAACAAATAATTTAAAAACAAAAAATGTTAAAGCAACTTTAAAAAATGGTGTTCAAGTGTTTACCGATTCAGGTTTGCAAGGCAGAAAAAGTAAGGTTTTAAAACGTGATAATGCAAACAAGTTGTTAATTGGGCTAAGTGCAATTAGTTTAGTTTTGGTTATGGTGGTTGTTGGACAATTTTTTATTATGGAAAGTGAAGACCCTTCTAATGTTTTGCAAAACGGAACAATTATTAATGGCATTAATGTTGGTGGTATGCAAAACTATGATGCAGAACAACTTATGTATGAAATGTTTAAAGAAAAAAGCGAAAACTTTACTTTAACAATTAATTATAAAGATAAATCGTGGACTTTTGATAAAAACGATTTTAAAGTTAACAGCGAAATTCACACTATTATTGAAGAAGCACAAAAACGAAATGAAATTGTTGATAACTATGAATTGCAAACTCAAACTTTGCAAGAATTAAAACAAGAAGGTGCAAACATTAATGTGGCTTTTAATTACATATTTGTTGGGCTTGATGCTAAAATAGATGAAATAATTAAAGAAATTGAAATTGAACCAGTTAATAGTGAAATAACATTTAATGCAAACAATAAAAATTGTTTCACAATAACCGACCATAAAGTTGGTTTACGTGTTAATAGAGAGCAACTGTATTACGACATTAACGAGCAATTCAACAAAACTAATAATGTGCAAGTTACAATTCAAACAGTTGAAGAACAACCAGAAACAACCAAAGAAGAAAACGAACTTGCAACAACAAAACTTTCATCTTACACAACCTATGTTTCAGACAGCACAGGTGGTAGAAAAAGTAATGTTAAAAAAGCGTTAGAGTGCTTTAATGGTTTTGTTGTTCAACCAAATGAAGAAGTAAGTTTTAATAAAATAACAGGACCTCACACAAAAGAAAACGGCTATAAAATTGCAACTGTTATTTATAAAGGACAATATGTTGACGGTGTTGGTGGTGGAGTTTGCCAAGCAAGTACAACATTATACAATGCTTTGCTTTTGGCTGATGTTGAAATTTTAGAAGTTCACAAACACACACTTCCTGTTAAATATGTTCCTTTGGCAATGGATGCAATGGTTTCTGAGTATGTTGCCGATTTAAAATTTAAAAACACAAGCGAACACCCAATTTATATTCAAACTGTGTGTGATTCCGAAAGTGTTAAGGCAATTATTTATGGACAAAAATTGGATCACACCATTAAAACCAGAAGTGAAACTATTGACACAATTGAACATAGTGGCGATAAAATTGTGCCAGACACAAAAAAAGAATATACAAGCAAAGTTTTATTTAAAGGTGAACAGTACAGATTAACATATCCAAGAAATGGCTATGAAGCAAAAGCATATGTGGAATATTATGTTGATGGCAAAAAGGTGGAAGAAAAAGAAATTCGACACGAAATTTATAAACCACAAAATGGTATTATTATTGAAGGGGTGGAAGAACTTCCTGCAGGAATGGAAATAATTGAAGGAAACGTTGATAATTCTAATATTAATGCAAGTTCAATGAATAATAGTGCAGAAGATGGTTTTATTCCAACCAACGTTTGTCCGTAAAAATAAAGGTAATTTTTAGTTAGTTTAAACAAACAAATGTGGATAAGTGTGCATAACTTTCCACATTTTTGTTAAAAAATGGTTAATTTATTAAAAATTGAAACAAAAATCGAAAATACATTGTGGATAAATACCATTTTGAATGTGGATAAGTGGATAACTTTGGTTATTTTCGACAATTTTTATACATTCTCACGTGTATTTATACATATTTTTATAAATATTCATTAAAATTTATAATAATAACAATGTGCAAATGTGGATAACTTATAAAAATTGAGTAAATTGGTGAATATTCGACTAAATTGTGTGCATAAAAATAAAATATCTTAAAAAAATGGCTTTATTTCGTTAATAGCAAAAAACACTCAAACCACAATGTTTGAGTGTTTTTTATTATTAACAGCAAAAATGCTGGAAAGGGAGGGGTATATTTAATTTATTTTTGTACCAGTTGTGCACAAAACAAATGGGGTGAGTTGTAGTGTGCTAAAAACTATAAATTAAATATACACTTCATACTATGTTATTAATTTGCATTGTGTTACAACATTAAATTTTTTTATTTTGTTTTTATTATAATTTTAATATAAACAATTTGAAAAATAATAAAAGTAATGTAAAATAAAATGATTAAATTTTTTTGGAGAAAATATGAGTAAAATTATTGTTATTACTGGTGCAAGTGGTGGAATTGGAAAATGCACTGCCGATATGTTTAGAAAAAAAGGTGAAATTGTTTTAAATCTTTCACGTGAAGCAGATAAAGAATATCCTGAATTTAGTTTTTCCTGTGATGTTTCAAACGAAGAAAGAGTGAAACAAGTTTTTAATGAAATTGGCGAAAAGTATGGAAAAATTGATGTGTTAATTAATAACGCTGGTTTTGGTGTTAGTGGAGCACTTGAACTTGTTCCAACCGAAACATTTAAAAACATTATGGATGTTAATGTTATGGGCGTCTATTATTGCAGTAAATATGCATTACCTTTAATGGGTAAAGGTGCAAAAATCATCAACATTTCCAGCGCTTTGGGAATTTGGAGTGTTCCTTTTAGAGGTATGTATTGCACAAGTAAAGCAGCAGTGCTATCTTTCACATATTCACAAAGATTGGAACTTTGTTATGCAGGAATTGATGTTTGTGCAATTTGCCCGGGTGATGTTAAAAGCAATTTTAGTAAAAACCGAGTTAAAAACTTTGACACAAATGAAAGATATGGCAACCGAATTAAAAATGCTGTTGGTTTTGTTGATAAACACGAAAGTAAACGTATGCCACCAGAATGTGTTGCAAAAGCTATTTTAAAACAAACCTACAAAAAGAAAAGTAAGCCAATGGTTATTGTTAGCAAAAAATTTAAT
>CALWDV010000058.1 GCA_944376785.1 uncultured Clostridia bacterium | reverse complement strand
GGCAGTTAAAAAAAGTTTAAGTAAACGTTAAAAAGTGGGGATAATGTTATGAGAAAAGAAATTATTGTTGGTTTTGAAAACAAAGATTTAACAGCATATTATTGGGATGAAGTTAACAATCCAAAAGCAGTTGTTCAAATAATTCACGGAATGCAAGAACACGCAAAAAGATATGATGAATTTGCAAAATTTTTAAACTCAAAAGGTTATATTGTTTTTGCTTCCGACCTTAGAGGTCATGGTGAAACATGTGGTAATATTAGCGACCTTGGTCACACAAATGGCGATATTTTTAAAGAAATTGTTTCTGATCAAATTATTATTACTGAAAAATTGAAAAAACAATATGACTTACCTGTTTATATTGTTGGTCATTCTTTTGGTTCGTTTATTACACAACGTTATGTTCAACTTTGCAAACTTAGTGATAAAGCAGTTATTTGTGGCAGTGCCTACACTAAAACTCCACTTATGTGGTGTGCAAAAATAATTGCTTACTTAACAGCATTTTTTAAAGGTAATCATGCACCAGCAAAACTTATTGAAAAATTAAGTTTTGGAGCATATAAAAAACAATTTGAAAATGGAAATTGGCTATGCACCGATGATGAAGTTTTTAAAAAATATATTGAAGACCCATATTGTGGAACTCCCTTCCCTGTTTGTTTTTATAAAAGTATGTTTTCAAACATTTTAAAAAATTATAAAAATTTGAATATGATAACACCTGAGCAAAAAATATTTTTAATATCTGGCGACAAAGACCCTGTTGGTGGAAACGGAAAATTAGTTAAAAAACTATATGCTGTTTATAAAAAGAAAAACGTTAATGTTACTTTAAAATTATATGAAGATGAAAAACACGAAATTTTAAATGGAGTAAAGAAATTTGAAGTGTTTAATGATGTTGTAAACTTTTTTGAGAAAAAATAAACAAAAAAATAACCATATTTGGTTATTTTTTTATACTAATTTAAATGTTAATGTTGCTGGATTATGGTCGGAAAACATAAAGTCAACACTTTCGCCATTAACTAAATTTGTAACATTTTCCACTTGAACATTATCACTAACAATAAATCCATCTATAACAACACTATAATTAACACCTTTTGTGTAAGGAATGTCGGTTGAACGACAAGTTGCGTCATCGGTTGCTGCTGCAAATGAAAAATGATTTGGTAAATTTCCGTTTGACAACTGAAATATCCACTCAGGAACTTCTTGCTTGGTTGGAAACAAGTTAATGCTGTTTGCAATGTCATGGTTAAAATCACCACCAGCAATAACATAGTTTCCTTTGTTATATTCTTCTGTTAAAATTGAATTTAACTTTTCTAGTTGTTTTTGTCTAATTTTTCCACCTTCGTCGTATGCTGACATATGTGAATTAATTAAAACAAATTCCTTTTCGTTTTCAAGTTTAAACCTGTTAATTGAAAAGCACCTGTCTAAATCAAAATATTTATTAGGAAAACTTTCATCAATGGGATAAGAAATTCTGGTTGCTTCATCAATTTTAAATTTGCTTAGTGTTGCAATTCCTGCCGTGTTTGCACCATGTGGGTCATTAAACGGATACATTAAATATGCTGAATGAAAATTTTCTGCAAATGTGTAGCCAAAATTATTACCAAGTTTAGTTAAAAGTTCAAGTTGGTTAACGTTATGACTTCTTGTGCCTTTAATGTCAACTTCTTGAAACAAATAAAAATCGGCATCAATTTGTTTTGCAACGTTAACTGCACCATTAACATTATCTAAAACAACTTGTTTGTTTTTTGCTGTGCTGTTTTTTCCTGTTACTTTCTCACCTGTTTTCATGGTCCCACTATCCATAAAAAACGAAAAATCGTGTGTGTAAGCACCAAAACCAATGTTATATGTTGAAATTTTGTAACTTTGATTTAACTGAACGCTGTTGGATTGGTTGTTAGAAATTTCAAGGTTTAAATTATCTTCAATTCTGTAATATTGACATGAAATATAAATTACATAACCGAGCACGGTTAGAATTAACAAACCAATTAAACTTGCAATAACAATAGCAGTTATTTTGAAAATTTTTTTTATCATTTTATTTCCCCTTATAATAAAATGTTTTTAATTATTATAAACAAAAATTTTAATTATTCAAAACAAAAAAAACTCATTAAAACTAATGAGCTTTTTTCTTTGATTTTTTATTATTAAATTTTAATGTAAAAATTCTGGTTGAATTTAATATTGCAATCATACTAACACCAACATCTGCAAAAATTGCTAAGTACATTGGAGCAAAGCCTAAAACACCTAAAATCATTATTGCAATTTTAATTGCTAAACAAAAAACAATGTTTTCAATGGCTAAATTTCTTGTTTTTTTGGCAATTTTTAAAGAATTTCCAACACTTTTTAAATTGTCGTTCATTATTACAACATCAGCACACTCAATGGCACTATCACTACCATTAATTCCCATGGCATAACCAACAGTGGCTTTACTTAAAACTGGTGCATCATTAACACCATCTCCAACATAGGCAACATTAACAAACTCTTTTTCTATTTCATCAAATGCTTCAACTTTTTCGTGTGGTAAAAGTTCAGATTTAAAACCATCTAAACCAACATCATAAGAAACATATTCGGCAGTTGCTTTGTTATCACCTGTTAACATAATTGTTTTTAAGTTATTGTTCTTTAATTCAGTTATTGCATTTTTTGAACTTTCTTTAACAACATCTGAAACCACAACATAACCCAAATATTCTTTGTTTTTTGCAACATAAACAATAGTTCCAGCAACAGTTTGTGGAATAAATTTTATTTTATATTTTTTTAATAATTTTTCGTTACCACATAAAACTTGGTTGTTTTTTATTGTTGCAACAACACCTTCACCCACAATTTCCTTTGATTTTGAAATTATTGATTGGTCAACTTTGTTTTTTCCAACAATACATTGTGCTATTGGATGATTTGATGTGCTTTCGGCATAAACTAAAAGTTTTAACATTTCTTCTTGATTTGCCTCAGCATAAATTTCTGTTATTTTAAATTCGCCTTTTGTTATTGTTCCAGTTTTATCGAAGCAAACTGCCTTTAATGAATTAATTGCATCTAAAACATTAGCCCCTTTAATTAAAAGACCATTTTTTGCACTTACGCCTAAACCACAATAATATGTTAAAGGAATTGAAATGACCAAAGCACATGGACATGAAATAACTAAAAAAACAGCCATTTTATGAACACCACTTGTAATTCCACCATAATATAATGGAAACAACGCAAAAACAATTAACGCAATTAAAACAACAATTGGTGTGTAATATTTTGCAAACTTTGTTATAAAATGCTCTGCTTTTGATTTTTTTGCAGAATTGTTTTCAACTAAATCTAAAATTTTTGCAACAGTTGAATTTGAATATTCATTAATAACTTTTGCATAAACTGGATTGCTTTGGTTAATGCAACCAGCATAAACTTTTGAGCCCACTTTTGCATATTTTGGCAAACTTTCACCTGTTATTGAACTTGTGTTAAAGTTAGTTTCAGATTTTATTATTTCAACATCGGTTGGAACTTTTTCACCAACTTTAATTAAAATAATATCATTAACATTTAGTTCTTCTGGATCTACAACAACAATTTTACCATTAACAATTTTGTTGGCATATTCAGATTTTAAATTAATAATTTCACTAATTTCGTGACGTGACTTTGAAACTGCATTGTTTTGAAACAAAGCACCAATTTGAAAAAGTAACATAACAGCAACAGCTTCGGGCATTTCATTAATACAAAAAGCAGAAATTGAAGCAACACTCATTAAAAATTTTTCATCTAAAAATTTTGCTTTAAGAATGTTTTTTATTGCACCCCAAATAACATCATAACCAACAATTAAATATGAAATTAAATAAAATGGAAATTTCCACCAAAAACTTATTGGCAAAAATAGACCAAGAAAAAATAGAATTGTGCTAATGTAAACTCTAATAAAATCAAATTGAAACCAATTAATTTTATATTTTTTCTTTTGTTGTTTAACTTTTTCATTAAAATTTTCAAGTGTTGGTAAACTTTTTAAATTTTCTTCTTCTATAATTAAAGATAAATCTGTTTCATTAATATGACTGTGATTTGCAACTTGAACAGAAACATTACTTTCTTTAAAATTTTTGTTTTTACTTTTTGATTTTAATAAATCTAAATAATTTTGTTTATTTAAATTTTTAATGGTTACATTTGGCAAAACTTTGCTTGTTACTTGTTGCAACATATCTTCTAATTCTTGTTCTGTTTTATTAAAATCATCAACTGTTTCAACATATAACTTTAAATCAACAAAATTTAAACTAACTTCTTTAATATATGATAATTTTTTTAAAGCATTTTCTAAATTGCTTGCGCAAACTGCACAATCAACACCAATCAATTTAAAATTAACTTTCATAATTATTACTCTCTTTTTCATTAATATGTGTTAATGCTATGTTTAATAATATGTTTATGTGTTCATCAATTAAAAAATATGTAACAACATTACCCTTTTTAGAACAACTAACAATGTTGTTATCTTTCAAAATTTTTAACTGATGTGAAACTAACGATTGAGAACTATTTGTGTTGACCATTAACTCTTTAACCGATTTTTTACTTTCCAGTAATGAATATATTAATTTTAACCGTGTTGTGTCACCTATTATTTTAAATAGATTTCCAACACTATCAATTTGTTGTTTGTTTGGAAAATTATTCAATTAATCACCTACTAATTTTATTTTCAATAATAGTATATGAATGAAAATTCATATTGTCAACAAAATATAATATAAAATTTAAAAAAAAATAAAGCAAAATTATAGATGTATTATTATTTATTTTATTGCATATTTATGTTATTATTTTTTATTAAAATTTTAATTTTATAAATATTAAAGATTTAAAATTGGTTTTTAATAAATTATTAAAAAAACAAAAAAATTATATTCTTAATTAAAAAAATTAAAAATAAAAAATAGATTAATTAAATTTTTAAAAATAAAAAAATTCACTCAAAAATGAGAGTGAATTTTTGTTTTTTTAACTAATTTTCAAATTGCCATTCAGGTTTTTTAAAGAAGTCAACTTTTGGTTCTAAAAAGTTTGGTTTATGATTTTTAGCATTTTTTACAAAGAAATATATATCTTTTTCAATGTTTTTCCAATCAAAAATGCTTTTATCTAATTTTAAGAAGTCAACAACATTTTCTACACTTGCTGGTGTTATTGGGTGAAGCAATGTTAAAGCAACCCTTGCCATATGAAGTGCATCAACTAAAATTTGTGTTCCTTCCTTTGTGTTTGCTTTATCGTTTGAATAGGTTGTTAACAACTTATTTATGTTTCTAATAAGTGTGTCTAATTCATAGCAAACCATGTGAAATTTGTTTTCATAAACAGCTTTTTCATATTTTAAAATTGTGTATAAACATACATTTTTTGTTGCTTCACTAACTTCACCATAAGGCATAATTCCATTATAATCTTTTTGCCATGTGTAACATAATGTTCTTAAAACTCTGTTAAAAACATTTGTTAATAAATTATATTCCCTAACAACAGGGTCTTGTTCGTTAGGATTAGCATCTGGATTTAATGGTTTAGGCATAAAGCTTGAGCTGTTGTTGCCAACATTCATTCCTAAAAAGTGAAATCTTAATTGCTCTGCACTGTAAAGTTTTAATAATTCGTCTGCCATTGGTGGTTTTATTGCAGAACTTGAACCAGCTTTTTTATTTAAGAACAACGTGTGTTTGTTTGCAACAATTTGAGGTATTGATAAATCACCTTCTTTAACATTAATTGTTGGATTATTTCCTTGCATTGCAAACCACATTGCTGTTTGTGCAGGTCCATAAAAATAAATGTTATCTTCACCAATAAATTGGTAAACTTTGGAATTAGAACTGCACCACCAATCTTTCCAACTATCCTGTTTACCGAACTTGTTTAAATATGTTCTTGTGAAAGAAATTGGTGCCCACAAACTTTCAGGCCAAACCCAAAATGTTAAATTTTGAAGTTCTTTTGTGTCAGGTGCTTTAACACCCCAATCAATGTTACCAGTTAATCTAAACGGAACCAATGTTTTTCCTGTTCTATAACGTATTCCAGATTTTGTTAATATTTCACAAGCATTTTCTCTATCGGTTAATTTATCAAAAATTACTGTGAATGATGGTTTGTTATCAACAATAAGTTCATATTTTGGTAAATTTGTTAAAGATTTGAAATTCTCTAAATATTCTTTTTTAATATAAACTTCTGGTTTCTTTAAAAATTCGTTAATTTCTTTTACAACATAACTTCTAGTTGGAGTTTTTGTTGATAAATAATTAGTCCATTCTTTTAATAAATCAATGTAATTTTCTAAATTAAAATACCAATTACCAATTTCTTTTAGCACTGGTTTTTTACCAGACAATGTGCTAATTGGGTCAATTAATTCTTCTGGCATATATTGATGACCTAAATCACACTCATCTGCATATGCGTGTTCACTAGAACAACCTTCAAATGGGCATTTACCCATTACTTGACGTCCATTTAAAAACACTTGTTTTTCTTCATCAAAAAACTGCAATGTTTTAAGTGCACTTAAATTTTTAGTTTCCATTAAACGATTAAAAACTTCATTTGAAACAGTTTGATGAATTTCTTTTGAATCACCTAAACCTGATGCTCCAAAAATGTTTAATGAAATGTTGTAACTATCAAGGATTTGTTGCTGGATTTTATGAAATTTGGAAACATAATCGGAAATGCTTCCTTCAAAATTATTGTTTTCAACTGCCTTTCTATATCCTTCCATTGCTGGACTTCCATAGCAGTCGGTTCCTGAAACGTAAATAACGTTGTCTTTTCCAATTCTATCGCGTAAAAATCTTGCAAAAAAATCAGAATGAATAAATAGTGTTATATGACCACAATGCAATGATTTGTTTCCATATGGCATACCAGATGTTACTATTGCTCTACTTGGCCGAGGGCTGGAGGCTGGCGTAATCCAGCCGGCCGATC
>CALWDV010000057.1 GCA_944376785.1 uncultured Clostridia bacterium | reverse complement strand
ATTATGGATATAATGTTTCTGAAATCGCATATAGAGTGCAAGAAAACATAAAAAATAGTTTATCTAGCATGATAGATGTTGAACTTGATAAAATTAATGTTCATGTTTTAGGAGTTGATTTTATTAAGGAAGAGGATAATAAAAATTAGCCATTCGGCTAATTTTTTTTATTTATAAACAAATTAAAAGTGGAAAAAATTATTTTATGTGCTATAATAACATTGTAAAAAATATAAGGATGAATTTTTATGAGTAGAATTTTAGCAAGAGAAACAATTTTTAAACTTACTTTTGAATTATGTTTTCATAAACCAGAAGATGGGTGTTTGTATGAAGATGTTTTATCAGATAACAAACTTGATGACGACAATCTTTCTTTTGTTAGAGAATTTTATGAAGGAATTGTTGAACACTTTGCCGAAATAAAAAACATTATTAGCAAAAACATTAAGGGTTACACAATAGACAGATTGTTTAAGGTTGACTTGGCAATTTTAATTATGGCAACATATGAATTAAAATTTTATAAAAAAAATTCTGTTAAAATTGTTGCAAATGAAGCTGTTGAACTTGCTAAAAAATATAGTACAGAAAAAAGCTATTCTTTTATTAATGCAGTTGTTGCAAGTATTGCCCAAAATTAATTTATGAGTGAACAATATTTAAGTGTAGGACAAGTTAATAATTATATTAAAAATATTTTTGAAGCAGAAGTTATGCTTCAAAATATTTGTGTTTTTGGTGAAGTGAGCAGTTATAAAATTTCTAACAATATTGCATACTTTAACTTAACTGATGAAACAGGGCTTTTGCCTTGTGTTTTATTTAATGCTTCGCGTTTTGATACTCCAAACATTGGAGATGTTATTTTAGCTGTTGGCAGTGTTTCTTATTATGCAAAAGGTGGCAAGCTTTCATTTAACGCAAATCATATTGCACCTTATGGTAAAGGTTTGTTGTATGAAAAATTTTTAAAGTTAAAAAATGAATTAGAGGCTAAGGGATATTTTGATTCGTCAAGAAAAAAACCACTACCCGAGAGGGTGAAAAGAATTGGCGTTGTAACAAGTTCCACAGGTGCTGTAATTCAAGATATAATTAATGTTACAACACGAAGAAATCGTACTGTTGATATTGTTCTTTATCCTGTTAAGGTTCAGGGAATTGGTGCAGAATTAGATATTGCAAATGGAATAAACTTTTTTAGTGAATATGATAAGGTTGACGTTGTTATAGTTGCCCGTGGTGGTGGTAGTATGGAAGATTTGCAACCATTTAACACAGAAATTGTGGCAACAGCAACTTATAATTGTAAAAAACCTATTGTTTCGGCTGTGGGTCATGAAACAGATTTTACTATAATAGATTTTGTTTCTGACTTACGAGCACCAACACCATCTGCGGCAGCGGAGTGCGTTGTTAATAATTTAAGTGATGATTATAATTTAGTTGAAGGTTATTTTGATTTTTGTTATGACAAATTACAACAAAAAATTAAATCTGTTAAACAAAATTTAGAAGTTGCATCAAATTCAATTTATTACAATGCAAAAAATAAGTTAATAAAAAATTGTAATGTTTTGGAAAGTTTAATTTTAACTTTAAATCATCTTATAAATTTAAAACAAACTAACATTGAAAACTATTTAAACTTATTAACTAATAAACTAAATTCATTAAATCCAAAATACCCATTAGAAAAAGGATATGTTAAAGTTGAATTTAATGGAAAAGTGATAAAATCAAATAAAGATGTTAAAGAAAATAATTTGTATGATTTAATTTTTATTGATGGAAAAAGTAAAGTTTTAGGGGTAAAGAAATGAGTATTGATGAAAAAATAAAGAAGTTGCAAGAAATTGCTGAAAAATTGGAAAGCAACAGTGTTACTTTTGAGGAAAGTTTAGTGTTGTTTGAACAAGGTGGCGAGCTTGCTAAACAAATATATGATGAATTAAACAAGGCAAAAGGAAAAGTTACAGTTATAAAACAAGAGTTAGATAAATTTAAAGAAGAAGGAATGGTTGATTAAAATGAAAAATAAAGCAATTACAGATAGAGAAGTAGATTTTGCAAAATGGTATACTGACGTTGTTCGTGCTGCAAAATTGGCAGATTATTCTAGTGTTAAAGGATGTTGTATTTTAGAACCAAACGGATATGCTTTATGGGAAAAAATGCAAAGTGTTTTAGATGGTATGTTTAAAAAAACTGGACATCAAAACGTTTATATGCCAATGTTTATACCTGAAAATTTAATGAATAAAGAAGCTGAATTAATTGAAGGTTTTGCACCTGAGGTTGCATGGGTTACACAAGGTGGTAAAAATGTGTTGGACGAAAGATTAATTATTAGACCAACAAGTGAAACATTATTTTCTGATTATTATGCTTTAAAAGTAAAATCCTATAGGGATTTACCTAAACTTTATAATCAATGGTGTAATGTTGTTAGATGGGAAAAAGAAACTCGTCCATTTTTAAGAACTCGTGAATTTTTGTGGCAAGAAGGGCACACAGTTCATGAAACAGCAAAAGAAGCAGAAGAAGAAACAATTAGAATGCTTAATATTTATAAAAAGTTTTTTGAAGAATATTTAGCAATTCCTGTTATAACCGGAAGAAAAACTGAAAAAGAAAAATTTGCTGGTGCAGAATATACATACACTGTGGAAGCATTAATGTATAATGGTGTGGCACTTCAAAGTGGAACCAGTCATTATTTTGGACAAAAATTTTCAAAAGCATACGATATTAAATTTTTAAATAGGAATAACACATTGGAATATGTTTATCAAACATCTTGGGGTGTTACAACAAGAATGATAGGTGGATTAATTATGGTTCATAGTGACGAAAATGGTTTGGTTTTACCTCCAAAAATTGCTCCACGTCAAGTTGTTATTGTTCCTATTGGTGATGATGAAGAAGTGTTAAATTTGTGTAAAAACATTTTAAATAAGTTAAATGATGTTAATATTGTTACATTTATGGATACGACAGAAAAATCTCCTGGATTTAAATTTGCAGAACATGAAGTTAATGGAATTCCAGTAAGAATTGAAGTTGGGAAACGTGATTTGGAAAATAATAAAATTACACTAGCCAGACGTGATACTCGTGAAAAGATTGTTGTTGATAAAGATTGCGATATTGTTAAAGAAGTTGAAAACTTATTAAATGATATTCAAAATAATTTATATGATAGGGCATTAAAAAGAAGAAATGAATTAACATATGAATGCACAACACTTGAAGAAATTGAAAAAATAATGAACACTAAACCAGGATTTGTTAAAGCAATGTGGTGTGGTGATGAAGCATGTGAATTAAAAATGAAAGAAATTAGAGGAACAAAATCTCGTTGTATTTTAGAAAATGAAAAACCAATCAGTGATAAATGTGTTGTTTGTGGTAAAAAGGCAAAACATTTGGTTGTTTGGGGAATACAATATTAATTTTTAAAAAATGTATAATTAAAGTTTGTTTATAATAACCAAACTTATAAAATTAATTAATTAGTATGTTTATAACAAAAAACAAGTGAGAAAATCACTTGTTTTTTATTTTTATTAAAGTGTGAAAAATGGCTAAATTTAGCCACTGTATTTTTATGCAGCATAGTTATGCAAAGCAAAATTTATAATTATAAAATTGATTGCATAAAAATAAAAAATTAAATGTATAAATATACAAAAAGCACTTGCATAAAAAATTGTGGTGTTGTATAATTATGATGCTTTCAAAAATTAGGCAATAATAATTATACAAAAGGGATTAAGATTTATGGCAAGAAATTCACGTCAATCTAAAATTTTAGAATTAATTTCAACAAAAGAAATTGAAACCCAAGATGAATTAGTTGCAGAATTAAAAGCAGCTAATTATGATGTTACACAAGCCACAATAAGTCGTGATATTAAAGAACTTGGATTAATTAAAATTTTAACTGACAGCAAGAAATATAAATACGCTATTGTTTCAACATCAAATCAAGCTGTTTCAAATAAGTGTTTAAGTATTTTTAAAGAATGTGTTATTTCAATTAAAAATGCTATGAATCTTGTTGTTTTAAAAACTTTAAAGGGAACTGCTGGAATGGTTAGCAATTTTGTTGATCAGTTATCTTTAAATCAAATTATGGGTTGTACTTTTGGTGAAGATACTGTTATGGTTATAACAGCAGATGTGGAAGATGCTTATTTAGTTCAACAAAAATTAAATGATATTTTGGTTTAATTAATAAATACATATTTAGTAAAATAAACACTTTGGTGTTTATTTTTTTTATTTATAACTTAAATTTATATATTTACTAATTGTTATTTGTTTCAAAATTTGATAAAATTAAATAAGTTACAAAAGGTGGATTATGATTTCAAGTTTAAAAATTAATAATGTTGCATTAATTGAAGAAAATTTGATAAAGTTTAATAATGGGTTTAACGTTTTAACAGGTGAAACAGGTGCGGGAAAAAGCATTATAATTGATTCCCTTAATTTTGTTTTAGGTGGTAAAGCTGACAAAACTCTAATTAAAACTGGTAAAGATTTTGCTAGGGTTGAAGTTGTTTTTGAGTTAAATACCTTGTCTAATCCAATATTAGAATTTTTTAATTCAATTAATGTTGAACCTGAAACAACAATAATTATTTCAAGATTTTATAGTACTAATGGCAAAAATGAAGTTAGGGTTAATGGTGAAGCAGTTACTCTTGGTATGCTAAAAAAACTAACTATTAATTTAATTGATATTCATGGTCAACACGATCATCAATCTTTGTTAGATTCAAAAAATCACATTAAAATCATTGATTCTTTAAGTAATAACATTTCAAATTTAAAAATTTTATTAAGTAATAAATTAACAGAGTTAAAATCAATAAACAATCAAATTAGTGATTTAGGTGGAGAAGGTGAAGATAAAAAGAATAATATTCTTTTGTTGCAACATGTTATTAACGAAATTGAACTTGCAAATTTAAAAGAAAATGAAGAAGATGAGTTGATTGAAAAAAGAAAATTATTTCAAAATTCAGAAAAACTTTCTAAAAATTTGCAAGAAGCATATTCTAATTTAAGTGGTGAATATGGTGGTGTTTCCGGGTTAATAAAAAATGCCGTTTATTCTTTAAATGCCGTTTCGGGAATTACAGATGAAATTGATGAACTAAAAAACAGGCTTAATTCTTGTTTGTATGAAATTGCCGATATAACTGAAAATATTTCAGATTTTATTTCTAAAATTGATTATGATGAAAATGAAGTTAATGTTTTAGAGGAACGTTTAGATTTAATTAAAGATTTAAAAAGAAAATATGGAAACACTTTAGAAGATATTTTTAATTATCTTTCAAAAAGTAAAGAAAAGTTAAATAATTTAATTAATTCTGACGAAGCTTTATTAAAATTAAATAAAGAAAAATCAATTTTGTTAAAAGATATTTATGAATTATGTATAAAGCTAACAAATGAAAGAAAGCTAGTAAGTAATTCAATTAAGGAAAAATTACTAAAAGAATTATCATTTTTGGGCATCAAAAACGGAAAATTTGAAGTTGTTTTTAATAATGATTATTCAATCGATAATATTGAAAAAAAGGTTACATTAAATGGTGCTGATAATTTAGAATTTATGTTTAGTGCTAATGCAGGAATTGAAGCAAGACCATTAACCAAAATTATTTCTGGTGGAGAACTTAGCAGATTTATGTTAGCTTTTAAGTGTGTTATTAAAGATGAAAACGACATAAAAACATTAATATTTGATGAAATTGATGCAGGTATTGGTGGTTTAATTGGTGTTGAAGTTGGAAAGAAAATTTGTGATATTTCTAAAAACAACCAAGTTATTTGTATAACTCATTTAGCACAAATTGCTGCTTTTGGTGATACAAATTTCAAAATTGAGAAAAAAGTTGATAACAATTACACAACTTCTTCAATCAAATTACTAAATGAACAGGAAAAAATTAAAGAAATTTCTAGGATGTTAGGCTTAAATGAAGGAGCCAAAACTGGTGAAGCTAGTGCCATGGAATTAATTGATTTTGCTAACCAATATAAAAGCAATAATAAATAAGGTTTTTATTTCCAGTATAAAATTATTAATATTATAAAAACTACTTCTAAGTATTTTTGGGGGTAGTTTTTTTATGCACAAAAAAGTTAAACTAACTTTATTTTTATTTTTGTGTTTATTTTTTATTTTTTGTTGTTTAACTGTGCCATACAATTCTTTTTTATTGCTTAACAATGGAGCCACTTTAACTCAAACTGAACTTAACAATTTAATTAATAAAAAAAATGGACTAATAAAAATTAATCCAATTTTGGCAAGTGGTGAAGATGAACAATTTAATGAATATGTTGTTAAGTTTAAGTTATTTAATTTATTTAATATTAAAAATTTGAAAGTTAATGTTGTAAAAACAGACGAAGTTTATTTAGGTGGTGATTCTGTTGGGCTTAGTTTGCAAAGTAAAGGAGTTGTTATTGTTGGAAGTAATTATATTATTACTAAAAATGGAAACATTAGCCCTATGGAAAATTCAAATTTAAAAATTGGAGATATTATTACTCATTTAAATGGTGTTGAAATAAAAGATATTACTGACATAAATAAAATTCTAGAAAATTCTAATGGTGAAAACATTTTGGTTAATGCAAAAAGAAGTGGCGAATTATTCACAACGAATATAAAACCAGAACTTGATGTACAAACAAAAAAGTATAAATTGGGAATTTGGATTAGAGATGATGCGATGGGTGTGGGCACTTTAACATTTGTTAATCCAGAAAATTTGAGATTTGCATCGTTAGGACATGCGATTGCTGATGTTGACACTGGTGAAAATTTTGAAGTGGCTGGTGGTGAAATATATAGGTGTAATGTTATTGGTGTAAAAATGGGTAAACGTGGTGTTCCAGGCGAAATTTTAGGGTTGTTTGTTCAAGGCAAAAATAAACCGGGAGATATTGATAAGTACACAATTGTCCTATGGATAGAGGGATCAGATCCTGAATGTACAGATAATATTTTAGGTGGCGAATTTAAAGTTTCGATGCAATTCAACTCAGAATATGTAGAAGATTAGAAGGAGAAGACTATGAAAAAGAGAAATAATAAGCATGAAAAACGTGTTAAAAAGCTGATTGTTGCTTGCGGACTTAGTGCAATTATTTTAGCAGTATCAACTTATGCATGGTTTATTGGTATGAAGACAGTAAACGTATCAAGTTTTG
>CALWDV010000056.1 GCA_944376785.1 uncultured Clostridia bacterium | reverse complement strand
CCATTCTTATCATCTTTTGCATAAAGGAAATAAACAGGGTAGTTTTCATCAATTCCACCTGCTTTTTCAACAAGATTGTTAATGGTTTTAATAACATTATTAAAACCAATGGCTTTTGCCTTAACATCTAAACTTCCATCTTTTAAAATGGTTAAAATTGGTTTTAAATTAAGCATATTTCCAATAACTGCTTTGCTTTTGCTTAATCTTCCACCTTTATATAAATATTCTAATGTGTTAAGCCCAGCATATAGTTCAATGTTATCACGAACTTCATCTAAAATTTTAATAACTTCTTCTGGTTCTTTATCTTGGTTTCTAAGTGCAACATCAACTAAAATTCTGTTAAGTGCAGTTGCACCTTTTGAGTCATAAACAAAAACGTTATCATAATTTCCGTTGTTTTTAACTAAGTTTGCACAATTATATGTTCCAGAAAGTTTTGAAGATAATAAAATTAACAACACTTTTTCATTGTTTTTTCTAGCTTCTTCATAAACATTTTCAAGTGTTTCCATGCTAAGTTGTGATGTTTTTGGGAAAATTCCTGTGGTGGTTAATTTTTCATAAAACTCATCAATGCTAATGTTTATGTCGTCTAAATATTCTTCATCTTCAAATGAAATTCCAAGGGGTAAAATTTTTATTCCTAATTCTTTTGCTTCTTCTTGTGAAATGTTGGCAGATGAATCTGCAATTATTTTAAACATTGCTATTTTCCTTCTTATACTTTATTTTTATTATTAGTTATTTTTAATTGACTTTAATTTAATTTTGTTCAAAAATATAACTAACAGATGTTAGCGTTTTTTATTATATTATCATTTTAATAAAATGCCAACGCAAAATTAAATTTTAAAATGTAAAACTAACAAAACAAGGAGTTGTGTAAGTGGAAAGAAAAATTAGAGAAGATTCAATTTACTCACAGGAATGTATAATAGATGCTTTTTTAATGTTGTTGTCTGAAAATAATTTGCAAAACATTAGTGTTACGGAAATTTGCAAAAAAGCAGGAGTTGCTAGAATTACATTTTATAAATATTATAAAACCATTAACGATGTTTTAAAGGCAACGGTTGATTTTAAATTTAATGAGTTTAAAGAAGATTTAATAAAGGCAAAGTTGGGTGGTGACATTAAAAAAGTGTTAGAACTTTCAATAACAAGCATTGTTCCACTTAGAAAACCGTTAAAGTCGCTTTCAAGGTCAAATATGTCAGGAATTTTATTGCAATATTTCACAAATGCACTTGCAACATTGTTGCCAATTATTGAAACCGATGTTGAACTTAAAAAAATAAAATATTTGTTTTTGTCGGGTGGAGTTTTTAATATTTTGTCGGATTGGGTTAGTTCAGGAATGAAAGACACTCCAAAAAAACTTGCCGAGCAAATTTATGTTACAATGTTAGAGTATGGAATAATTAACAAATTTGGTTTTAAAAAGTGACTAAAACCACCAAATTTAGCATATATATAATAGTTTTAATTGTTTTTTAATAATTAATTTAAATATCAACACTTTATTAATTAATAAAAAAATGATATTATATTATGTCAAGGAAAGAAAAAGATAATTTTAATTTTTTTAAAATTATCACATAGGAGAATATTTTAGCCATGGTAATGGAACAAGAATTTTTAAAGCAAATAGAAAACATATATGGCAAAGAAAATGCAAATTTAATTGTTAAAGCTTTTAATTTTGCAAATGAAAAACATTCAGGGCAAACAAGAGATGGTGGTGAAGAATATATTTCACACCCATATAATGTTGCAAAAATTTTGGTTAATATGCGTGCAGATGTTCCAACTGTTATTTGTGGATTATTGCACGATTGTTTAGAAGACACAAACTGCACAGAAAAAGAAATTTTAGATGCTTTTGGTGAAGTTGTTTTAAACATATGTGTTGGACTAAGCAAAATTGAAGCCATTAAAACAGCAAGAACAAAAAACAACGAAGAAAATGAAAATTTAAGAAAAATGTTATTAACACTTGGTAAAGATGCAAGGGTTGCTTTTGTTAAACTTGCCGATAGATTACATAATATGCAAACACTAAGTGTTAAATCACCAGAGAAACAATTAAAAATTGCACAAGAAACATTAGATATTTTTGTTCCACTTGCAGAACGACTTGGAATGAACAAATTTAAACATAAAATGGAAGATTTGTGTTTTAAATATATTTATCCAAAAGAATATGAAGAAACTAAAAAATTTTTAGAAGAAAACTATAAGAAAAGCGAAAATATTTTAAACGATATTAAAAATCAAATTGAAAAACTAGCAAAACAATATAACATTGATGCTCAAATTCAAAGCAGAATTAAAAGTAGTTATGGTGTTTTTAAAAAGCAACGTCAAAAGGGAAAAGACCACGTTTTAGATATTATTGCTCACAGAATTATTGTTAAAGAAATTAAAGATTGTTACACAATGCTTGGGGCAGTGCATAATTTGTGGAAACCTGTTGATGGCAGAATAAAAGATTACATTGCAATGCCAAAAAAGAACTTGTATATGTCGCTTCACACAACGGTTTTATATCCAACCGAGAATGGTGGTATTCCTTTTGAAATTCAAATTCGAACAGAAGAAATGCACATTTATTGTGAATATGGTATGGCAGCACATTGGATGTATAAAGAACAAGGTTCAAAAGCAACCAAAGTGCAAGGAAATTCTGCAATTTACAACATGAAAAAAAGTTTGAGTAAAAATAGCAGTAATGTTTTAAAAAGTGATGAGTCAGAAGAATTTTTGCAAATTATTAAAACTGGATTTTACGTTAATAAAATTTTTGTTTTCACACCAAACTTTAATGTTATTGAATTACCAGAGGGTGCAATACCATTAGATTTTGCATATGCAATTCACACCAATTTAGGAAATAAATGTGTGGGTGCCAAAATTAATGGTAAAATGGTTCCAATTAACACACCTTTGCAAACAGGCGATTTTGTTGAAGTGTTAACATCTTCAAATTCAAATGGACCATCTCGTGATTGGTTAAAAATTTGCAAAAGTAGAAGTGCTATTGCAAAAATTAAAAGTTATTTCAAAAAAGAAAAGAAAGAAGAAAACATTAAAATTGGTAAAGATATTTTAGAAGAACAGGCTAAAAGAAAAGGTTATTCTTTATCAAAACTTTTTGAAGATAAGGAAACTTTGGGCGAAATTGCTGCAAAACATCACTTGTTAACATTAGATGAAATTTATGCTGCTGTTGGCTATGGTGGAATAACCGTTTCGCAAGTTTTAGGCAAGTTTATTTCGAAACAAGCACAACGTGAAAAGAAAGAAAAAAAATTAATTGCACAACAAGAAAATGCAAACAAAAGCAGTGATTCAATTATTATTGATGGTCACGACGATTTACTTAAAAAAGTTGCAAAATGTTGTAATCCAATTCCGGGTGACGACATTGTTGGCTATGTTTCACGTGGTAGGGGTGTAACCATTCACAGACGTGATTGTGCAACCTTGAAATGTTTAGAACAAGATAGAATTGTTGAAACAACTTGGAACAAACAAAGTTTAAGTGAATTTTATAATGCAAACTTTAAAGTTGTTGCAAAAAATGCATCGGGTGTGTTAAATAGCATAAGCACAAAAATTGCCGATAATAAAGTGGATATAACCTTTATTAATGGCGATGTAACCAAAAGTGGTGATGCAGTGATTACCGTTGGTGTTAGAATTAAAACACGTGAACAATTAATGGATTTAATTAATAAAATTAAATCAATTCCAGCAGTTTATGATGTGTTAAGATAAAAAAGTGCGAACACGCACTTTTTTGTTTTATAAAAACAAATTAATATTTAAAATTAAAATGTTACTGACTTATAAATTCTTTAATGGTATAATTAAATAGTTATTTTACTTAGGAGAAAATTATGAAATTTTTTGGATTTACCAAAGGTTGCAAAAAATGGAATGAAGATTGTTTTTTTGTTAATGAAAATTTTGGATTTGTGTTAGATGGAGCAACAGGTTTAACAAAAGAAAAATATACTAACGAAGATAGTGATGCAAAATGGTTTTCTAATGAATGGAAACAATATTTAGAAAAACATTTAAACAATTTTAATTTGTCAATTAGTGAAATTGTTAAAAAGGGAATAAATGTTATTAAACAAAAATACTTAAAATTTGCAAAGCAAAACGAAGTTGTTGATTTTCCAAGTTCCACAGTTGCCATTTTTAGAATTAAAGGTGAAGATGTTGAATTTTTTGTTTTAGGAGATAGCCCTTTAATTGTGCAAACAAAATTTAAAAATGCTTTTGCAATTTCATCACCAGACATTGAGTTAATTGATTTTGTTAATTTATCAAAAATAAAAGAATATTCATTAAAACATAAAATTGATTTCAATAAGGCAAGGCAGGAATTTCCTGATTGCATTAATCATCAAATTCTTCTTAAAAACATTGTTGGTGGGTATCACATTTTGTCAGATAGTGTTGAAGCGATTAATTATGCCATTCAAGGTAAAATGCCAAAATATTTAATAAATAAAATAATTGTTTGCAGTGATGGTTTTGCACAAATTTTTGAACTTTTTAAAAAATATGATTTAGAAAAAATGTGTAATAAAATTAATTGCTATAATGATATTGAAAAAATGTTTAAAACTTTGTGTAAACTACAAAATAGAGATAAAGGTTGCAATAAATTTTTAAGAACAAAGTTAAGAGATGATAGCACATTAATTGCATATATTTTTTAAAAAAAAGTAAAGGTTTTAGCCTTTACTTTTTTTGAAATTTACCATCTTTTTTGTAAACCACAAAACCAACTTCATTGTTTTCACTTAATTTTTTAACTTTGGTTAAAGCTTCTTCTTTTGTAACATAACTTGAAATAATTCTATCAGCCCCATCACGTTTAATGCACCATTTTCTAGTTGCTTGATTATAAATAACTCGGTAAATTCCTTTTTTTACTTCTTTTTTATCTTCTTTTGTTTTCAAGGGTTTTCTCCTTTTAAATCTTTTTATAATTATAACACTTTAAATTGTTTGTTACAATATAAGTTTAAACAAATTTTTAATTGAAAAATTAGTTGATTTTTGCTACATTATAATTAACAACAAAATTGTTAATTATATAAATATTAAATATATTTTGGGAGAATTAATGGTATATAAAAAAAAATGTGCAATTTGTGGTAGCGAAAACACATTTGATAACGAAGTAAAAACTTGCAAAATTTTAACACCACACAAATTGGAAGAAAAGTATTATTTTAATTTATGGCACACAAATGTTGAAATGTGTGACAAATGTGGTTTTGTTAGTTTTAATATTGAACAATGTTTAAACAGTGAAATTATTAATAACATTAACTACTTAAAAATTAATGAAAATGAAATGGTAAAACAGCTTCATAATTATCAACAAAATAATTTGGTGCAGTTTTTAAAATGTGGTTTTTATTATAATAAAATAAATGATAAATTTAACGAGGCTCTTTCTTACCTACAAGCAAGTGAAGAAGTGTTAAGAGTTGTTAGATATTTAAAACAAGAATTGTTTGATGATGTTAAAAGTGATAATGATTTAATTAATAATTTTTTAAGTTATGCCGATAAATTGTTTAATTATGGAATTGCTGTTTTGTTAAAACTTTATAATGAAAATAAAAATAATGCAGAACTAAACATTGTTTTGGCAGGTTCACTTTTAGATGGTGATGAAAAGCAAGAATTAATGGGAAAAGAAATTTTAAATTATACAAAACAACTTAAACTTTCATCACTTCAAAAAAGAACAATTAAATATTTATTAAAAGAATAGGGAAACTTGTTCTTTTTTATTTGTTCAATTTGCCATATTGAAAAATTAATATTTATTTGATAAAATAATGTTAGGAGATTTTATGGCAAACAACACAGAAAAAATGTTAAAAGCAGATATGCATATTCATTCCAATGCATCATTTGACGCAACATATGCAATAGATAAAATTATTAGCATTGCAAACAAAAACAATGTTCATACTATTTCAATAACAGACCACAATACCTATTCAGGCATTAGAAGTTATTGTTTAGAAAATGGTTTGTCGCTTTTTGATGCTGTTCATAAAATAAATGGGCTTTATTTAATTCCGGGTATTGAAATTACTTGTGTTATGCCACAAATTCTTAATGAATATAATTGCAAAACAAAATTTCACTTGTTAGTTTATGGAGCAAGAATGGATAGATATAGTCCACTTGCACAGTTAATAAAATTAAAACACCAAAATGATGAACTAGTTGACTATGGATTATTAAAAATAATTTCTAACAAATATAAATTTAAAATTACATCAAATAGCATTAAAAATTATGTTATTCAAAAACGTGGTGAGCAAATAGGTTTTGGCAGATTTGGAGCGCAATCGGTTGTTGACTTTTTAAATTTTAATAACATTCAAATTGGAAAAAGTGAACGTGAACTTTTAAAAATGTTAAAAAAAGCACCAGTTGCAGAAAGATTGGAACTTGATTTAGAAGATGTTATAAAACTTACTCATGCATCTGGTGGAATTTGTGTGTTGGCACACCCTAAAAAAAATTTAGATCGAACTGAATATAAAGAACAAGCAATTAAACAAATGTTAAATATGGGCATTGATGGTTTTGAAATTATTAATAATTCAATGGATCAGGCAACTTTTGAACTAATAATGAAAGCATGTAAACAATATAAAGGAAAAAACAAATTGCTTTTCACTGGTGGCAGTGATATGCATTATGAAAGTGCTAATTTAACAGTTGGTTCAACATATAAAAATATCATAACAAAAACTTCACAGCAACAATTTATTGATGAAGTTTTTGCATTGGAAAAAGCCAGAATGATAGGACTATTAACACACAGAGATTATAAAATTCCACACGAGAAAGCCATTGAAAATATGGTAAAAGAATATAGTAAAAAAGCAGAAATGTTTGAACAAAATTATATGACTGCAAAATTTGAGTTTGATGGTTCAAAAAATGAAAAATTAAAAAAATCTGGTAAGAAAATTATTATTAATCCCCAAGATTATGCAAGTTTTGATGAGTATGTTAAAGCAACGCTATCTAACAGTTCATCAGAAAACCCATTAGAAATTGTTAAATCAAAATAAAAAAAAGAACGTTTTAGCGTTCTTTTATTTTTTTATTTTTTATTTTTTAAAATTTCATTTAAAGCAATTAAAACACCAAGTTTGCCATATTCATATGTTAAACCGCCTTGCAT
>CALWDV010000055.1 GCA_944376785.1 uncultured Clostridia bacterium | reverse complement strand
GAAAATGGTGTTTATAACATTTCAACAGTTAATGAATTAATGTGGTTAAGCAATCAAACTAATAATGTTGAAGGATTTACACAAAACAAAACATTTAAATTAGTAAATAACATTGATTTATTTGGACATTATTTCACACCAATTGGAATTAATAATAGTTTCGAAGGAATTTTTGATGGAAATGGTTACACAATTTATGGTTTAACCATTGAAACAGAATATCAAAGAGATTATTTAGAAATTAACAATGTTGGAGTTGTGGGATTGTTTGGAAAAGTAAATAATGCACAAATTTATAATTTAAATGTTGAAGTACCATACATTGTAAGTTCAATTAACACAAATAGTGCTAATGGAACAATTGCTGGTGTTGTTACTGATTCATTAATAGAAAATATTAATGTTAATAAAGAAAACACAACTGCAATTGGTGGTATGATATTTAAAGGTTCAATTTCAACTGAAAATGCTTATATTGGTAGTGTTATTGGTAAAGTTGAAGGAGCAACAAACGGGGCAACAATTTCAAAAACAACCAGTGCGTTAACATTAGTTAATAAAAACGAAAGCACAAGTGTTGGTGGCATAATTGGAGAAATTATTGATGTTGAGTCAGCAATTAATTCAGTTGGCGTAAAAGTTGACCAAGTAAGTTACTCAGGAAACATTATTTCTAATAATGCAAACAATTTAGGTTCAATCATTGGAAGTTTAAATGGACTAAATGCTTCATTAACAAATGCATTCTTTAATGGAAACTTAACAGCATCAAATAGTAACAATGTTGGTGGAATTGTTGGTTTGATGGGTGTAAGTGAAAACACATTAAAATATACCTATGCAAATCCAAAACAATTTAATGTAACAACAACAACTAATGTTGGTGGTGTGGTTGGTAAAACTGCAAATTACTTAACAACAGATGTTTCAGAAAGTGATACATTTGCTTATAACTATTATAGTTCTGAAATGAACTTAAACTCTAATCAAGGTGTTGGAATGGCTGGTTCAGTTGCTTATTCTAACTTTGATGTTAAATATTACACAAATCGTGCCGAAATGAAAACTTTGGCTCAATTAAAAACAGAAAGCACATTTAAAACATGGGATTTTGACTTTATTTGGGCAATTGATTACACTAACGGAAACTTAAATGAAGGATATCCATTATTTTATTACAATAATGATTATCAAATAATTGAAGTTACTGTAACTCATGAATTATATGAGTTAGATGGCGTTGAATATGGCGCTGTAATTAGACGTAATTATAATCGTGACGGCACACCAAGTGAACGAGCAATTAGTAAAAATGCAACAACAGAACAAGTTTATGTTCTAACAAATAACTATGTTGGATTTGACGTTGTTCCACATGAAGAAGGTGTAATTGAAAATGTTAAAGTAGATGGCATTGAACAAGTTGGTGCAGCACGTGAATTAATTGAATTTGGTCAGGTAACTGATAAACACACAATTGAAGTTTACTTCATTAGAAAGCTTTATGAATTTACAATTCATGGAGTGATTGATGCTTTGGAAGGATTTACTGTTGATGCAGATGCAAGGATTAATGCAATATTTAAAAACACCGACACAGGCACAGCATATATGATTACTTTAAATAATGGCGAAACTAAAACCTTATATGATATTGCTCGTGGACATTATGTTTTAATAATTAATCCTCCAATGTATTACAACACATATATGCAAATTGTTGATGGTGAAAAAGTTGAAACCAATAAAATGGAATTTGACTTAATTCCAACAGCAACAGATGCAGAGGTAACAGTAACCATAACAAAGGTAAACGATAGGTGGTTAAACGATTCAAATCACAACTTTGATTAAAATAAAAAGTGCAAATTAATTTTGCACTTTTTGTTTTTTTTATGATATTGCCAAGTTTAAATAATTAATATATAATAAAATTAGGTGATGTTATGAAAAGTGTTTTAAAAAATAATTTGAATAATAGTATAGAGCATTCCATTTTAAAAGCTCAAGGTTTTAAATTTTCTTGTGATGATATTAATATTTTAAATAATTTAATAAATAGTGTAGCCACTAATGAAAATGTTAATTATTTTAATTTGTTAAAATTATTAATGCTAGAAAAACATAATAATAACGAAAATGAAGTGTTAATGATTGATGATGAAGTTTTTAACGAAATTGCTAAAGAAAATGTTATTTTAAGAGCTAATGTTGGTGAACGGTTTGATATTAATTTTTTTAAAAAAACACCAATATATATTTCAAATGGTGCAAATGGAAGTGGTTTATATTTTGCTGAAAATGAATATAATTATATTTTGCAACACTTCAAAAAATTTGAAGAACTTCCAATTAAAACAGGAAATGTTTGGAAAATGGTAATTAATCCTAATGCAAATTTAATTGATAGAATAACACTTTATAAATTGCAACAACGTTTAATTCAAGCAGTTAATAACGAACAATATGAAGACGGAACTCCATTAAAATTTAATTGTAATAAACAAATATTAATTAACCTACTAAATAGTGATGTTTCTGCTATTGCAATATTGTTTGGTGCACAAGCAATTTATGTTCCATTTAAACATGCATCAAGGGAAAATGTGACAAGTGGTGATTTAATTTTGCTTGATAAAAATGCTGTTTGTTTGCCTAAAAATGGTGTTTATAAATGCAACATGAAAATAGATTTGAAAGATGTTGCCACAAACGAAAGTGAAATAAGAGAAAAATTAAGTAATTTTATGTATGGTGAAGAACAAAAAAAGTAAGCAATTGCTTACTTTTTTTGTTGATATATTATAAAAATTTAAACAAATTAATATAAATAATATATGAAAAAAACATTCACATTAACATTATTAATTTTAGCATCAATAATTGGTGCAGGGTTCGCTAGTGGAAAAGAAATTCAAGTGTTTTTTACGCAGTATGGTTATTTAAGCTTTTTATCAATAATAATTACTTTTTTTATTTTTTATATTTTAATAAAGCTATATTTAAACTATGGAAAAGAGCATAATGCTCAAAGCATTTTAAATGTTAATAAAACCATATTCCCAAAGTTTTATAAATTACTAAATTTATTTTATTTAATTTGTTGTTTTATTGTTTTAGCAGGAATGTTTGCTGGCGTTTTTGAACTATATTTAAATATAACAAATGTTATTTGGGCAAAAGTGTTTGTTATAATAACCATTTTATTATGTGTTATTGCTAATGCTGGTGGAATTAAATTTATTAATGCTATTAATAACATTTTAATGCCCATAACAATGATAATTTTGTTTATAATTGCAATTAAAAACTTAAATTTTAATAATCCTGTTAATTATAGTTTTAGTAATAATAATATTTTAAAATCCGTTTTTTCATTAATTACATATGTTGGTATGAATGTGATGTTGGCTGGAAGTATGCTGTTACAGGTGGGACACAAATTTAGTGACAATAATATAAAAAAATCAGCTTTTTTTGGTTCGCTAATTTTAACCTTAATTATATTTTTGTTTAACTTAGTTATGCTGTTTAATAATGTTAACAGTCAAATGCCAATGCTAACTTTTGCGTTTGAATTAAGTAAATTTTGGGGATTAATAGTGCTGTTTTCAATCTGGTTTTGCATATATTCATCTGCAACAAGTTTAACATTTGCACTATCTAAATGTATTAATTTAAAAAATAATATTATTTCAATCTTAATTGTTGTTAGTGGTGCATATTTAATAAGTTTAATTGGTTTTAATAAAATAGTTGCAAAATTGTATCCGGTAATTGGTCTTTTTGGATTGCTTGTTAGTATTAAACTATTTTTAAAATTTAGGCAAACTTTTAATACTATGCAAAGTTCAAAAAATCAACCATTTTAAGCCAATTAAAATAAAAAATATTCCAATAAAAATTGGAATATTTTTTTAGTGAATATTACGTTTTTTTTCAACTAATTTTTCAATTAAAACAATTAAAAAATACATTATTGCTGCAAGAATACATAATATTATTGTACTAGCCATAACTAAATCTAATTTAAAAACTTGACCACCATAAACAATTAAATAACCAAGTCCGGCACGACTAACTAAGTATTCTCCCATAATTGTTCCCACCCAAGTTAAACCAACATTTATTTTTAAAACGGAAATAAATTCTAATAGGGAATTAGGCAAAATTAATTTACACAAAATTTGTAATTTATTTGCACCCATACTTTTAAGTAATAAAATTTTGCTTTCATCACAACTATTAAACGCGTTTAACATACTTAAAATTGTTATAACAATCATTATTAAAACATCCATTGCAATTATGGCACCTGTTCCAGCACCAATCCAAATTATTAAAATTGGTCCTAATGCAATTTTAGGTAAACTATTTAAAACAACAACATAAGGGTCTAAAATTTTTCTTAACGTTTTGTTCCACCATAATATTATAGCAATTAAAGTGCCACCCAATGTGGCAATTAAAAATCCAATTATTGCTTCATTAAGTGTTATTCCAATGTGATAAAACAATGTTCCATTGTTAAATAATAGTGCAATTTGATTTAAAATTTTGCTTGGTGAACTCATAATAAACGAATCAATTACTCCGGTTATTGCAAAAACTTCCCAAAAAACAAAAATTGCAATCAAAATTGTTAGTTGTATGGTTATAATAACACCTTTATTAATTCTAATTTTTTTTAAATAATTTTTATATTCTTTTGAATAATTTGGTTTTTCTTTTAGTGATTTAATTTTAATTTGCTTCATGATAACTCCTTCCAAATTTCGTTAAAATAAGAACTAAATTTTGGTTCTTCTCGTCTAAGTAATGGAGTTGGAGCACTTAATGATATGGTGTGAATATTTTTAACAACAGCTGGTCTAGATGAAAGAACAATAATTCTGTCAGACATACTAATTGCTTCTGAAATGTCGTGAGTAACTAAAATTGCTGTTTTATTTTCACTTTTTAAAATATGATGAACATCATCACACAAATTAAGTCGGGTTTGAAAATCTAGTGCAGAAAATGGTTCATCTAAAAGTAATATTTCTGGCTTTAATGCTAATGTTCTAATAAGTGAAACCCTTTGTCTCATTCCACCAGACAACTGGTTTGGATATTTGTTTTTAAAATCACCAAGACCATATTTATCTAATAGTGAAAGGGCATATTCTTTGTTTTTTAAAAAGTAATTATTTTTTAATTTTAAGTTTTTCTTGTAATTTTTAAGTAGTGATAAATTAATTTTATTTTCATTAAAAAAATTATGTTTTTGAATTTCAATTCCTAAAAGAACATTTTTTTCAATTGTTCGCCAATCAAATAAATGGTCTTTTTGAAACATATAACCGCACAAATTTGAATTAACTTGTTCACCATTAATTTTAACTGTTCCTTTTGATGGTTTAATTAGTCCAGAAATTAACGATAAAATTGTTGTTTTTCCACAACCAGACGGTCCAACAATTGAAACAAGTTCGCCTTGATTTACTTTAAATGTTATGTTTTTAAGTGCAGATGTTTCACCATTTTTGCTGAAATAATTTAATGCAACATTGTTTAGTTCTAACATAATTTCTCCAATAATTTTAATTAATTAGGCAGTAAACCTAATATACTTCATTATATTTATTTATTTTAATTATTGTGTTTTATTTTTTTGTATTGAAATCAAAAAGATTATGTGTTAAAATACAATTGAAATAAGGTTTATTATGATTGATGAAGAAAAAATTTTAAGTTTAATAGAAAATTTTCAACCATATACAAGTGCTGAAACAACCAGCATAATTTTAAATTACGCAAAATTAAAAAATAACATTGATAGGTTTAGAGACGATAAAACAGTTTATGTGTTAGTTGGTCCATCAGGTTCGGGCAAAAGCACTTTAATTGCTAATATGTATGAAAATAATGTTTTTGGAAATTCAGAAAACGATTTTGTACCTTTCATTAATCGCCATTTTACAGATAAATCAATGAGTTTAGCACAAGAAATTGCTTTTAAAAACGAACTTTTAAGCAAGGGTAAATCTTTTATGATTGAATCTGCAAAATTTGATGAAAATTATTCTGATTTTATTAAATTAATGAAAATTAAATATGGCTATAAAATTTGCTTAATTTATTTAACAAAATGGCACCCACAAGAAAACATTTCAATGGTTCAAAAAAGGAAACGTGAGGGTGGGCACGGAAGCAAACAAGTTGAATTAAGTGAAAAAGTTATAAGTGAAATGTATGTTGTTGATAGCAAAAATTTAATGGAAATTATGCCATATTGTGATTCTTGTTTTGTTATTAACAATGAAACACAAACAAAAAATAAACAAACAAAACCAATAATATTGCTTCAAAAAAAATTAAATGGCGAAATTGTTTATGATAAAGAGTTTAGAAGTGCAAATTTTCTTTATAGAAAAATTTTAAAAGCTAACATAAAAAGAAAACCAATAGTTGTTAGAAAATGTAAATTGGCTAATTACAGAATTAAATCAGGATTTAAATTAACATCGCAAAGTTATGTTTATATTCAACAACCTTTAACAACAAGAATTGAAGCAATTTTAGCTAAGTTGAAGAACATGCCAATAAGTGATGATATGTTAGATTTAACAGAAACTGAAATAGAAAGAATTTTAAAAGGGCAAGGAAAAGGAAAAAAATAGAAGGAAAAAACCTTCTATTTTTTTTTATAATTTATTTATTTATTTATTTAATTCTTCTACAACAGTTTTAGCAAGTGTGTTATCAACAATGGTTGAAAATGCAATATTTTGGCTTAATTCTCCGGCATTTGTCATAATTGTTATTAATCTGTTATATGCAGATTCACTCATTACTGGGGTATTACACCAAGCATCAATTCTTCTATAACTTTCAATGCATTTTTTCAAATCTTCTTTTGAACTTGTGTCAAACGAAGGTTGTAATGCATCAACAACATCATCAATGTTTGAGTTAATAATAAAGTTGTAACCTTTCATTATTGCACGTAAAAAACCTTTAACTTTTTCTGTGTTTTTGTTAATGTAACTTTCATTTGCCATAAAACAAGTGAAAGGAACTTCACCAGCTTCTTCTCCAACACTTGCAACAATATAAGCATTTCCACTTGCAACTAATTGGCTTGCAGCAGGTTCAAAGGCAGTAACAAAGTCACCAGTTCCACCTTGGAAAGCAGTTGTTGTGTTGTTAAATTCAATGTCATATCTTAATGTTATGTTTTCTCCATCAATTAAGCCATTTTGTTCTAATGCATATTCTAATGTCATTGCAGGAACACCACCTTTTCTTCCAGCAATAACATTAGAATATGCATTAGAACAAAAT
>CALWDV010000054.1 GCA_944376785.1 uncultured Clostridia bacterium | reverse complement strand
GGGAAAGAAAATTTAGAGAATTCTTAAAAAACGAGATTCCAGCAAAAAAAGGAGATGTTGGTGATTTAGAAGGTAATATTGTTGGAAAACATGATGGTGTTATGTATTACACACTAGGTCAACGCAGAGGACTTAATATTGGTGGTAAAAGTGGAACAGAAGGTGGCAGATGGTTTGTGGTTGATAAAGATGTTAAAAACAATTTGTTAATTGTTAGCCAAAAAGACGAAACTCCACTTTATTCAAAAGCATTAGTATCATACAAAATTAATTGGATACCTGAAACTCCAAAACAAACAGAATTTAATTGCTTTGCAAAATTTAGATATCGTCAACCAGAGCAGGAAGTTAAAGTTAAAATTGAAAATGATAAAGTTTTTGTTGAATTTAAAAAACCACAAAGAGCAGTAACACCTGGTCAATTTGTTGTGTTCTATGATGAAAAAGTTTGTTTGGGTGGCGGAGTTATTGAAGAAGTTATTAAATAAAACATTCAAAAACGAACATATTAATTAACACACATATTAACTTTTTGTAATATATTAAATTAGCAACATTTTTGTTGACAAGAATAATTTT
The DNA here is from genome assembly GCA_944376785.1 of uncultured Clostridia bacterium. GTDB lineage: Bacteria > Bacillota > Clostridia > Christensenellales > UBA1242 > UBA6345. The sequence continues at coordinate 6,763 of CALWDV010000054.1, read as the reverse complement.
TAAACATAAAATTAAAGTACCATAAAGAGTGTGCGAGGGACAGCCCCTTTGACCACACAGCAACCTGAAAGAAAATCTTTTAAGGTGCTAATGGCTGTTCGATGGAAATATATGAGTATATTTGGTCCCATCGAAAGATGGGATTTTTCTTTATGGAATAATAATTAAAGGAGATAATATGAAAATTTTAACAAGTGAAAGTGTTAATGTTGGGCACCCAGACAAAACTTGTGATGTTATTGCCGATTGTTTTTTAGATGAAGCATTGTCACAAGATGAAAATGCACAAATGGCAGTTGAATGTGCAATTAAAAACAATAAGTTGTTTGTTTATGGAGAAGCAACAACAACTGCAAAAATTGATTACGAAAAAATTGCAAAAAAGGTTTTAAAATATGTTGGTTATGACGAAAATAGTTTTCAAATAATTCAAGAAATTTCAAAACAATCACCTGACATTAACAGTGCTGTGGCAAAAAAAGAAGTAACAGCAAACGACCAAGGCATTATTTTTGGTTATGCTTGTTCCGACACTAAAAACTTTATGCCACTTCCATTTGAAATAGCAAACAAATTAATGATTAAATATGAAGAATTTAGAAAAATCAATAAAAACTATTTTGCAGATGCAAAAAGCCAAGTTAGTGTTGAATATGATGATAACAATATTCCAAAAAACATAAACACAATTTTGCTTTCGGTTTCACATATTGACACATTAAATTTAACAGATTTAAGAAAACAAATTTTTGAAAAAGTTGTGGCACCTGTGCTTAAAGAATATGAAAGTTTTAACAATAATCCAAAAATTCTTATTAATGCTGGTGGCAAGTTTACAGTGTGGGGAAGCTTTGCCGACAGTGGCTGTGTTGGAAGAAAAATTGTTGTTGATTCTTATGGTGGATTTGGCAGAGTTGGTGGTGGATGTTTTAGTTCAAAAAATTCCACCAAAGTTGATAGAAGTGGAGCATATTATTTAAGGTATGTGGCAAAAAACATTGTTGCTAATAATTTGGCAGATAAAGTTGAAATTCAAGTTAGTTATGGCTTTGGTTTGAAAGACCCAATTAGTTTTAATCTTGAAACTTTTGGAACAGAAAAAGTTGAAAAGGAAAAAATTTTGGAAATAATAAAAAACAATTTTGATTTTCATCCACAAAATATGATAAACGAGTTGGGATTAAACAAACCAATTTATAAAAACACTGCTTGTTATGGGCACTTTGGAAGAGATTTTCCTTGGGAAAAAATTATAAATTTAAAAAAATAATTTTTTAAAACAACAAAAATATTTTAAGTTTTTGTTGTTTTGTTTTTTTAAAAAAGAGCTATGTGATATACTATACTAAGTATGAACAAAACAATTAAAGCAGATTGTGAAGAATTAATAGAAATAAAAAAATCCAAATTTATTGGCTATGCTTTTTTTTGTGAAAATGTTGAACAGGCAACTTTAAAAATAAAACAAATTAGATTGGAACATAAAAAAGCAACACATGTGTGTTTTGCATATGTTATTGGAACACAGGAAAAAGCAAGTGACGATGGTGAACCACAAGGAACGGCCGGTGTTCCAATTTTAGAAATTATTAAAAAACAAAACTTAAAAAATGTTTTAATAATTGTTGTTAGATATTTTGGTGGCATAAAACTTGGTGCTGGTGGGCTTGTTAGAGCATATGGCGAAAGTGCACTAAGTGTTATTAAAAAAAGTGGTGTGGCAGATTTGTTCTTTGCTAACGAATATGAAATTTGTGTTAATTATGGTAATGAAAGTGTTTTAAACAATTTAAAAAATAATAAAGAAATTATTAACTTAAAAGTTGAATATAACGAAAAAATAAAAGTTACGTTTGTATGTGATTGTGACTTTAACATTAATGAGTTTAAACAATATAATTTGAAAAAAATTGGTGAAAAGTTAATTAGGAAATAAAATGGCAGTAATAACAAAAATTGAAAAACAAATTAAAAATAAAGATAGGGTTAACATTTTTTTAAATGGTGAATTTGCATTTGGTTGTTCTTTGGAAATTGCATTAAAAAATGGGTTAAAAGAAAATTGTGAAATTGATGAAAAACAACTTGAAAATTTAATTTTTGAAAATGAAAAAAGCATTGCTTTAAAAAAGGCAGTTGAATTGTTGGGTAAAAATTTAAAAACCAGACAGCAAATGAAAACTTATTTAAAAGATAAGGGCTATTCAAAGCAAATTATAGATTATGTTTTAGAAAAACTTATTGAATATAATTATATTAATGATGTTAATTATGCTACAATATATTTAAGAAGTGTTAAACATAAGTATGGCAAACTAAAAATAAAAAATGAACTAAAATTAAAAGGTGTGTCTGAAAAAGATATTGATTTAGTTTTAAACGATTTTGAAACTGATGAAGAAATTGTTTTAAATCTTGCCGAAAAATATTTAAAAAATAAAGAAATTAATTTTGACACTTTGACAAAACTTTATAGATTTTTAATTTCCAAAGGTTTTGATTACGATTTGGTTTTAAAAGTTGTTAATAAATATAAGGAGAACTAATATGTTAGCAGTGGGCATTGATTCATTAGACATTGTTAGAATGCAAAAATTTGTTGATAATGAAAGATTTTTAAGCAAGTTTTTTACTGATTATGAAGTTAAATATTGCAACTTAACAGTTAACAAAACTATGCGACTTGCAGGTCTTTATTGTGCAAAAGAAGCTTTTGTTAAAGCATTAGGCATTGGAATTGGTGGGGGAATACCTTTAAACGAAATTGAAGTTAATCACGATAAAAATGGAAAACCATTTTTAAAACTTAGCGAATCTGCAAAAAAATTGGTTACTTTAATGGGATTTAAAGAGTGGCAAATTAATATAACTCACACTCACACTGTTAGCACTGCTGTTTGCATTTTAAATTAAATGTGAGGTTTTAATGGGACAAATAAAATGTGACTTACATTATCATATGGATAATCATATTAATATTGGTGATGTAAAAAGAATTTTAACTTTGGCACAAGATAATAATGTAAAAGTTATTAGTTTAATAGAATATGATAATTATAATTTATATAAACCAAATGGTGTTTTAAATGTTTTGCAATCATCTGGTGAACTTAACAAAATTTATAGTGGAAAAATTGTTGCAGGGTGTGAAATTAAATGTGTTGCAAACTGCATTCCTGTTAAAAAGGGTGATTTTAATTTTAACAATTACACCATTCACATTTTACTTTATGATTTTAATGTTGAAAAAATGGGTTCTTTTAAATTTTTTGATAATAATTTAAAAATAAAAAATTTTAAAAAAGACGTTAAAAACTTTTTAAAAACATTAAAAAAAATAAAGTTAGAATTACCAAGCAAAAAATATTTTAAAGAGAATTTAAACATTTTTGAACAATTCTATTGTTTTATAAACGAAAATGAAAATAGAAAATTAGAGTTTCAAAAAGTTTTGGGAAGTTTTAATAATTTTTCTGCATTTAAAAAAGAATTGTTTGAAAATCCAAACAGTAAATTGTTTTTCAAACCAAGTTATGTTCCTTATTTAACAGATGTTATGGAATTTGCAAGAAAAATTGATGCAAAAATTTACATTGCACATCCTTGCTACACTAATTCTGGTTTTTCGGTTAATGAATATTTAGATGCATTAATGAACATAAAAACAGATTTTGCTTTTCCTTTTGACGGAATTGAAATAACACATTATTTAAACTCTGTTAACGACACTAAACTTTTGCACGATTATGCTGTTTCGCATAATTTAGAAGAAATTGGTGGAACTGATTATAAATGTTTGTTTAGCGAACAAAATCCAAATGGAAATATGAGTTTAGTTAATAATAATGGTCAACAAATTTTCACACCAAAACCAGGTTTTTTAATAAAACAATTTTACGAAACAGGAAATGGTGAATTATTAATTGATGAAAAATTTGTGAACAAACTAAAAGATTTTAGATATAAATTTGAAGAGTTTTAAGAAACAGATTTCTGTTTCTTTTTTTTACAAAATTTTCCAATTTTTAAATATTTATATTATTAATGCACAATATAAATTTGTAAATTTAATAATATGGGTGATTTATGAAAAATGATTTAGGTTTTAAAATTGGCAATTTGGTTAATAATTTAAAAAATAATGATGTTAGTAACAGGTTAAAAAACTTTAAACATACAATAAGTAACAATGATTATTGTTCTAAAGCAAAAAACTTTTATAAAACTCATCAAAAACTAATGCTGAGTTTGGCAGAAGAAAACATTAACACCATTGTTGATTTAAAATATTATGAAAATTGGATTTTGTATGATAAGTGAAGTTAAACGAGGAGAAGTTTATTATGCCGATTTAAGCCCTGTTGTTGGAAGTGAACAGGGAGGGGTTAGACCAATTTTAATTGTGCAAAATAATGTTGGAAACAAGTTTAGTCCAACAATTATTGCTGCCGCAATAACTAGCCAAATAAATAAAGCAAAAATTCCAACACATATTGAAATTAAAGCAAGTGAGGTTGGTTTGCCAAAAGATTCTGTGGTGCTACTTGAACAACTTAGAACGCTTGATAAAAGACGTTTAAAGGATAGAATTGGCGAATTAACAAGTGAAAAAATGAAAAAAGTTGATAATGCATTATTAATAAGCTTGGGCTTTGGAGAATAATTTAAAAAGGTTTTTTACTCAAAACGACTTTATTAGGTCGTTTTTTTATGATTGAAATTTAAAAAAAATTGGGTATTGCAATTTAAAAAAAATGGTGTTACAATTTAGTGTTATTAAAAAAGGGTGGTATAATTATGGAATTTGTTAAAAATGAACACAAGGAATATTTTTTAGAAACATATAAATTTTTAAAAGAATTAGATTCATTTTTTTATGATGGTGGTGCAGGACATTTATTCACTGAAAAAGAATTAAGAAAATTAAAATATGCAGGCGAAGTAGATCAAATTAACAACTATGCATATCCTGTAATGAAACCAACAATTGATAGAATTGTTGGGTTTGCTACTTACTATTTCTTAAATGATAATGCACCAATTGATTTAAAACTTTCTAATATAATAAACAATAAAAGTTTTAGACGTGGATTTAATAAAGGAAACAGTGAAGATAGGGGTGCTATTGAAATTTTAAAAGATAATATTAAAGAATATTTAGAAAACCCAACAAAACTTCCTAAAAGATTCAACAAGAAAAAAGCTCCTGTTAAACCTGGCATTAATCAATCACGTTTGAAACAACCAAGAGTGTTTACTTTAAAAGATAAAGATGAATTAGTTAGACCAAACCAAGCAACTTGGGATGCTCTTTGTGAACTTGAAAAAGCATATTTAGAATTAAAAAAAGCAAATGTTGTTCCAAACATTGACAATCAAAATCCAACACAAAATTATGCCGATAGAATGCATGTGACTTTTTTTGAAGATATGGAAGCTTATAAAGAAGCAAATGTTATGCTAAAAAGAAATGATGACAGCGTAAGAAACATAGCAAATGATTTAGTTAAACGCTTTAAAGGTTACATTAAAGAGCAATCAACACCATTTGCTGCTGAGGTTGAGCATAGAAAAAATTTGCGTAAATTTTCAGCGTTAAAAGGAAATATAAAAAAGGCATCAAGAAAAGCACCTCAAATTATGGAACAATTAAACTTAAAGGGTGAAACATTAGAAAATCGTTTGACTCCAACAGAAGAAATTGTTGAGAAAAAAGGAAGAAGTAAATAATTGTTTTAGGGATTTTTGTAAAAAAATTCACTATTGACTATGCAGTTTAATTTTGATATAATTTAATAAGAAATATTAGCAATGTTTTTGCAAATGTTTCTTAAACAATAATAAAAATATTAATTACTTTATAATGGGTGGCTTATAAAGGGAGGTTAAATATGGTAACAATGGTCACATTAACACCAGTTCAAATAATTGCAATGAGACAAGCAATTAGAAAAATTAGTGTGCAAACACACATTTCTGTTAATGAACTTAACGGATATTTAGCATCTGGTCAAATGCCTGATGTTATTGTTCAAGCACTAAAAAACATTTATAGAGTTACAAGGTTAGAAGACATTGTTTCTTCTCCTGTTACAATGGACACAACAAAAGTGGCCAAGATTTATCAATCTGTTCAAAATGCAAAAGAAGATATTTCAGGTGCTACACAAGTTCCATTATCAACATCTCAAAAAACAGCTGTTAGAAAAGTTGTTACACAATTAAAAACTTATATTGCCTCTCTTGAAGCTTTAAGACAAGAAATTGAAGTTAAACAAGCATCAGCACTAACAGATGCAGAAAAACGTAACTGGCAAGATCAAAAAGCTGCAACAACAAGAATGATGAAATCAGCTGTTAAAGCACATGGTTTGTTATTACACGCATTAGACCATGCATCAATTGCAGAAGATGTGTATAATTGGCTTTTTGTTAAAGTTGGAATTAAAGATGAAAAATCAAAACAATTAGATAATGCATTAGATGAATTTAATTTGTCTGCTGATAAGTCAGCATTACCAAAAGGAAATAGGGCTCATAAATTAATTAATGAAGTTAACAGAGTTAATGAACGTGGATTTGTAAGATTAACCCCAACACCTACACCTACTCCTACTCCAACTCCTACACCAACTCCTACTCCAACTCCAACTCCTACACCTACTCCAACAACTCCTGTTACTCCAACAACTCCTGTTACTCCAACAACACCGGTTACACCTACAACTCCTGTTACTCCAACAACACCGGTTACACCTACAAC
>CALWDV010000053.1 GCA_944376785.1 uncultured Clostridia bacterium | reverse complement strand
TTTAAGCTGTTTTTTTTATTTTTTTTATATGTATTATTTTATATATATATAATAAAGTTATATATATAAATTTATTAAAATAACTAATATTATTGTTTTGTTAATTATTTTAATTGTTAATTTAAGTTTTTTTTGTTATCATATTAAACGTTAAATTTATTTGATTAACAAATTAAAAAAAACAATTTGAGGTAAAAATGCTGTCAATTATAAAAAGTTTTGGACGAAATGGTATTGATGGATATGAAGTTAGAGCTGAAATTGATATTAATCAAGGTTTGCCAAGTTATGACATTGTTGGCTTAGTTGGAACTGCCATAAAGGAAAGCAAAGAAAGGGTTAGGAGTGCAATTAAAAACAGTGGGTTTAATTATCCTATTAACAAAATAACAGTTAACTTAGCTCCTGCAAACACTCATAAAGATGGTCCAGTATATGACTTAGCAATTGCTGTTGGCATTTTGTCGGCATCAAATCAAATAAAAATTGAAAATGTTAAAGATTTTGTTTTTTTGGGTGAATTATCACTTGATGGAACAGTTAGAAAAATTAATGGTGTTTTACCAATTTTAATTTCTGCTAAACAAGTAGGAATTACTAACATAATAATTCCATTTGATAATAAAAATGAAGCAAGTTATTTAAAAGGTGTTAACGTTTATGCTGTTAAATCGTTAACAGAACTTGCACAATTTTTAAATGGTGAAATTAAATTAGAACCAATACCTTATATTGATTACAACGAAAAATTAAATAATTTTGAAAGCCCATATAATTTTAAAAATGTTAAAGGGCAAAACAATGCAAAACGAGCACTTGAAATTGCTGCGGCAGGTGGGCATAATGTTTTAATGGTTGGTCCACCTGGAAGTGGTAAAACCTTACTTGCTAAATGTTTTCCAAGCATACTACCAAAATTAACTTTTGAAGAAGCTTTGGAAGTTACAAAAATACATAGTGTGGCAGGAGTGCTAGATAATTCAGTTGGAATTATTTGTTTCAGACCATTTCGTTCGCCACACCACACAACCACAACAGTTGCGTTAACTGGTGGTGGCAGAAATGCAAAACCAGGCGAAATAAGCTTGGCTCATAATGGTGTGCTTTTTTTAGATGAGTTACCAGAATATTCCAGACACTCTATTGAAACATTGCGTCAACCATTAGAAGATGGTGTTATTAATGTTTCAAGAATAGAAAACACGGTTGAATATCCTGCTAATTTCACGTTAATTGCAAGTATGAATCCTTGCCCATGTGGAAACTTTGGTAATAAAGAAAAAGAGTGCAAATGCACACCTCAACAAATTCATAAATATTTATCAAAATTATCAGGACCTTTAATGGATAGAATTGATATTCACATTGAAGTTGATAATGTTAAGTTTTCTGATTTGCAAAGTTCAAAAGAAGAAGAAAGCAGTGAAGAAATAAAAAAGCGTGTTGACAAAGCAAGAATTGTTCAACTTGAACGTTTTAAAAACAGTAAGAATTATAATAATGCTAAAATGAATGATGTTCAATTAAAAAGATATTGCAAACTTGATGCAGAGTGCGAAGAAACTTTAAAACTTGCATTTGAAAGTTTTGGTTTAAGTGCACGAGCATATAGCAGAATTTTAAAGGTTGCAAGAACCATTGCCGATTTAGATGGTAAAGAACAAATTGAACTAAGTCACATTATGGAAGCAATTTCATATAGAACACTAGACAAAAAATATTGGAATAATTAATTATGTTAAACAACTCAGAAAAAGCAGTTTTATTTTTAAATGCTTGTGGTTTCATATCAACTAAAAAGCAGTTAAAATTAATAAATGAAGTTAATGTTGAAAATTTAATAATTAATTTTGATTTGTTTAAAAAAGAATCTAATTCAATTTTAAACAGTGAAGAAATAAATAAATTAGAAACCAATTTTGATTTAAACAAATTAAATGGTTACATTTCAAACTTAGAAAACTCTAAAATTGAAGTTGTGACAATTTTATCAAATTCATATTCAAAATTATTAAAAGAAATAGACAACCCACCAGTTGTGTTGTATGCAAAAGGTGATGTTAGTTTGTTAAATTCCACCTGTGTTGCAGTTGTTGGTTCACGCAGAGCGTCACGTTATGGCAAAGATGTAACAACTCAATTTAGTGAAGCGCTTTCAAAAAGTGGAGTTACCATTGTTAGTGGTCTTGCCGATGGTGTTGACACATTTGCTCACACAGCGTGTTTAAATGCAAAAGGAAAAACCATTGCCGTGTTAGGAAGTGGTGTTAACGAAATTTATCCTGCCACAAACACAAATTTAGCCAATAAAATTGTTAGTGATGGCGGTTTAATAATTAGTGAGTATAAACCAAACGAAAAACCACAAACATATTATTTTCCTGTAAGAAACAGAATTATTGCAGGGTTAAGCAAAGCTGTTTTAATAACAGAGGCAACAGAAAAAAGTGGAAGTATGCACACAAAAAATTATGCGTTAGATTTTGGCAGAGAAGTTTTTGCTGTGCCAGGCAGAATTACCGACATATACTCAACTGGATGCAATAAAATAATAAAAAACTGTCAAAGTGTTATTGCACTTAGTCCGCTTGACGTGTTAAACTTTTTAGGCAAGAATTTTGTAGAAAACAAAACAAAAGTTGTTCAGTATAGTTTAACAGACAAGATAATATTAGATATAATAGATGTTAACGAAGTTCATTATGAAGAACTTTTACAAAAAAGTGGAATGGATAGTAAAGAATTAAATACTGCATTAATTAGATTAGAACTAAAAAATTTAATTAAAAAGTTACCAGGAAACTTTTATAGCAAATAATTGGAGGAAAGATGAATCTAGTTATAATTGAAGGTGTTGGAAAACAAGATACCATTAAAAAATATTTAGGAAGCAATTTTGAAGTGGTTGCAACAAAAGGTCATGTTCGTGACTTACCAGCAAATTCTTTTGGAGTTAATTTGCATGATAATTTTAAACCACAATATGAAATTATGCCTGATAAAAAAGACATTGTAAAAATGCTTCAAGAAAAAGCAAAAAAAGCCGATAGAATTTATTTAGCAACCGACCCGGACCGTGAAGGTGAAGCAATTAGTTGGCATTTATGCAACATTTTGGGTTTAGATGAAACACAACCAATTAGAATAACATTTAACGAAATTTCAAAAAATGCTGTAAATAATGGTTTGCAACATCCTCGTGGAATTGATATTAAATTAGTTAATGCACAACAAGCTAGAAGAGTTTTAGATAGATTAGTTGGTTATAAAATATCTCCAATTTTGTGCAAAAAAATTCAACCACGTTTAAGTGCAGGTCGTGTTCAAAGTGTTGCACTAAAACTTGTTGTTGATAGGGAACATGAAATTTTGAAATTTGTTCCAAGTGAATATTGGACATTAAATGCCGAACTATATCCACAAGAAAAAAAGGATATTTTTAAAGCAACATTAACAAAAATTAATGGTAAAAAAGCTAGTATTGAAAATTCTACACAAATGGATATTGTTTTAAATAACTTAAAGCAAAACAATTTTGTGGTTAAATCTGTTAAAAAAACCACGCAAAAAACACATGCTCAGGCACCTTACACAACTTCAACAATGCAACAAGAAGCATTAAACAAACTTGGTTTTAACTTAAAGAAAGCAAGTTTTTGTGCACAAGAACTTTACGAAGGTGTTTCACTTGGTGAAGAAGGTAAAGTTGCTTTAATAACATACATTAGAACAGACTCTGTTCGTGTTGCCCCAGAAGCAATGGAAATGGCTAAAAATTTTATTCTAAACAACTATGGCGAAAAATATTTACCTGCAAAACCAAATGTTTACAAAACAAAAGGTAGTGCACAAGATGCACACGAAGCAATTAGACCAATTTCATTAGATAGAACACCTGAAAAGGTTAAACCATATTTGTCTAGTGATAACTATAAACTTTATAAATTAATTTATAACAAATTTTTAGCAAGTCAAATGGCAGATGCAACTCATAACTTAGTTGTTGCAGAAATTGAAAACGGAAACTACACATTTAAAGCAAGTGGTAAAACTCCAATTTTTGATGGTTTTATGGCAGCATTCAATGTTGATAAAAAAGCAAGTAAAAAAGAAAGTGAAGATGATGATAATGAAGAAGGTTTAAATGCAAATCTACCACCATTAGCCGAAAATGAAAAGTTAAACCTTGAAAAGTTAAATCCAACTCAAAAATTCACAAAACCACCACAACGTTTCACAGAAGCAACACTTGTTAAAGAAATGGAAGAAAAGGGTATTGGACGTCCTGCAACATACACACCAACTATCACATTACTTGCAAGTCGTCATTACACTGAAAAAGATGGAAAATATTTAAAACCAACAGAGTTGGGTGAAAAAATTAATGAATTGTTGGAAAAATATTTTAGCGATATTATAAATGTTAAATTCACAGCAAAAATGGAAAGTCAATTAGATGAAATTGCAGAGCATGACATTAATTGGCAAGATATGGTGGGCGATTTTTATAAAGATTTTTCAAAATTATTATATGCTTGTGATAAAGATAGTTTAAAATTTAAAATTCCACCAAAAGAAACAGATGTTGTTTGTGATAAATGTGGTGGAAAAATGGTTATTAGAACAGGAAAATATGGTGAATTTTTGGCTTGTTCTAATTATCCAAATTGTAAAAACATTCAACCAATAACAAAAGAAATTGGAAAATGCCCAAAATGTGGAAAACCTGTTTTAGAAAGAAAAAGCAAAAAAGGTAAAATTTTCTATGGTTGCTCAGGTTATCCAGAATGTGATTTTATATCTTGGGAAATTCCAACCGAACACAAATGTCCAAAATGTGGCGAATATTTAACTAAAAAGTTAGTTTATGGCAACACCAGATATAAGTGTTCAAACCCAAACTGTGATTTTACACACACAGTTAAAAAACAAACGCAACAAAGCGAAAATAATTAAATTTGCATAGTAGTATAAAATGGATAAAAATTCAAAAATTGTTAATGTAATAGGTGCAGGGCTTGCAGGAAGTGAAGCAAGTTATCAACTTTTAAAATTAGGTTACAAAGTAAATTTGTATGAAATGAAACCTAAAAGTTTTTCACCTGCCCATAAAAATAAAAATTTTGCAGAACTAGTGTGTTCAAACTCTCTTAAATCAAATGATGTTACAAGTGCGTGTGGTCTTTTAAAAGAAGAACTTAGAAAACTTGATTCGTTAGTTATTAAAGTGGCAGATAAAGTTAAAGTTCCTGCTGGTAGTGCACTTGCTGTTGACCGAGAAAAATTTAGTGAAGAAATAACAAAAACATTAAAAAGTTTTTCAAACTTAAATGTTATTAATGAAGAAGTTACTAGTTTTGATTTAAATTTGCCAACAATTATTGCAACAGGACCACTAACAAGCAATAATTTGGTTGAGTTTTTAAAAACAATTTTTAAAGATAATTATTTATATTTTTTTGATGCCATTGCACCAATAGTAACCTATAACAGCATTGATTTTAACAATGCTTTCATTGCAGACCGTTATGACAAAGGAACAAAAGATTACATTAATTGTCCGTTAAATAAACAAGAGTATGAATTGTTTTATAACGAATTAATTAGTGCTGAAAGTGTTAAATTAAAAGATTTTGAAAATTCCAAAGTGTTTGAAGGTTGTATGCCAGTTGAAGTTTTGGCAAAACGTGGCGTTGATGCTTTAAGGTTCGGGCCGCTAAAACCTGTTGGCCTAACCGACCCTAAAACGGGCAGATATCCTTATGCTTGTGTTCAGTTAAGACGGGAAACCAACAATTTAGATATGTTTAATATGGTTGGTTTTCAAACCAATTTAACTTTTAAAGAACAGGAAAGAGTGTTTAAATTAATTCCTGCATTAAAAAATGCAGAATTTTTAAGATTTGGTGTTATGCACAGAAACACTTTTATTAATGCACCAACAATTTTAAACAAGTATTACCAAGTTAAAAGCAATCCAAATTTATTTGTGGCTGGTCAATTAAGTGGTGTTGAAGGATATGTTGAAAGCATTGCTAGTGGGCTAGTTTGTGCTTTAAATATGGATAAATTTTTAAAAGGTCAAAATTTAATTGATTTTACTAGTTACACAATGATTGGAGCTTTGGCAAACTACATTTCAAGTGCAAGTCCAAAACATTTTCAACCAATGGGTAGCAATATGGGAATTTTAATTGGTAGCACAGAAAGAATTAAAGATAAAAAAGAAAAATATAAAAAACTTAGTGATATTGCATTACAAAAAATTGATGATATAATAAAAAACAACATAAAAGAGGTATAATATGGAACTATCACCAAAGCAAATAGTAACTGAACTAGATAAGTATATTATTGGACAAAGCAAGGGTAAACGTGCAGTTGCAGTTGCACTTAGAAATCGTTATCGTCGCAGTAAACTACCAAAAGAAATGCGTGACGAAATAACACCTAAAAACATTATTATGAAAGGACCAACAGGTGTTGGTAAAACAGAAATTGCAAGACGTCTTGCAAAACTTGTTAAAGCACCTTTTGTTAAAGTGGAAGCAACCAAGTTTACAGAAGTTGGTTATGTTGGGCGTGATTGTGAAAGTATGATTAGAGATTTGGTTGACGTTTCAGTGCGTTTGGTAAAAGAAGAAAAAATGCATGAAGTTAGTGTTAAAGCACAAGAAATTGTTAACAACAAAATTTTAGATGTTATTTATCCAATTAGAAAACAAGAAAATCCAGATAAAGATGTTGATAAATTACGTGCCGAAATTTTAGAAGATATTGTTACTGGAAAAATTGATAACGAAATAATTGAAATTCCTGTTTTAGATAATTCTAAACCAATTGGTATGATGGCGGGAATGGGTGCCGAACTTGACTTAGGCAATGTTTTAGGTTCGATTTTCCCTGCACAAAAAAAGAGAAAAAAAGTAACAGTTGAAAAAGCAAAAGAATTACTTTTAATGGAAGAAAGTGATAAACTTATTGACACCGACAGTTTAAACACTGAGGCAATAAGAAGAGCAGAACAAGAAGGAATTATTTTTATTGATGAAATAGATAAAATTGCAGGTAAAAATTCAAAAGGACCAGACGTTAGCCGTGAAGGTGTTCAACGTGACATTTTACCACTTGTTGAAGGTTGCAATGTAACCACAAAGTATGGCGTTATTAAAACCGACTACATTTTGTTTATTGCTGCTGGTGCTTTTCACATTAGTAAAGTTGAAGATTTAATACCAGAATTTCAAGGTAGATTCCCAATTAGAGTGGAGCTTAGTGATTTAACAAAAGAAGATTTCTTTAACATCTTAACTCAACCTAAAAACGCATTAACAAAACAATATGCCGAAATGCTTAGTGTGGATAATATTAATTTATCTTTCACAGAAGATTCTTTAAAAGAAATTGCTGCCATTGCAGAACGTGAAAATAAAGAAGATGAAAACATTGGAGCACGTAGGTTGCACACAATATTAGAATTGTTGCTTGAAGACATATCATTTAATGCAGATGGAACACATCCAATGCTTGATGTTGTTATTGACAAACAATATGTTCAAAAAGTTTATAAGGAATCTAACTTTAATAATTCTAAGAAAAAAGTCCCATTGGGATTTAATGTTGTAGATAATGAATAATGAAATTTTAAAACAAGAGAAAAATTATTTAAATACTGTTGAAAAGCAGATAAAGGATAATATAAGTTCTTTATCGGCTTTTTTATCTTCTGAAAAAGATGATATTCAATCTGAAAAAATTGAAATGCGTAAAACATATGCAACGGCAACAGATGTTGACGACACTTTTTTAGATATTTATGCCAGAGAAAACGATTTAGAAGTTTTAGAAAAAGAACAAATTCAATTAAAACGTATGCAAAAAAATCCTTATTTTGCACGTGTTGATGTTAAAGAACAAAATGGACAACCATATTATAATTACATTGGTTATAGAAGTTTAAATAATCCAGATGGCGGATTTTATATAATTGATTGGCGTGCTCCTTTTGCTAGTTTGTTTTATGATTACGATAAAGGCAATTTTAGTTACAACACAATTAATGGAAAAGTTAGTGGAGAAATTTTAAACAAACGTCAATTTAAAATTGAAAATGAAAAATTAAAATATTATTTTGATGCAGACATTAAAGTTGACGACGATATTTTACAAGAAACATTGTCTAGTTCTACAAATGAAAAAATGAAAAATATTGTTGCAACAATTCAGCGTGAACAAAACCAAATTATTCGTTGTTCAGAAAAATTTAACACACTTGTGCTTGGAGTTGCTGGTAGTGGTAAAACATCAATAGCATTGCATAGAGT
>CALWDV010000052.1 GCA_944376785.1 uncultured Clostridia bacterium | reverse complement strand
AATTTTTAGTTCGGTGCTCATAATAAACCTCTTTTAATAATTTGAACAAAGTTCAATATTATTATACGAAAAACACCTTAATTAAACAACAATTTCACAAACATATTTATTTGATATTACTGAATAAATGTGCTTGTTTAACCAATTTGTATTTCTTCAATATCGGCAATTCTATTGTTTTTTAAATAAAAGTTAAAATTTTTTATTGTTTCATCATTTTTAATTGTGTAGTTTGCAACATTTTGTTTTAGGTTGTAACAATTATAATAAATTTCGTTAACACCATTAAAATATTGTTTTAGTTTTTCTTCATCTGTGTTTTCAAGTGATGAATCTAAAAAGGTTTTTGCTAAATTAAAATCTTGTTCTTTAATTGCTTCTAAAAAAGAAAGAGGAATCAAATTTTCTTCGTTAACTTGTGTGAAAGTTTCTAAGTAAACGTTATATGTGTTTAGTTCATTTGTTTTCAAATTCAAATTAAAAACTTTGCCGTGTTTCAGTGTGTTATTTAAGTTTTTTAAAGCTTTAATGGTTGTTTCATCTTTTTCTATTTTAATAAATTGATCATAAAAAATTGGTTGATTATTTGATGTGTTAAATGCAAGTAAATAATTATTATTTTTTTGTTTGCCACTAAACAAAAGAATGTTATTAATTTGTGAAGCATTAACATTTTCTAAAAATTCGGTTTTAGTTGTAAACAAATTTTCGTCGTTTTGAAAAATTGAAATTGTGCTAATGTTATCAATTAAAGCAAGAACATTGTAACTTCCAATTTTTTTATTAAACAGTGTTGTTTTATTGTTTAATGTTGCCGATTTAAAATTCAAAATAACATCAAAATGAGAATTTGGGAAAGGCACAACTTTTGCACTTTCAACACTGCTTTTAAGAGTGTTGTTTTCGTGAGTTAATTTAAAAGAAAAGGGAATTAAAGTTTCAAACATATTTGAAATGGGTTCGCATGAAACAATTAACGACTTAGAAAAAACAACTAAATCAATAAAAAATTTTTCTTGATTGTCAATAAATCCAACTTGTTCTCCATTAATAAAAACATTGCATGGCTTACTTGAATAAAAGTGTAAATTATATTCTTTCATATTTTCACCTAAACATAAATTTTTATATTTTATGATTTTTAAAAACAAATTTATTCATAATTCAACGTTTTATTTAATGTTTAATTGGAAAATATTATAAAAAATTTTTTGGTGGGTGCTTATGTTAAAAACCAAAATTAAATTAAACAAAATAAAGCAGATTAAAAAAATTTATAAACTAAAAATATCTTCTAAAATTTTAAAATTTAAGAAAAAGCAAAACGGAATTTTAACAGATGAAGACATTAACTATTTGTTTATGGGAATGATTAATTTAATAAAAAATAACGCTTTAAAAAAAGCTGAATGTTATTATAAAAATGAAGTTAATTATTATCAACAGTTGCTTAATTTAAATTTAAACAAAGTTGTTAGATTAGAAAGAGAAATAAAAAAATTAAAAACTAAAAGTTAAATTTATTTGTTTATAAAAAGTTAATTGTAACAACAATTTTAATTTGATATAATATTACAAATAAATTATGGTTGTAAAAATTCAACTAAGGAAAAAAATTGTTAAATATATTTTATTCAAAAACCCTTGAAGGTTGTTTGCCAAACATTTTTAATACAATAAAAAATAACCGTGATAATTTTAAGCAGGTTATTTTTACGCCCGATAGAATGAACTTGCAAATTGAAGAAAAAATTTTTGATGCTTTAAATGAAAAGTGCTTTTTTGATGTTGATGTAACAACATTAACAAGGTTTACTAATAAAATAATTTTAGAAAACAAAATTAATAACCGAGTTTTAACAAAACCAATTTGTGTTGCAATTATAAAAAAAATATTAAACGAAAATAAAAATCAGTTTAAAACAATAAAAAAAGCATTAAATTTTAATGGTTTTGCAGCCACTATTTTTGACACAATTAGTATGTTTAAAAGTTGCAATGTTAACCACACGCAAATTAGTTACGACACTAAAAACAAAAACCTAAATTTAAAGTTGGAAGATTTAAAATTAATTTATGAAAAATATGAAGAATTTTTGCAAAATGATTACACCGATAGTTTTAACAAATTAAATCTGCTAACAAATTTAATTAAATTAGAAAATTTTAAAAACACACATTTTTATTTTATTGGTTTTGATGATTTTACACCACAAATGTATGCAGTAATAAGCGAACTAATTAAACATTCGGCAAGTGTTAATGTTGCTTGTGCTGTTAATTTTATTGACGAGTTAAATAATAAAAATATATTTTTAAATAATGTTTATTTAAATTTGTTAAACCTTGCAAACATAAATGGATTTAAGTTTAACAGAATTTATTGTAAATCAAATTATATAACAGAATTTAATGAAATAAGCAACAATTTATTTGGCTTTAAAATTAAACCTTCAAACATTAACCCAAGCCATATTCAAATTTTTAAATTTAATAATTTGTTTGATGAAGTTAATTTTGCCATAAAACAAATGCAATGGTTAATAATTAATAGTGAAGAAAAACTATCATACAACGATTTTGTTATAGTAACACCAAATTTAACCGATTATAAACAAAGTTTTGAAACGCTTTTTAAACAGAATGAAATACCATATTTCTTTGATGTTGGGCAACCAATTTCTAGTTCAATAATACTTCGATTTTATAATGATTTGTTTGAATTAATTAACAACAACTTTAACAAACGTGATTTATTCAATTTTTTAAGATGTTACACAAATATTAATGTTGAAACTCTTAGTGAGTTTGAAAGTGTTGTGAATAAATCTGGTTTTAATTATGTTAAAATACTAAAACCTATTCCACATTTAAATTGTGAAAATTTAGCAGTTGTTTATGATTATTTGCAAGAATTTATTAATTTAACTGAAAACTTAAAAAAATCAAAAACATTTGCTGAATATGTTAATGTGTTAGTTGCTTTTGCCGAAAGATTTCATTTTAATAATTACATTAATAATTTGCTTAATTGTTATGTTGAAAATAACAATGTTTTGGAATATAACAAGTTAAATAATGTTGTTGTTAAAGTTAATAAAGGTTTTAATGAATTAACTGAGGTGTTAAGTAATTACGAAACAAATGTTGCTGATGCTTTTAACATAATTAAAGCATATTTTGAAAATATGAATGTTGTTATGCCACCAATAATTTATAATAGCGTTTTGGTAACCGACATTGTAAAAGGTGAAATTCCAAAAAAGAAATATGCAATAATTGTTGGAATGGAAGAAGGCAAAATGCCAATTGTTCAAAAAGATTTGGGAATTATTTCAGATGGCGACATTAATTTGTTAAGCTCAAAATTTAAGTTAACACCAACAGTTAATGTTATTAATAAACGTAACAAATTTAAAATTTACGAAACAATGCTAAAATTTGAAAACATTATTGGTTGTTATGTTTCGGTTAGTGCTAGTGGTGAAAAAATTTTACCAAGTGAAGTTATTAATAATTTAATTTCGTTGTTTCCAAATTTAAAAGTTATAAATGGAAGTTTAATTCAAAATTCATATCAAAACGAACTAACAAACAACTATTTTATGTTTAACAACACAAGCCCAAGTTTTGCAAAATTTAATTTAATTCAAAACTTAAAACTTATGCAATCTGATGACGATGTTAACATAAAAAACAACACAAATGTGCTATATAGTGGGCTAAACAAAATAGATAAAACAACAGAAAGTTTGGTTAATAATGTTAATTTTGAAAACAATGTTAAAAACATAAATAATAAGAAATTGTTTTTGCAAAATGATAACATTAGTGTTAGTGAAATAGAAAGTTATTATAGTTGCCCATTTAAACATTTTGTTGATTATGGGCTAAAACTTAATGTGGAAGAAGACGGTGAATTTTCTGCCATTTTATATGGAAACATATTGCATGAATATGTTAAAGCCATTGTGCCTTTCATTAACAAAAACAAAACAGAAAATGTTAATGATTATGGGCAAAAAGTGTTAAATGAAATATTAGATAAGCCAATCTATAAGCATTTGTCGTTAAACCCAAATAATGTTAATGACATTAAAAGTTTAAAAAAGGAAATTGTTAGAATTAATTCGGCATTAATTAAATTAAATAATGTGTCATCATTAAAACCTTTGTGGCTAGAAAAAAGTTTTAAAGATTTTAAAATTGCAAACAGTGAAGTAAGCATTGCGTTAAAAGGAATTATTGACAGGGTTGATTTTGATGAAGAAAGTTTTTCAGTTATCGACTATAAAACTGGTGGCAGTGAATTTAATGATTTTACCGACATTGCTAGTGGCAAAAAACTGCAGTTAATAATTTATGTTTATGTTGTTTCAAAACAAACAGGAAAACAACCCATTGGAACATTCTATATGCCATTAAAAAATAGTTATTCAAAATCTAATGCAGAAGAACTTTATAAGTTAAAGGGTGTTATTTCTAACAACATTTCAAACATATTAAAAATTGATAAAAATTTAAATCAGCCAAACCAAACAAGTTCTGTTTTAAACTTAAAAACCAACAAAGATGGTGAAGTTGGTGGTAAAATTTTAGTGTCTAACGAAGAGTTTAAAAGCATTGTTGATTATTCTATTTCAATGGTGTTAAATGCTGTTAAACAAATAAAAGATGGTAATATTGAACCAAAGCCATTAAAAATTGGCGATAAATCAACTTGTGAATATTGTGAGTATTTAGGACTTTGCAAATTTAGTGAAAAGTTTGGAAATAGCTATAACGAATTTAAAAAAGTTAAAACATTAAATGATTTAATTGGAGAATAAATGTTTAGTAACTTAAACAATGAACAAAAAATTTTTGTTAATACAAAAGATAAAGATGTTTTAGTTTCTGCTTCGGCAGGTAGTGGAAAGACAACCACAATGATTGAAAAACTAAAAGATTTAATTTTAAATAATTTGGTACCAGTAGAAAATTTGCTAGTGGTAACTTTTACCGAAGCTGCTGCAAGTGAAATGAAACAAAAACTTTATAATGAACTTTCAAAAGAAATTTCTAACCAAAATTTTGATGAAGAAAAGTTAACATATTTTTACGAACAACTTTTTCAAATTGCCAACGCAGACATTGGAACACTTCATTCAGTTTGTAAAAAAATTGTTTCAAAATATTTTTATGAAGTTAATGTTGAACCAAATTTTGGAATTTTATCTAACGAAGAATATTTAAATTTATTTAATCAAGCATTAGAAAAAACTTTTGCAAGTTATGTTGAAACTGCCGATGAAGAATTTTATGAAGTTTATGAAAGTTTTAATGATAAAAGAAGTGATGACAAATTAAAGGACATAATAACAAAAATATATAATTTTTTAAGTGAAAAAAGCGAACCTGAAAAATATGTTAAATTTGTTAATTTAAGTTGTTTAAATAAAAACATTAATGAAAACATTTGTTGCGTTTATTTGCTTGATTATTATTTGCAAGAAACTAAAAAGTTTTTAACTGAACTATTTCACTTTGAAAACATTATTAATGATGAAAAATTATTAAACTATTTAAAAGAATTGCGTGTTGAAATTTTCACAGTTTCAAACTCTAAAAACTTTGAAGAATTTGTTAAAAATATAAATGAACTAAATTTCCCAAGATTAAATAAACCAAAAGATGTTTTAATTCATCCTGTTTTTGAACAACTAAAAAATA
The DNA here is from genome assembly GCA_944376785.1 of uncultured Clostridia bacterium. Taxonomy (GTDB): domain Bacteria; phylum Bacillota; class Clostridia; order Christensenellales; family UBA1242; genus UBA6345. Next base: position 2,650 of record CALWDV010000052.1, on the reverse strand, counting down.
GTGTTGATGCATTTAAGGAAGTGGTTAAAAAAGCAAAAGAAAATTGCTCGGTTTTAACCTTAGAAAACTTTTCAAAAATAACAAAAAAACTTTCACAAATTTATAATAAGTTGTTTGAAATAACTTTTAAAACAGAACAGGAATTTATAAAACTAAAAAATGATTTTGGTAAATTGGACTTTTCTGATTTACAAAAATATGCATATAAAATTTTACAAAATACAACCATTAGGGAAGAACTAAAAAATAATTATAAATATATTTTTGTTGATGAATACCAAGATATAAACCAAATTCAAGAAGACATATTGTTGTGTTTAAGTAATAACAACTTAAATATGATTGGAGATGTTAAACAAAGCATTTATGCTTTTAGACAATGTATGCCAGAAATATTTTTAAGCAAATATTATAAGTTTTTAAACCATTCAAAAAACCAATTAATTTTGCTTAATAAAAATTATAGATGTTCAAAAAATGTTGTTGACTTTGTTAATATGTGCTTTAACACATTAATCACAAAAAACACAGTTGGCATTGATTATAAAAACGAATCACAATTAATTTTGGGTTCTGAAAATAGTGGGGCAGTTGGAATTAAATTAATTAGTTTAAACTCTGAAAACACAAACGAAAATGATGAAAGTGAAAGCATAAAAAAAGATGAAGCAGAAGCAGTTGTTGTTGCACAAACAATAATGGAAGTTTATGGCAAAGAATATTACGACGCAAAAGATAAAACGAACAAGAACATTGATTATAAAGACATTGCCATTTTAGTGCGTGATGCAAAAGATTATGTTAACACTTTATATGATGTTTTAAAAGCACATCAAATTCCTGTTACAACAACATTAAAAACAAATTTGTTTAATACAATTGAAATAAAACCACTGGTTAGCATTTTAAAAATTGTTAACAATGTTAATTCCGACCTTGATATTTGCAATGTTCTACTTAGCCCATTATCCAATTTAACACTTGATGAACTTGCAGAAGTCAAAACTTTTAATAAAGAAGAAAAATTGTTTAATAACATCAAAAAAATGCTGGTTTGTGACAAAAAGTGTGATTTATGTGACAAATTACATAAATTTATAGATTTTATTAACACTTTTAAATATAAATTAAATTATTTGTCTATTATGGAAGCCGTTAATTGGGTTGTTATTACTTATGATTTAATTAACTACTATAAAAGTTTACCAAACGGCAATCAAATGGTGGAAAATATTAAACAATTTTTAATGCTACTTAATAATGCTGGGTTTGATTATAATTTAAACAAATGCTTGGAATTTTTAGAGTCATTATCACATAAAGACGACTTTATGGTTAATGTTGAGTCGGGTGAAAATTCTGTTAAAATTTTAACTATGCATAAATCTAAGGGATTAGAATATCCTTGCGTTATTCTTTCTAATTTGGGAAAAGAATTTAACAAAAGCACAACAAGAAGCGATGTTATTTTAACTAACAAATTAGGAATGGGAATTAATTTTAAAGAGCCACATTCCAGAAGTGAAATTTTAACAATTCAAAAATCGGCAAACAAACATTTTGAAATGCAAGAACAGTTGCAAGAACAAATTAGGCTTTTATATGTTGCACTAACAAGAGCAAGAAATTTCTTGTTTTTAACTGGTTGCTATAATTTAAAAAATTTTTCAAAAAAATATGAAAAACCAATTATGACATCATCAAACTTTTTAGATTTATTTTTTAAAAGTTTGTCCAGAATTAATACTAATGGTTTTATTAATGAAAATGAAAATTTTGACATTATGGAAAATAAAAATTCTATTGCAAGTGTTCAAATTTTTAACATTGCAAACATTAGTAACACTGTAAAAGTTAAACCTAACAAAATATTTTTAACAGATGTTTCAAACCAAAATGTTATTAAGTTATTAAATAATTTTGAAAAAATAAAACCTGTTGAAGTTGAGCGTGTTGCAACAAAAAATAGTGTAACAGGACTTATGCGTGAAGATGACTATGTTAATTATAACGAACTAAATTTAAAAATTGGTTTTAGCGAAAAATATGATAATAACATATCGTTAAAAATTGGAAATGCTTATCACTTAATAATGCAAAAATTATCTTATAAAGAAACCGAGTTTGAAATTGCAGAGTTAATAAACTTGCTTGTTAAAAATGGTGAAATTGAAAAAGAAGTTTTACCATTTGTTGATGTTAAAAAAATAGTTCTTGCAAAAAATGAAGTTTTAAAATTAATTACCAGCAACACAAAAATTTTAAAAGAACAACAATTTTTATTAAAAGTGCCATATAATGAAATTGTTGAAACAAGCAAAAATAATCAAAACATTTTAGTTCAAGGTGTGGTTGATTTGGTTTTAATAAACGGTAGCGAAGCAATACTTATTGATTTTAAAACAAACAAAACAAAAGATGTTTCCAAGTTAATTAATGCTTATTCGTTGCAACTTAATGTTTATAAAAAAGCTGTTAGTGAAGGATTAAAAGTTAAAGTAGTTTCAACAAAATTATATTTGTTTGAACTTGGCAGTTTTGTTGAAATTGTTTAAGTAAAACAACAAAAAAATAAAATGTAAAATAAAATTAAAAAAAATTCACAAAATAAAACAAGACAAAACTTGTTTTATTTTTTTGTTTAAAAAAA
>CALWDV010000051.1 GCA_944376785.1 uncultured Clostridia bacterium | reverse complement strand
CCCTGAAACACAAGTTAAGCTTGCAAAATTGGCAGTTTCAAAAAAGGTTACTGTTCGTGATTTAGAAAAAACAGTAAAACAACTAACTAACCCTGCACCAAAAAAAGTAAATGTTGAGCCAAGTGTTGAATTAAAAGAGTTAATTGAATTAATGCAACATAAATTTGCAACCAAAGTAAGCTTTATGGGAAATGATAAAAAAGGCAGAATTTATATTGATTACTATTCTAAGGAAGATTTAGATAGAATTTTAGAGTTTTTAGAAAAATAAAACATAAAATAAATTAAAAAAAAGAACAGCTTTTCTGTTCTTTTTTTGTTATTGCTTAACTAAAACTAAACAAATTTACACATAAATTTTTTAATTAATAAATAGTTTTTTTTAAATTGTATTTATAATTTTAATTAATATTAACTAAATTTTAAGTATTAAAAAAAGCACTATATTTAGTGCTTTTTCTTATTTTTAATTAAACAGCAACTTTTGTTCCATTAGGAAATGTAACATAAATTGAACTTTCAACTGCTTGTGATTCAGTAGCAGTTTCAGTGCCTGGATTTTCAGGTTCTGTTTCAGTGGTTGTGTCGCCAGCTGTTTCACCATCAGTAGTTTCACCACCCTCTTCTGGTGTTTCACCTTTACCTAAGAAATCTTCAATTCTGTCTTCTAATGTTGTGCCAACCCATTCGCTAATGTAGTTATAGAAGAAATTACTCATTTTGTTTTGTTCCATTGTTGTTTTAACATTGCCAACGCCACAAATTGCTAAAATTGCAGCAAATGCTAAACCAATGCAACCAATTAATAAACCTTTTGCTGCTCCGAAAATTAAACCTAAAACTCTGTTTAATCCGCTAACAGCAGAATTACTTGCTGTTGCACTGTCAAATAATTTTGAAAGTAACAAAATTGCAAGTTTAATTAATAACCAAACAGCAATAACCGAAATAATTATTGTGCAGATGTTACCAATTTCTTCAACTGAATAAAGTTTATTAAAAATTTCAACTTGATTATTTTCGTTTGGAGTAATCCATTTCCATTTAATTAAAAGATTTGCGAAGAAAGTGTTTGCATCAACAATTTTATTTATAAATGCTGCAACAGGTTTGGAAACCAAAATTGCTACCACGATAGATAATACCGAACTAAAAATTGATAGAATTGATTCAAATAAACCTTTTGCAAGTCCAATAATTGCACATATAACAATAATTGCAATAAATACAATATCAATCCAACCCATAATATACCCCTTTTTCTATTATTAATAATAATATATCACATAATTATTTTGTTGTCACTAATTGTTTTAAAAAAATCTTAAAAAGTTGTTGTTTCGAACGTTTTTAATGCTTAAATGTGGTTAATAATAACTTTAAAACAATAAAAATGTGAAAATTTAGGAGTTTAATGATGAGTTTAATTAATATAAACAACAAAAACAATGTGAGTTATGCTTCTTTTGAACTAGCAGAAAAATTAATAAAATATGGCTTAAATTCGCCAATATTTTTGTGTATTGGAAACTCTAATGTTGTGGGTGATTTGTTTGGACCTATGTGTGGAGAAATGTTAAAAAGAAAACAAATTTGTAATGTTGTGGGCGATTTAAGTTATAATGTAACGTTATCCAATTTAAGTTTAACTTATAATAAGTTAAGAAAAGAAAACCCATTTAATCCAATAATTGTTGTTGATTCTGCACTAAGTAATTTTAATGATGTTGGCATGATTAACTTTTTGCCCTATGGTTGCTTACCTGCACACGAAAAAAACAACCAAATTATGGGAGATTTTAGCATTTTAGCAAATGTTAATGTTTTAGGAATTAACAATTTTTTATTTTTAAAAACAGTAAAATTTAACATGGTTAAACAAATGGCACAATTCGTTTGTAATGTTATTTGTGAAGCTTTAAAGTTAAAGAAAAATTATGAAAATAATTCAAATAATTTCAATGTTAATGTTGGTTATTAATAGTAAGTAATTTAAAAAAAATAAGAAAATGCGACAATTTTCTTTATTTTTTATGTTATATATTATTTATATTTATAATAAGAATTGTTATATTGCTATACAATAAAACGTTTTTATGTTAAAATTACTAAGCATTAAAAATAGCGGAGGAATTATTTTTGGAAAACAAGAAAAAAAGTAGTGCGTCAGGAATTATAACTGTAATAATTATGATTCTTGCTGTTGTTTTAGTTTTTTATTTGGCAGGTAAAGGAAATCCTGGCAAAAAAATTGAGTGGACAGCTTTTCAAAATATGATGGAAGCTGGTGAAATTTCAGATGTTTATTTAAGCAATAGTGGAACAGCAAAGGTTAGAAAAGTTGATAGTAAAATAACCGACAGCCAATGGCCAAAATCTTCTGATTATTATTTTGAATTTGTTTTCACATCTCAATTTGATGAGATTAACGAATTTAACGATAAAATTGACAAAGCAAATGGAATTGGTTTAGTTGCTGGTGAAAGCGCAAGTGACTATGCAAGTTATAAAGATTTTCAAAAAATCACCATTGAAACTGTAACTGTTAAACAAAGTTTCTTATCAACCATACTTCCATATATGAGCATAATTATTGTGCTTGTTATTGGCATTTTAATGTTTAGAATGTTAAGTGGAAAAGGTCAAGGTGCTGGTGGTGGATTTGCAAAAAGCAGAGCACGTTTAAATGAAAAAACAAACATTAAATTTAGTGATATTGCCGGTGCAGAAGAAGAAAAAGAAGAAACAAAAGAAATTGTTGAATTTTTAAAAAATCCTGCAAAATTTAAAGCGTTAGGTGCAAGAATTCCAAAGGGAGTGTTGCTTGTTGGCCCTCCTGGAACAGGAAAAACATTACTTGCAAAAGCAGTTGCTGGTGAAAGCAATGTTCCATTCTTTTCAATAAGTGGTTCAGATTTTGTTGAGCTTTATGTTGGTGTTGGTGCAGGACGTGTTAGAGATTTGTTTGAAACAGCAAAAAGAAGTGCTCCTTGCATTGTGTTTATTGATGAAATTGATGCAGTTGGACGTCAACGTGGTGCTGGTTTAGGTGGTGGAAACGATGAAAGAGAACAAACTTTAAACCAACTTTTAGTTGAAATGGATGGTTTTGAAAGTTATGAAGGAATTATTGTTTTAGCAGCAACTAACCGTGCAGATGTTTTAGACCCTGCATTGTTAAGACCTGGCAGATTTGACCGTCAAATTTATGTTAACGTTCCTGATGTTAAAGGCAGAGAAGGAATTATTAGAATTCATGCAAAAAACAAACCTATTGAAGAAGGTGTTAATTTCCAAGAAATTGCACGTTTAACCAGTGGCTTTACTGGTGCCGACATTGAAAACTTCTTAAACGAAGCAGCAATTTTGGCAGCACGTGATAACCGATTAACCATTACAATGGAAGATATAACAGAAGGAATTAACAAGGTTTTAGTTGGACCACAAAAGAAATCAAAAATTATAACAGAAGAAGACAAAAAATTAACTGCATATCACGAATCTGGTCATGCAATTTTAGCAAAATTATTAAATTATGGTGATGAAGTTCATGAGGTTTCAATTATTCCTCGTGGAATGGCAGGAGGTTTCACATCAACCAGACCTGCAAACGACAATGACCATTTGTTCTATAAAAAATTATGTGACAAAATTAGTATGACAATGGGTGGCAGAATTGCCGAAGAAATTGTTTTTGGCGATATTACTGCTGGTGCTAGTTCCGACATTTCTCATGCAACCGACATTGCAAGAAAAATGGTTACTGAATGGGGAATGAGTAAAAAGCTTGGATTTATTAATTTAGGAAAAACAAGTGAAGTGTTTATTGGAAGAGATTATCAAACCCAAGTTCAATATTCCGATGAAACAGCGGCATTAATAGATGAAGAAATTAAAGCAATAATGGATAATTGCTATGCAAAAGGTAAGAAAATTTTAACCGATAACAGAAGCATTTTGGATAATATGGCACAACTATTAATTGAAAAAGAAACCATTTATTCAGAAGAAGTTGATGCAATTATTAATGGTGCAAACTATAAAGATGTTGCAAAATCTTTGGAAGTAAAAGAAGCCGAAGCAAAAAAACGAAATGAAGAACGCAGAAAAAAAGCTGAACAAGAAAACTTGAAAAAAATGCAAGAACTTAAACTAAAAGCAGCAGAAGCTTTAACAAATGCAGGTGTTATTTCTAAACAAGATTATGAAATGATTAAAAATGAAACTTTAAATCAAAGCACTAATAATAATGTTAGCATAGCAGAAAAAAGTGAAGCTGAAAAACGTGCCGAATTAGAAGCAACAAAAGAATTAAATGAAACATTAAAAAATGACAGTGCAGAAAACAAAGAACCTGTAACTAATAATGAAAATAAAGAAACTTCTGCAAAAAAAGAAGCATCAACAAAAAATACAACCGAAACTAAAAAAACAAAAACAACTAAAAACACTAATAGTTCTAAAAAAACTGATGTTAAAACAGAAAACAAATCTAACGATGAAAAAAATTAATTTTGTTTTGACAATTAAAAAGTAATATAATAAAATAAACATTAGATTATATAAGTTGTGGATTACCACATAAAACTTGCAAATAAATAAACTAAAAAAATATAAAAGGTAAGACAAAATGAAAAACACATTAACAAAAGTTTTAACAATAGTTGCTATTGCATTAGTTGGTGTTATTGCAGTAACAGCAATAACTTTGGCTCTTGTAAAAACAAATTTTAACCAAGTAATTAACACTTCAAAAATTAATGGTATTACAATTTACACCGATTCAAAAGACAATTATTATTCTGCTGATGGTGATGACGAAACCAAAAAAGTGTTTAATGACATTATTAATTTGTATGAAAAAGGAACACGTGAAAGTGTTATTAGTGCATTGTTCCAAGGTGCATTTTCAAGCAAAGCAAAAGCAGAAGTTGTTAAAAGCACAGTTTCAACAAGTGAATTAAAAACACCTGCCGCAGGAACATTTGTTTTAAAATTTAATTTTTCAGAAAAATTACAATTAAAAGTTAATGGCGAAGTTGTTGAAGATGAATCAAAATACACAACTGATAAATCAATTTATTATGACACAGTTTATGTTAACATTGAAAACAACACTGCTTTAACAAAAATTAAATGCTACATCATTTCAGACACAAGCATTAATTATAGTTACACACAAGTTGCATTTGTTGCACATCATAGTGCATTATATGATTATATTAACGATTTAGATTTTCCTGGTTAATTAATAAAAAATAAAAAAGAACGAAATTATTCGTTCTTTTTTTTATTGTTTAATTTATTTTTAAATTGGTTTTAAAATATTTTTTAAAGTTATTGTTTTAACCTTTGTTACAGCATCAAATGTGCTCATAACACCTTCTGTTCCAATACCAGAAAATTTATATCCACCAAAAGGCATTTCAAAACTTCTGTGGAAACTTGCACCATTAATAACAGTTCCACCACATTCAAGTTGTTTAACAACATTAAATGCTGTTGTAACATCTTTTGTGAAAACACAACCACTTAAACCAAATTTTGAAGAGTTTGCAATTTTAATGGCATCGGCAACAGTTTTGAAAGGAATAACTGAAACAACTGGTCCAAAAATTTCTTCATCGGTTGCAACATCGGCACTTGTTGGGATGTCGGTTATCAAAGTTGGATAAATTGTTGCACCTTTTCGGTTTCCACCTAAAACAAGTTTTCCACCTTGTTCAATAACTTTTTTAATTTGATTTTCCACTCTAATAGCAGCTGCTTCGGTTACTAAACAACTAATGTCGGTTCCTTTCTTTAATGGATCACCAACTTTTAATTTCTTTAATCTTTCCACAGCTTTTTTAACAAACTGATCTTTAACAGTTTCTTGAACTAAAAATCTTTTAGAAGCACAACAAACTTGACCATTGTTATACATTCTTCCCCAAATCATTTCTTCAACTGCAAGGTCTATGTCGGCATCTTCCAAAACAATAAATGCGTCGTTTCCACCAAGTTCAAGTGCTGTGTGAGAAAGATTTTTTGCCCCATTTAAGTATGTTATAATTCCAACAGCTGTGCTTCCAGTGAAGGTTATGTTGTTAACTAATGGGTGACAAGCTAACGAATTACCTGTTTTAGGACCATCACCAGTAATAACCTGAACAACCTCTTTTGGAACACCTGCTTTTAATAGCAATTCAACCAACTTAATTAGTGTTATTGGATTTTGATGTGGTGGTTTAACAACCACTGCGTTTCCAGCAAGTAATGCAGGTGCAACTTTTTGGTCAAACAAGTCGCAAGGGAAGTTGAAAGGAATAATACAAGCAACAACACCAACAGGTTCTCTTAGTGTTAGTTGCAATGTTTTTTCTTGTCCTGCTTCTGTTCCAAAAGGAACAACATTGCCATAAAGATGTTTTGCTTTTTCAATAAAACCTTCAAAACCAATTCTAATGTTTCCAATTTCTGCATATGCTTGGCTAAGTGGTTTTCCTGTTTCACAAGATAGTGTTAATGCTAAATCATCTTTGTTTTTATCAACTAAATCTAAAAATTTTTTTAGAATGCCAACTTTTTCAACAAGTGGAACATCTTTCCACATTAAATAACCTTTGTGAGCAGTTGTAACAGCCAAATCAACATCTTTTGGTGATGCGTTTGGAACAGTGTCGTAAAGTTTTCCTGTGTAAGGGTTAACAATTTCTAAAACTGTTTTATCAGAAGAATCAACAAATTTTCCATTAACAATCATTTTCATAACATTTCTCCTTATTTAGCAAATGCTGTGAAAGAAAGCATTAAACCACCACAAGTGTTTCTGCCATCTTTTTCAAATCCATATTCGCCAAAAGTGAATTCTGTTATAAATGGTGTTTCAGGAACAACCTTTTTAATTGCATTATAAACTTCATTAATTCTTGCATCAATTCCTGCACGACGTCCACCACAGTGAACAAGGTGATAAAATGCAGCAGGTTTTCCTAATTTTTTGTTTAGTTTGGTAAGTGTTTTTTCAACACTTGCAATAAGTTCATCAACACTTGCTTCCATTCTAATAACGCAAGTTCCTGTTGCTAACTTGTTTCCAATGTTCATGCTAAAATCTGCATTTCCAGCCATTGGGTGACGAATTGCAACCAAGTCGCCAAGTGGGTCTTTAACACCAAGTGGGCTTGTTATTGTTGCAGAAAGAAGATTTGCTCCCATTAAGTTTTTAGGATTTAAACCACGCCATTTTGCATATTGTTTTAGCGCTGGTTTTCCATCAATTTCAACAAGAGTTCTGTGTCCATCAACTTTTGTAATAATTCCCATATCTTTTGTTTCACGATATGCTCCTGTGAAAACATTTGCAAAATCTTTATTTGTATAAATAAATGCAACAGCAACACCTTCTGGAACAACTGTGTTGTTTGCAAACAAACTCCATTTTCCTTCTATTGTGTTGTCAGCAGCAGAACCCCCAAAGAAAGGAACTCTTCCAACAACTTTTGAAATGCCTTTTAAGAAATATTCTTCTTCTGTTGGACTTGCAACCATATACATAACTTGTGGTGCAACAGTCATACCTGCATCTTTAAGTGCTTTTTTAGCAACTTGTTCGCCAATTTCAACAGCACATTCTGTTGGATTTGATTTTTTAACACAAGCAACTCCAACTTCTAAATCGTTTCCACAAACTGTTAAAATTCCAACAAAAGGTTTGTCGCCACCAACATATCCATTTGGAAGAATAACGCCAGTGAAAGATGTGTTTCCAATTATTGGACAATCGTAAACAGTTTTTAATCCCTCAATAACCTTTTTAACATTATAATCGCAACTAACATAAGCAAAAACTATTTTGGCAGTTGCACTGTGTCCTGCCATTTTTCCAGCTTCAATACCAGCTTTTAGTGCGTCTTGGTTTGTACTATAACCATTATAAGCATTCATTTTAATTTCCCCCTTTAATATGAATTCTTATTGTTAGTTTAGCATTATAAAATTTTTTTAACAAACAAATTAATTAACACTAAAAATTTTTTATTTTTTACGTTTTACTATTTTATTTTAAAATTATATAATATTAATGTTAATTAATAAGATACTAATTAATAAAGGAGAAAAAAATGGAAAGAGTTGTTTTAAATGAAACCAGTTATTTTGGTTATGGTTCAATAAGTGAACTAAAAAACATAATAAAACAAAGAGGATATAAAAAAGTTTTAGCTTTAACCGATGCTGAACTAGTTAAATTTGGTGTTTTTGCAAAAGTTGAAAATGTGTTAAATGAAGCAAAAGTAAAATACACAACATTTTCAAACATTCAACCAAATCCAACAGTTGAAAATGTTCAAGAAGGTTTAAAGGTTTTAAAAAAATGTAAAGCAGATGTTATTGTTGCTGTTGGTGGCGGAAGTGTTATCGACACAGCAAAAGCAATTTCAATTATTGCAACAAACCCAGAGTTTAAAGATGTTGTTAGTTTAGATGGTGTTGCAAACACAAAAAATAAAGGTTTAGCTTTAATTGCATGTCCAACCACAGCAGGAACTGCTGCCGAAGTTACAATTAATTATGTTATAACCGACACTAAAAGAAGCAAAAAAATGGTTTGCGTTGATCCAC
>CALWDV010000050.1 GCA_944376785.1 uncultured Clostridia bacterium | reverse complement strand
CCTTTGGTGAGGGTTCGATTCCTTCCACCCCTGCCACAAAAAAAAGACAATCAATTTGATTGTCTTTTTTTATTATTTTGCATATTCAACACTTCGTGTTTCTCTAATAACATTAACTTTAATTGTTCCCGGATATTCCATTTCTTTTTCAATTTTATGAGCAATATCCTTCGCTAAAAATAAAGCTTCATCATCACTAATTTCAGCAGGTTTAACCATAATTCTAATTTCTCTACCTGCTTGAATTGCATATGATTTATCAACACCTTTAAATTCATTTGCAATTTCTTCTAACTTTTGTAAACGTTTAATATATGTTTCAATACTTTCACGTCTAGCCCCTGGCCTTGCACTAGAAATTGCATCGGCAGCTTGAACTAAAATTGCTTCAATACTTTCAAATTCACAATCGCCATGATGAGCAGCAATACAATGAATAACTTCTTTACTTTCCTTATATTTTTTTGCTAAATCAACACCAATTGTAACATGAGTTCCTTCAACTTCATGATCCACTGCCTTACCAATGTCATGAAGCAAGCCACCTCTTTTTGCAACGTTAACATTTGCGCCTAGTTCAGCAGCCATAAGACCTGCTAAATAAGAAACTTCTAAACTATGTTTTAAAACATTTTGTCCATAACTGGTTCTATATTTTAATCTGCCTAAAATTTTTATTAATTCAGGATGTAAACCATTAACTCCTGCATCAAACGCAGCAGTTTCACCTGCTTCTTTTATGCTAATTTCCATATCTCTGGTTACTTTTTCAACCATTTCTTCAATTCTTGTAGGATGAATTCTTCCATCAAGAATTAATTTTTCTAATGAAATTCTTGCAATTTCACGTCTAACAGGGTCAAATGAAGATAAAACAACTGCTTCTGGTGTGTCATCAATAATTAAGTCAACACCTGTTGCATTTTCTAATGCTCTAATATTTCTGCCTTCACGACCAATAATTCTGCCCTTCATTTCATCGCTAGGTAATGCAACCGATGAAACTGTTACTTCACTAGTATGGTCTGCTGCACATTTTTGAATTGCCAATGTTATAATATCTTTTGCTTTTTTATCTGCTTCATCTTTTGCAGTTTGTTCAATATTTCTTACTAAAATTGCAGCATCTTTTTTAGCATCTTCTTCAAATTTAGAAATTAATTGATTTTTAGCTTCTTCTTTCGTAAGCCCAGCAACTTTTTCAAGTTCTGCAACAATTTTTTCAGTTATAACTTTTTGTTCTTCAATTGCTTTTTCAATCTCTTGTTCTTTAATTTCTAATTCGTTTTTCATATTATCAATAGCTTCAATTTTATTATCCAACATCATTTCTCTTTTATTAATAAAATCTTCACGTTGAACAATTCTATTTTCTGCTTTTTGCATTTCTGCACGTCGTTCTCTAATTTCAGCGTCACATTCGTTTTTAAGCTTTAAAACTTCATCTTTTGCTTCTAAAACTGCTTCTTTTTTAACAGTTTTTGCTTCATTTAAAGCTTCTTGAATAATATTTGATGCTGTTGTTTTATTTTTTTCAGATTTTTTCTTTGAAATAAATTTGTTTAAAAACATTCCACAAGGAACAGCAACAGCAACACAAATAACACCAACAATAACGCTTACAATTGGAGTTGACAATGCTAGTAAACTAAACATTGCACTTTGTGTCATTTAAAATCTCCTTTTATTAAATTTTTATTGTACAATTAATACCTTAAATATAGGCTAATTATTTGTTATATAAATAAGTTTTTTATTAAAAAACTATATATACCACACTAATAATTTTAATTAAATTAAAGCCTTTTGTCAAACAATATAGTTTAAAAAAAAGTCGAATAAATTTCGACTTTTATATTTCATTTGTATTAATTATTTCTACTTGTTTTAATGCATTATCAATTAAATTTTTAATATCTAATCTTTCTTCTTCTTTCAAAACTTTTTCAAGTTTTGGTTTAATTAATGGATGCTCTGGCAAAAACACCGTACAACAATCTTCATATGGTAAAATTGAAGTTTCATAAGTGTTAATTTTTTTGCTAATTTCAATAATATCTTCTTTATCCATTGCAATTAAAGGTCTTAAAACTGGAAGATCATTAATTACAGAATTTGTAACAGTAATACTTTCAATTGTTTGAGATGCAACTTGTGCCAAACTTTCACCAGTTATAATTGCTTTTAAATTGTTTTCTTTTGCAATTATTTCTGCAATTCTCATCATAATTCTTCGCATTAATGTTATCATAAATTCTGGTTTACAATTTTTGTGAATTTCTTCTTGAATTTTGGTAAAAGGAACAATATGAAGAGTAATGTTTCCAGTATATTCACTAATAATTTTGGCAAGAGTAATAACCTTGTCTTTTGCAAGCTGGCTAGTGTATGGAAAACTGTGAAAATGAATTGCATGAAGTGGCATTCCACGTTTACTCATTAAGTATCCTGCAACAGGACTATCTATTCCTCCTGACAAAAGTAGTAGCCCACCACCACTAGACCCAACAGGCATACCACCTGCACACTTAATTATTTTAGAATAAATATAACTTTTTCCATCTTCCCTAATTTCAATATATATTGTTGTGTCAGGATTTTTTAAATTAACTTTTAAATTATTATATTTATCTAAAATAACTCCGCCCATTAACGATGCAAACTCTATTGACTGAATTGGAAACAACTTATCCGCCCTTTTAACTTCAACTTTAAATGTATTACAATCAAGTTCAATATTTTTTAAACATTCCTCAATGTTATTTTGTGAAGTTTCAACAACAAAAGTTGGGCTTAAAGAATAAAGTCCAAAAACATGTGAGAGCTTTTCAATTATTTCATTTTCAAAAATTTCTTCATATTCATCAATAATATATCTACCAGAAATTTTTGTTAATTTAACTTTATAATCCTTTAAAGATTGTAAAATATTGTGCATTAACATATTGTCAAACACATATTTATTTTTACCCTTTAAAAAAATTTCACCAAATCTTAATAATATTGCCTTTTTCATTTGCACCTACTTTAAAATGTTAATATATCTTGAACATGTTTGCTTAATAATTTGTGCAGCACTTATAACTTCATCTATTGTGTTAAATTCAGAAAAACTAACCCTAACCGATGATTGAATGTAATAGTCATCAATTCCCATATTTTTTAAAATTCTGTTATCAGTGTGTTTGCTAGAACATGCCGAGCCATTACTAATTAACACACCTTCTTGTTCTGCCATATGCAAAATTGTTTCTGCTTTAACTTTTGGAATAGAAAATGAAATAATATAAGGTGAACAAAAATCATTTGAATTAATTTTAACATTAAAATTAGTTGTTAATTCTTTTAAAAATTCTTGTTTTAAAGTTAAAACTTTATCATAATTGCTTTTTAAATTTTTACAAATTATTTCAGCAGATTTTTTAAATGCTAAAATTCCACAAGTGTTTTCCGTGCCACTTCTAATGCCAAATTCTTGACCACCACCAAAAACAGAAGGTTTTAAATTAATTCCTTTTCTTACATATAATGCACCAACACCTTTTGGCCCATGAATTTTGTGTGAACTTATTGTGTATAAGTCAACACCCAAATCATAAACATTAACTGGAATTTTACCAAATGCCTGAACCCCATCACAGTGAAAAATAATATCCTTATTTTTTTGTTTTGCAAGTTTAACCAGGTTTTTAATATCATTAACTGCCCCTGTTTCGTTGCAAACATGCATTATTGAAATAAAAGAAGCACCATCAAGTTTTGAAATATAATCTTTTTCATCAACAATGCCATCTTTTGTTAATTTAACAAATTCAACTTTATAACCTTGTTTTTCAAGTTCTTTTGCAACGTTAAAAACAGCAGGATGCTCTGCATAAGAAAAAACAAGTTTTCCCATATTTTTTCTTAAAACACCATTAATTGCCATATTGTTTGATTCAGTTGCACCCGACGTAAAAATTAAGTTGTCAAAACTTGAACCTCCCAACAACTTAATAATGGTTTCTCTTGCTTTATTAATTTGTTTTAAAACATCAGAACCTGCTTTATATAAAGAAGAAGCATTAAAATAGTTTTGCTCACTTTGAAAAACATATTCTTTTAATGATTCATCATAAATTTTTGTTGTACTTGCATTATCTAAAAAAATCATTGTTAAAATTCCTTTTTACTTTGATTATTTTATCATAGTATTAGAAATTTAACAATGAAAATTTTTTAATATGGAACAAAGTTTAAAAGTGTGTCTAATGTGTCGGAATATAAATAAACTTCTGGAACTTCACCAACAATTATACTTTCAGATATTAATACTTGTCTGGTTGTATTATATTTTTTACTAAGCAGTGGCAAAACAACACCAACATCAGCAGAAATTTTTAAGTATATTTTATGGTTAGTTTGGTTAATTCCAGCACTTTCAAATTGTGATAAGAAAGTGCAATTAACAGCTCCAATTGGATTAACTTTTAATTTTATTTTTGGTCCACGACCAACAAATAACGGTATACCTGTCATTGTTCCTAACGGAATAGAAACTCCCATTTTTCCATATTCTTCAATTTTTATTTCTGTTGTTTGAGCCAAATCTTTGCTTAAATTATTAATTTCCAATGCATTTGCTTGAATCATTGTTATATTGCCAAATTCATCGGTTATTATATTAACTAAATCTTCATAAACAATGGAATTTATTACAACATCGGCAATCGCACTATTCATTGCTTTTGTTGCTAATGCTTTTGATTTTAATTCAACTGTATCGGCAATAACAGTGTTAATACCATTTTTAAATATAAAACTAAACAATATGAAAACAAAAACAATGGTTGTCCAAATAGCAATTCTTTTTTTATGCTTTTTAAAAGTTTCTATTGTAATCTTTTTCATAAAAAATTATATGTTTTTTATTTTTACAATAGAATTTAAAATAAAAAAGAAATTTAAAAATTTTAAATTTCTTTTATTAAATTAATATTTTTTTGTTCTACTATTAAAAATAAGCCCCATCACAAATGCCGAAACAACTGCACAAGTAATTCCTGCCGCAGTTGCAGTTAGTCCACCTGCAAATGCACCTAAAAATCCCATTTCTTTCACTCCTTGAATTGCCCCTTTTGCCAAACTTCTTCCAAACCCAGTTATTGGAACTGTTGCACCTGCTTTGGCAAAATTTGCAATAGGTTCATATAATCCAACAGCTTCTAATATTGCTCCAATACAAACAAATAAAACCAAAATTCTTGAACTTGTTAATTTGGTTTTTATAATTAACAACTGACCCAGCATACAAATTAATCCACCAACTGCAAAAACTTTCAAATATGTTAAAAAAATATCCATAATTAATTTTCCTTTTTATCATCTTTTTCAATCACAACTGCATGACAAATTCCTGGAATTGTGTCACCTTGTTGCGAACTTAATGTGCTAAGTAATGCACCAGTTGCTGCAAATAAAACTCGCTTAAACACTCCTTCATCCATCTTTTTTAACACAAAAGAATTTAACACAGCTGCACTGCAACCACAACCACTACCACCTTGAAAAGTTTTTTGATTGTTGTTATAAATCATCTGCCCACAATCATTATAATTTTTACCAAATTTATATCCATTATGTTCCATTAAATCCATTAAAATTTCAGAACCTAATTTACCTAAATCTCCTGTTAAAATTAAATCATAGTCATCTGGGGTTGTTTTTGTGTCTTTAAAATGAGAAATTAGCGTACTCATTGCAGCTGGTGCCATTGCTGCTCCCATATTATTAACATCTTTAATTCCATAATCAGTAACCTTGCCCAAAGTTGCCATTTTAATTTTGTGACCACACCCATTTAAACTTAAAACAGAACTACCTGCACCAGTTACAGTCCATTGGCTTGTTGGTGGACGTTGGTTACCTAATTCAAGTGGAAATCTATATTGTCTTTCAGCTGTTGAAAAATGCGTTCCTGTTGCACAAACAACATTTTTTAAATACTTTCCATCAACAAATGTTGCACCAATTGCCAAACTTTCTGCCATTGTGCTACATGCACCATAAACTCCTAAAAATGGCCTGTCAAAATGTCTGGCAGTAAATGAAGCTGAAATAATTTGATTTAATAAATCTCCACCAATTAATAAATCTATATCTGCAATTTTTAAATTTGCGCCTTTAATTGAATTACTAATTGCAAATTCCAACATTTTTCTTTCCGCATGTTCAAACGATTTTTCTCCAAATAAATCATCTTTTAAAATGTAATGATAATAATTTTTAAAATTGCCATTACCTTCTTTTTCACCAACAACAGAATAATGACTAATTATTTTTGGTTCATTTTTAAAAATTATTGTTTGATCACCAATTTTGTTATTCATACTTCACCTTTAAATAAACAAATAAATTATTCCTGTAATAAAACTTATAACTAGCCCACAAACCAAAACAGGTCCTGCAACTGAAAACATTTTTACACATAGTCCAAAAATAATGCCTTCTTTTTTAAATTCCATTGCAGGGCTTGTTATGGAATTAGAAAAACCTGTTATTGGAACAATGGAACCTCCACCGGCAAACACGCCAATCCTGTCATATAACCCCAAACCAGTTAGTAAACTAGCAATAAAAATTAAAATTATTAACATCCATGTTGATGCTTCTTCCTGCCCCATCTTTGGAAATATTGCCATAAGAGCATCATTAATTCCCTGCCCAATCATACAAATAATTCCACCAACCAAATAAGCCCATATTAGTGTTGGAAAAGTTTTTGTTTTAGGGGTTTTTGCTTCAACATATTTAACAAATTGTTCATTTCTTGATAAATGTTTTTCTTTTTTCATAACAACTCCAATTTTTTATGATTATTCACTTAAATATTAAAATTTAAACTAATTTTTTATTAATCATAAATATTTTTTTATATTTTAGTTAAACTAAAACATAACTAATTATTTTGGAGGAAAAAATGAAAAAAAGTTCATTAATTATTACAGGTGTTATGTGTGGTTCTTTATTATTATTTGGTTGCACCAACCCATCTGAACCAGCAACCGTTTCAAGAAGTTTAGAAAACAATTTAAACAATTTATCAACTGCTGTTAAACGACTTGACACTATTGATAATTCTTACTTATCAAATCCGGATATATATCCATTAACAAGCTCAATTACAACCCCTGCACCAAACTCAAACAATAAAATGATGGCAAGAGTTTCATATAACAATTTAAATTTATTAATTCCAATTGAAACAAAAAAACAAAAAATTGCAAGAATTATTTTAAATTTAGAAAATGAAATAAAAAATGAAGAAAGTGTAAATTCAAAAAAAATTGACACTTCAAAAAATGAAGCATCAAACAAAGTCAATGAAGATTCAACAAAGATTGAAAATGTTGATAAAAACAAAATAAAAAGCACTTCAAATGTTAAAACCGCAAACGCAACCAACAAATCAAATGAAAACAAAGAAACAACAAATGAATTAACTAAAAAATCTAACTTAACAACTGCAATATCATCAAAAACAACAATAAATAACACAAAATTAAATACTAATTCATCAAATCAAACAACTAATGAAAACTATTTATCTAATTACATTAGTAAAGTTCAAAATTTATATGACATAACAAACGATACAATTAACGCAAACACAGAACTTGGAAACTATAAAAATAATATTTTACTATATTGTGTTGAAATTAAAGATTTAAATTCTGCAGTAAAAGATGGTACTTTTGTTCCAACAAATCAACAAATTGCAGCATTAAATAATTATATTGATGATATTAAAATAACTATTAAAAGAATAAAAAATTGCAATGGCGATTTATCTGATGAAGTAAATAGCATTAGTAAAAATGATGTTGGTGGAATTACCGCAGGTATTGATGTAATTAATAGTAATTATTTAAGTGTTTTAAACCATTTAGAAACAAGAATAACTTATTTAAAAAATGCAATTAATACACTAGAACAAATTAAATCTATTTTAATTGAAGCACAAGAAATTGCAAATAACAATTCAAGTGATAATGCAACAGATGAAATTGTTGAAGAAAATAACAACAATAATACTAATAATACAAACACAGAAACAACAAATGAAACAATAGACAAAGAAAGTGGTAACACAATTTCAAACTCAAACAATTCCGAAATAACAACAAAAAATAATAAAAATATTGACACATATTTAAATAAAAATGGTAATTTAGATAGTTATAAAAACACAAATTTAAATAATAATGCAGCAAAAAATAATAATACAAGCACAGTAAATAACAATTCTCAAAGCAAAACTAATACAACAACCTCAACAGTTAAAGACACATCAAACTTAAACACTAACACTAACACTAATAACAATTTAAATAACAATAATTTAAATAACAATAATAATAATTTAATTAATAATACAAATAAAAATATTAATGCACCAACAGGAACATTCCAAAATGGAATTATAACACAAAATAACTTAAATAATGGTGTTAATAATGGCGTTAATGGAAAAAATAGTGGCTACTCAGGTTCAAACAACTACCCTTACATTAATGGAGATATTAACAAAACAAATAAAAATGTTGACACATATGGTTATAATACAATGATTGATATGATTAACAGAGGTACTATTAATAATGGAATTAACACTTTAAATTTAACAGAAGAAACAAATGTAAAACCTTCAATGGTTAGCACTGAACCCAATGAAACATTAATTGAAAAAGAAGAAGATAAAAAACAAGAGGAAAATAAAAAAATTAATGAAGAAAAAGTTAACACCACAGAA
>CALWDV010000049.1 GCA_944376785.1 uncultured Clostridia bacterium | reverse complement strand
AAAAGGAATTTAAAAATTTAACCAAATTAAAAATTAAATTAACTAAAAAAACACTTGATATAGAAATTAATGCTATACCTATTTTTGTTTTTATTGATTTTTTCTTTTGATTTTTTATGCTATTATTATTTGAATAAACTGGCACAATAAATCCTCCAAACATATACTCATTAAAGTATAGCATATTTCAATTTTTTTTTAAATTAAAACAACGGAATATTTTATAAAATAAAAAAGATGCTATTTCACATCTTTTTTTTATTTAGTCTAATTTTAAAGTTTCACTTACTGTTGTTGCAACAATATTGTTTAATTTATAGTAATCTAATATTTTTGGAAGTGCTTTTAAAGTGTGCTCTGTTGGGTGCATTAAAATAAGATCGCCACCTTTAACATTTTTTGTTGCTCTGTTATAAACTAAATTTTCATCTTTATCTCGCCAATCAATTGTGTCCTTTGACCACATTATTGTTTTATACCCTAAATCGTTAGCAACATTTAATGTTGTTTTACTAAATGCCCCACTTGGTGGTGCAAACAAGTTCATGCTAATATTGGTTAATTTTTCAACAAGTGTGTGGCAAGTTTTAATTTCTTCATAATTTTGTTGATAGCTTAATTTATCATGGTCACTATGAAAATATCCATGATTTCCAATTTCATGCCCAGAATCTTTAATTTTTAATAACATTTCTTGTTCTTTTTCAACCCATTGCCCACCAACAAAAAAGGTTGTTTTCACGTTATACTTTTTTAATACATCAAGCATATCGTCTAAATATTCTGTTCCCCAATAAACATTAATCATTAAACTAACTTTATTGCTGTTAACATTACCATTATAAATTGGGTTTGACGAATTGTTGCCAAAAACGCTTTGTGAATTATTGCTTAAAGTTAATGTTATAAAAAACATTAATATTGAAAATATTATAAAATTTGCAATTCCGTGAATAAAAAATTTTTCTTTTTTTAAACTTTTATTTTTTTTCATTTTAACACCAATATTTTTTATAATTATATGAAAAAATATTTTAAGATATGAAAAAAAATAAAAAAAGATTAAAACTTAAATTTTAATCTTTTTTTTATAAATTATTTATTGTTGCTTACAGCTAAAAGTTTTAAGTCAACTCTTTCTTTGTCATCAATTTTAATGATTTCAACTTCAACAATATCACCAATTTTAACAACATCTTCAACTTTTTCAACGCGTTTTGAAGATAATTTTGAAATGTGAATCATTCCTTCTTTATTCCAACCAAAACTTACAAAAGCTCCAAATGGCATAATTCTTTCAACTTTACCAGTGTAAACTTTTCCAACTTCTAATGTTTCAGCAATACCCAAAATTATTTCTTTTGCACGATTGTTCTTTTCTTCGTCAACACCAGCAACACAAACTCTACCATCATCATCAATGTCAATTTTAACACCAGTTTCTTCAATAATTTTGTTAATTGTTTTTCCACCAGAGCCAATAACATCTTTAATTTTATCTGGATTAATTGTGAATGTTATAATTTTTGGTGCATATTTGCTTAATTGTTTTCTTGGTTCAGAAATTACTTCTGCCATTTTATTTAGTATGAATAATCTGCCTTTTCTTGCTTGTTCTAATGCAGTTCTTAAAATGTTTTCATCAATTCCTTTAATTTTAATGTCCATTTGAATTGCTGTTATACCTTTTGTTGTTCCAGCAACTTTAAAGTCCATATCCCCTAAGAAATCTTCTAAACCTTGAATATCGGTTAAAACTGCAACTTTACCAGATTCAACATCTTTAATAAGGCCCATTGCAATACCAGCAACTGGTGCAGAAATTGGAACACCTGCATCCATTAATGCTAATGTGCTGCCACAAACACTTGCTTGACTTGTGCTACCATTACTACTTAAAACTTCGCTAACAGTTCTTATTGCATAAGGGAATTCTTCTTCGCTTGGTAAAACTGGTAAAAGTGCACGTTCTGCAAGTGCACCATGACCAATTTCACGACGACCAGGGCTTTTAATTCCTTTTGCTTCACCTGTTGAATATCCTGGCATATTGTAATGATGCATATAGCGTTTTTCACTTTCGCCATCTTCTAAACCATCAAGAATTTGTGTGTCTCTAAGTGAGCCTAATGTTAAAGTTGTTAATGCTTGTGTTTCACCACGGGTGAAAACACCTGAACCGTGAACTCTTGGTAAAACACCAACTTCGCACCAAATTGGACGAATTTCATCGGTTTTACGGCCATCAGGACGAACACCATCGTTAATAATTTTTGAACGCATTACTTCTTTTTTAATTTTATATAGTACATCTAAAATTTCACGTGAATTTTCTGGATAGGTTTCAGCAAAATGTTCTAAAACTTCATTGTCCATTACTTCTTCTGCATCTTGACGTTCGTGTCTGTCAAAATGACTCATAACATCTTTAACTTTTTCTGTTGCAAATTCTCTAACTGCATTTTCAATTTCTTCTGGAATTACATAATAATCAATGTTTTCACATTTTTTAACACCAAGTTCTTTTGCAATTTTTTCTTGGAATTCAACTTGTTTTTTAATTTCTTCATGTGCAAACAAAATTCCTTGAAGCATAACTTCTTCTGAAACTTCCTTAGCACCTGCTTCAACCATTAAAATTGCTTCTTTTGTTCCTGCAACAGTTAAATCAATTAAACTTTTTTCACGTTGTTCTTGATTTGGATTAATAATATATTTTCCATCAACATAGGCAACATCAACACTGCCAGTTGGACCACCAAATGGAATGTCTGAAATAACTAGTGCCAAAGAACTTGCAAACATTGCAAGTGGTTCTGGTGCTGAATCTGGATTTACTGATAATGGTGTTGCAATAACAGAAACATCATTAAAAAATCCTTTTGGGAACAATGGTCTTAGTGGTCGATCAATTAATCTGCTTGTTAAAATTGCTTGATCACTAGCTCTGCCTTCCCTTCTTTTAAATCCACCAGGAATTTTACCAACAGCATATAATTTTTCTTCAAAATCAACGCTTAATGGAAAGAAATCTTGACCTGGTCTTGGTGCCTTGCTCATTGTTGCATTAACCATAACAACAGTGTCATCGCAACTAACAATGCAACTGCCATTGCTTTGGAAGGCATATTTTCCAAGTGTTATTTCAACTTTTTTACCACCAATTTCTGTTTCAAATTTTTTTACTTCGTTCATTTTTTCCTCCTGGAACTACTCTAATAAGTTATCAATGATAACTATAAAAAAGGCGAAAGAGAAACCTTCCACCTTTACTTATTATCTAATACCTAATTTTTTCTTTAATGCACGACAAGCTTCAAGGTCTTTTTTCTCGTAATATTTTAGTAAGCTTTTACGATTAGCAACCATTTGAATTAAACCACGACGAGAATGATTATCATTCTTGTTAGCTTTTAAGTGCTCGGTTAATTCGTTAATTCTTGCTGTTAAAATAGCAATTTGAACTGAGCAAGAACCTGTGTCTGTATCATTTAATTGATATTCTTTAATTACAGCTTGTTTTTTCTCTTTTTTAATCATCTTTATTTTCCTCCTATTATATTCACTTTTTACCAAGCTTAACGTAAAACTTTGAGGATACGCGTTAAACATAGTTAAAAGCACGTTTAAATAATATCACATAGTTAATTAAAAGTAAACAATTATTTTAATTTTTACTTTCAAATTATTTGAAAGTTTCTTCTTTTTTTCTAATTATTTCATCAATTCTGTTAATGTAATCAGCTAAATTTTTAACATTTGCATTTCTTTCAATTCTGTTTTGTAAGCTATAAAATCTTTTAGAAATTGCATTTGCACCACATGCTAAAATTGTTGCAACTTCTTCCATACTATCTATGTTAAAAACACATTCCTTATTTGGTTTTGTGTAACCAATGTTTTCAAGGTTTCCAACCATATTTTTTTGTTTATATAAGTAATATGGTTTATAACCATTTTCAAGCAAAGTTTTATAGGAAAAATCAATCATTTTTGTTACTTCGTTTGTTTCACCTTTTGTTCCTTCCCCTTCGCTTAACTTACTAGTTCTTTTAACGCTTAGTGTGTGAATAGTGATGTTGTCGGGTTCAAGTTCTAATGTTTTTAACAAGCTTTTTTTAAACGTGTTAAAACTTTCGTTGCTTAGTCCTGCAATTAAATCCATATTAACGCTAAAATTATATGGTAATGCTAATTTATATGCTTTAATAATATCTTCACTTGTGTGTGCTCTACCAATTTCTTTTAATGTTTTGTTTGAAAAAGTTTGAGGATTAATACTAATTCTAGTTACATTGTGTTTTTTCAAAACATCAAGTTTTTCTTTTGTTATTGTGTCAGGTCTGCCAGCTTCAACAGTAAATTCATTAACTGGATATGTTAATTCACTTAAAATTCTGTCAAGTTGTTCGGCACTAAGTGCAGTTGGTGTTCCGCCACCAATATAAATTGTTTTAACAATATAATTTTTCTTATTAATAATATTTTTTACTGCATTAATTTCTTTTATTAAAGCAGTAATATATGGCTCAACATATTCGGCACACTTATTAATTGGAGCCGAAATAAAACTGCAATAATAACATTTGCTTGTGCAAAATGGAATGTTAACATATAAATCAACCAAATTATCGTTTATTTCAATTTTTGATTGATTTTGAGTTACTTCATATGCAACATTTGCTTTTTGAGGACTAACTTTAAAAGTGTTTATTAATTCGTTTTTTGCTAGAATTGAACTGCCCAATTCTTTTTTTAATTCATAAAATAGTTTTGTTGGTCTAATTCCTGTTAAACTGCCCCAAGGAAGTTTAGTGTTAGTTAAACTTGATAAAATATTATAAAGTTCAATTTTTAAAAAACGTTTAGTGTATTTATCAAATTTATTAATTTGTTCTTTTGTTAGTGAATATGAAAAACTTTTATTAATACTAACATCGCCATTATTGTAATTTCCAGTAATGTCAAAATGTGTTTCTAAAACTGGATTATTAAAAGTGTATGAGACATTAAAATCTAAATTCAAATTTTCAATTTCATCTTCGGAGAAAAAAAGTTTTATAACAAGCAAAAGTTCATCATAATATTTTTCGTTTGTAATGTTAAGATTCATTTTATTCTCCTTTTAGTTTGTGTTTACAGTGTTAAATAAATTAACAAAGTTATAAATTGATGAGTTTGTTAATTGATTATTAACATTTGAATTAATGGTTATTTCATAATAATCTGTATTATTTATTATGTTAATTATGTTTAATTCACTTAAAACCATTGTAACAAAAACAAATTGATTAAATTTAAAATTTTTATATTCAGGCATTTGTTTTTTAATTAAATTAAAATATTCTTGCTCTGAAAACGAATGTATGTTTTTTTGAACTAGTTTTTTAATTGCTGTATGGTAAATTCCAAAAATGTTTCGATTTGTGTTTAAATCGGTTATTGCATTAGTTTCATTTTCTATTGGCATTACATATATGTTTTGATTAAAATTAGATAAATAGTTTTTATGCAAAATTTCATTTAGAAAAACAATATTTTTATAATTAGAAAAGTTTACTGTGTTTTTTGCTAAGTAAATTAAAGTGTTAACGCCAGTTAAATCTTTTATGGCATAAGTTTCGAAGTTATAAATTTTGTTTTGAAAATGAGTTAATGCATAAGTATATGCTTTAAAATTGTTTGCAACAATTAAAGTCCCAAAATTTGATTTTAACATTGAATTAACATCATTAATATTAGTTTTAATTGTGTTACAAAACAAGCTTGATGAAGGCAAATTTAATTGTTTTGCATAGTATCCTAAACTTAAATCTGTTTTAACGCCTGTGTTTAATTTTTCAAAACTAATGTTTTTTATAATTGCTTTTAATCTTTCTTTTTTATTATAAGTTTCACAAGATAAATCTAGCAAAACATTTTTATTACAATTTGTATTTAGTGAATCAAAATATTCGCTTAAATTAAAACTAATCATTTCAAATTTATCAGTTTTAAATTTTAAGTAATTAGGGTAATTTTTTAGTCGTTCTGGTTTTAAATTGTTAAATGTGAATTTAAAAACAGGTTTTTCATTTCCAAAACCAAATGGTTCTAAAACAGAAAGTTCTTTAACAAAGTTAATATCAATTAAATCTTTGTTTAAATCAAAATCGTAATATTTTACAACATCAAAAACATCATCACCATAACAGTTAGTAATGTTTTCATTTAATTGTTTTGTGAATTCTTCGATTTTGTTTTCTTCAATTGTTAGTCCACCAGCACCACTATGTCCACCAAATTTAACAAGCAATGAACTTAATTTTGTTAATTCTTTAAAAATATCAATTCCTGGCAAACTTCTAATGCTACCCTTATAAACATTATCAACTTTTGTTAGCAAACAAACAGGACGATTGAATTTTTCGGTTAACTTTGCACAAACAATGCCTAAAACTCCACTATGCCACATATTTGAGTGCAAAACTATTGCTCGTAAGTTTGAAATGCAAACGTTTTTTAGCTTTAACAAGCAATCTTCATAAATTGAATTTCCTGCTTCAATTCGTTGATTATTTTGTTCTTCAAGATTGGTTAAAATGTTTATTATTTCTATTGGATTTTTTTGAATGAACAATTTAAAAGCAACACTAGCATCACCCATTCTTCCTGCTGTGTTTAGTTTAGGAGCAATTTTAAAAGCTATGTCGGTTGAAGTTAAATTTTTTATTTTTAATGATTCAATTAATTTTTTAACACCAATTGGTAAACTATTTTGATTTTCCAAACCATGTTTAACTATTGCCCTATTTTCTTTAATTAATGGAACAATGTCGGCCACAGTTGCAAGTGCTGCAATATTAGTGTATTTTAAAGCTTCAGGTAGCCCTGCCAAAGCTTGAACAAGTTTAAATGCAACTCCTGCACCACAAAGTTCTTTAAAAGGATATGTGCTTGGCAGTTTTGGGTCAACACAAACACAATTAGGAATTATTTCTGGTATTTCGTGATGATCGGTAACAACAACTTCCAACCCCTTAGATTTAGCATAGTCAACTTCTTTATAACAAGCAATTCCACAATCAACTGTAATTAAAAGTTCTGGATTAAACTCGTTAATTATTTTATCAACTGTATCAATAGTTAAACCGTAACCATCTAAAAACCTATTTGGTAAAAAGTAATCAACTTTTTTGTTAATGCTTTCAAAATATTTATAAAGTATTGCTGTTGCACAAATGCCATCGGTGTCGTAATCACCAACAATGGTTATGCGTTTGTTATTTTCAAGTGCATTTTTAATTGTTTGAACAGCCTCATTCATACCTGTTAGTTGAAATGGATTATAAAACTGGTTTAGACCAGAGTTAATAAAATCTAAAATATCGTTTTTAGTAGTTATTCCACGCGAAAAAAGAAGTTTAACAATGTTTTCAGAAATTTTTAATTCTTTACTTAAACTTTTAATTTGTTTTATATTAAGTTTGTTATTTTCAATTTTATTTAAGTATTTCATATTTTTAAAAATAAAAAACCTTCAAGCAAAATGTGAAGGTTTTTTTTATTAAACTATAATTTTATCCTCTGAATTAGGTTTTTTGTTTTCTTCATCATTCTTTTCTTTTAAACGTTTTTGAAGTTTTTTATCTTTGCTTTTATTATAAATAAAACTCCAAATTGTTCCTGAAATGAAAATTGATGAATAAGTTCCAGCAAACAAGCCAATGATTATTGGGAACAAGAACTCTCTAATTGATGAAACACCAATTATTGCAAGTAATGCAACAGATAAAATTGTTGTTAAAGATGTGTAAAGTGTTCTTGTTAATGTTTCTTTTACGGAAATGTCAACCATTTGAGCATTGGTTGTTTTAGCTAATACATCTTTTCTTAAATTTTCTCTAATTCTGTCAAAAACAACAATGGTGTTATTAATTGAGTAACCAATTATTGTAATAAGTGCAGCAATAAATGATGAATTAATTTGAATTCTGCAAATTATTACAAGTGCGCACATTATTAACACATCATGTAACAATGCAACAATGGCAGCAATTCCACTTGCAAACTCAAATCTAATTGCAATGTAAATTAACATTAACACAGTTGCAATAGAAACTGCAAGCAATGCATTTTTAATTAAGTTATCACTTGCACTTGCACCAATTCTTTGACTATCTGAAACTTCGAAATTAGGAATAGAATCGTCAGGATTAATTTTTTCTGTTATTTGTTCTTTTATTGAAGTTGTTATTTCAGCCATTTCTTCTTCACTTTTTCCATTAACATCTTGAAATTTAATGGAAATTGAAGCATCTTCTGTTGAACCTTCTTTTTGTAAACTATAATTTTTGATGTTGTTTGATTTTAATATTGTTTCAATATTTGATTTATAGTTGTTATATTGTGTTGTTGAAATGTCGGTGCCGAAATTAACTTTTAAAATTGTTCCACCAGTGAAATCAATTCCTAAATTAAAACCTAAAACTGCAAACATTATTATGGCAATGAATATAATTGTTAAAGGAGCAATAAAGTAATATTTCCAGTTTTTAACTATTTTTAAATCTTTATTTAAAAAATTATCATATTTTTGTGAAAAGGAAATTTTGTTAGGTTTACGCATTTTCTACCTCCTTTTCAACTGGTTTATTTTCAACATTATTTGTTGATTCGTTAAGGGCTTTACCCTTTTTTAAACCATATGCTTTATAATTTACACTATTAATATTTAAAGCAATATTAATAAATCCACGTGTTACAACTAGTGTTGTGAACATTGATACTAACATACTAATTAGTAATGTGTATGCAAAACCGCGAATTGCACCTGTTCC
>CALWDV010000048.1 GCA_944376785.1 uncultured Clostridia bacterium | reverse complement strand
TGCCCGATTTACCAACAAAAGCAACTGTTGTGTTTGGTTTAATTTCAAAATTTAAATTTTCAAAAATTTTGTTTGTATTAGAAATTTTTCTTTCTTTATGCTTTTTCTTTTCTTTTTTCTTTTTAGTTTTATTTTTTTGTTCTAAATTATCTTTGTCTTTATCATCTTCTTTTTCATATTCTTTGTAAGAGTAACAAACATTTTTAAATTTAATTTCGCCTTTAACTTCATCAACACTCACTGTTCCAAATTGTTCACAAGCGAATTGTTTATCATCAAACAAAGCAAACATTCTTTCAGAACAAATTTTAATGTCGAAAAATTTAGTAACAATGTTGCCTAATTGCCAAACCAAACCATATAAACTATTATTATTTGAATAAACAATCATAAAGGCAGCAAAAGTTAACAACCCTTTATCAATTAAAACAATTCCTAAAATTAAAGTTGCCAATGTTGCAGATTCAATAATTAAATTTCTTAATGACCAAAACGAAATATCTGCCATATTGGTTTTATAGTTAATTTGTTTATATTTTTGAAATTTTTCTTTTGAAACTTCACTTAATTTTTCTTCAAGCCCAATTGCTTTTATATCTTTTTCACTTCTAACAATTTCAGTTGTTAACGAATTAATTTGGTCTCCCGCTTTTCTTGTTAAAACCCTGTTCTTTTTAAAAACCTTAACCCTAAAAAATTCAATAATAACAGAAATTATAATTATTGCAAGTAAACACAAACCAATGTAATAATTTAATGTTGAAATGTAAATAAGAATTATAAATGAAGTGATAATATCAGTTAACATATCAACAACATTTGCTAAATTTCCAACAACACGTTCAGGGTCGTAAATAATTCTTTGAACAAAAGTTCCTGTTTCATAATTGGAATATGTTTCAGAATTTAATTTGAAAGCTTGATTTGCTAAATCAAAGTTTAAACTAGCCATTATTCGTGTGGAATATTTATAAAATATATAACTTAAACTATACCACATTAACCTTCTAATTAAATAACAACCCAAACAAATTAGAAATATAACTATTGAATTAACATAATCACCAGCAGTTAAAAGTTCAATAGCTCTTGCAAGTAGCAATGTTACAACTATTGTTATTGAAGACGATAATATGTTAAGAAACACATAAAGAAAAACACCAAGTTTGTTTTCTTTTAAGTACTTTGACAAACCTATTTTGTTTGTAACTTTTTCATTATTTTTCATAAAAAAACCTCCGTTAAACTCATACGAAGGCAATTAAATAAACAAAAATTTTTACAACTTTTTTGCATATTAAAAAGAACCATTCGTATGGCTAAAATAAATTGATTTTGCTGAAATAATTTCATAACGATTTAATTTGCTCATGACAAATGATTCCTCCTTTATTTATTTGTTTTAAATTATAACAACAATTTTAAAATATAATATAATTTTTTGTTTGTCAATATTTTTTTTACAAATTACAACAAAAAAACGCAATTATTTATTGCGTTCTTTTTTTCTAACTAAATTTTTTTCTTTTCCGTTTGCAGATGGTTTATAATAAACCCTGTCTTTTAAAGCTTTTGGCATATATTGTTGTTTAACATAACCACCAAAGTCGTGTGGATATTTGTAAGTTCCTGTTTTATCATTATAACCAGTAACGTGATTTTTTAAATTATTTGGCACAGGTTCATCAATAAAATTTTTAGCATCTTCTTTTGCCATATCTTTTGCAATTAAAACAGAATTACTTTTTTCTGCTTCACAAATATAAATTATTGCGTGTGCTAAATTAAGTTCACATTCTGGCATACCTAATTCTTTAACTGCAATTAATGCACTAATTGCCATAAGCAAAGCATTACTATCTGCCATTCCAATATCTTCACTAGCATGAGCAATCATTCGTCTGGCAATAATTTTAGGATCGCAACCACTTACCAAAAGTTTTTGTGAATAATAAAGTGCTGCCTCAGTGTCGCTTCCCCTTAAACTTTTACAAAAAGCACTTAACACATCATAGTATGTTGTTTCATCTAAACTAACTGCTTTTTGTTGAATACATTCTTCGGCAGTTTGTTTGTTTATAACAATTTCACCATTTTCACTTGCAGGTGTTGTTTTAACAGCAAGTTCCAAAGCATTATATGCACTTCTTAAATCCCCACAACTTGCCCAAGCAAAATGTTCCAAAGCATCATTATTACAAACAACTTTTAATTCGCCATAGCCATTAACTTTATCTGTAATTGCTTTTTTTAATGCATCAATTATGTTTTGTTTTGATAATGCTTTAAATTCAAAAACTCTGCATCTGCTAACAATTGCACGAGTCATATTAATGTAAGGATTTTCGGTTGTGCTTCCAATAAAAATAATGCTACCTTCTTCAACTGCTTGAAGCACACAATCGGATTGTGCTTTGTTCCATCTATGACATTCATCTAACAACAAAAATGTTCTGGTACCATAAAGTTTTAAATTATTTTTTGCTTCTTCAATTATTTCTTTTGCTTCGCTAACCCCTGAACTAACAGCATTAAGTTTTCTAAAATTACCTTTACATGTGTTTGCAATTATGTTTGCTATTGAAGTTTTACCGGTTCCCGGTGGGCCATAAAAAATACAACTTCCAATGCTTCCACTTAAAATTGCACGGCATAAAAAACTATTTTTATAAATTAAATGTTCCTGACCAATAAATTCGTTTAAAGTTTTTGGACGCATTCTATCGGCAAGAGGTGCAAATTGTTTAATATTTTCAGAAAATAAGTCGTACATAATTTTTACCTAAAAATTTTTAAATTTTGTTTTTATCTTAAAAATTATATCACACTTAAATAGTTTTTTCAATTTTTAAATGGTTGTTATTACTTAACTTTATAACATTAACATTTTTATAAATTATGTTATTAAAAACAACATATTGCTCATAAATTGTGTTGTTAACTATAAAAACATTATTATTATAAATTAGTTTAAATTTACCAATAAAAAATTTTGGATTTAGGAATTTAACTGCATTGTTTAATAAATTTAATCCTAAAACTTCGTTAAACAAAAAGTTGTTTAATTCAATAAATTTTTTTGCAAAATATAATAGTTTTATTGTTTGTTTATAATAAAATTGCAACGAAACATTTTTAATAAAGAAATTTAACGGAATAAAACAAAAATTTTTTTTATATTGCCATTCAATTTTTTCAGGTAAAATTTTATTAATTAACAAATTTAATTCTTCATTTGTTGTTTCAACTTTAAAATTATTATTATTTAAAAAATTTGTAAAACAACCAATTTTAAAAATTTTTAAACTATTGTTATTTTGTTGAACAACAAAATTATTGTTTACAATAAATTTACCATTAACACACTTTATGCTGTTAATTTTAAAATGAAACAAAGTTTTTATGTTTTTAAAGTTTAAGTTGTTATTAAAATTATTTATTAAAACATAGTTATCTTTTACAATAAAATTATTAATATTTTTATTAATTAGTTTTGCAGATTTTTTTGTTGGTTTGTTTTTATAAAAAAGAATTTTTGTAAATAAAGGTACCACAAAAGTTTGAGAATTTAATAAGTTATAATTGTTTATTAATGTTATTTTTTCACCACAAATAAGTTGCTTTATTTTTATTATTGTTTTTTTATTTAATGTTTTAAAATTAATTTTTTCATTTAACAAAATTTGTGAAATTGTTAACTTGCATTGTTTTAATGTTTTGCATTTTATTTCTAGTGTTTTATTATTAAAATTGAATGTTAATATCAATTTTAAATTGTTATTAAATTTAACAAAACTTAACTTATTATTAAAAAAACAAATTTTAAAATTTTTTATTTTTTTATTATCAAAAAAAAATTGCAAACCATTAAAATTAAATGACTGCTTAAACACCTTTAATTTAACCTTATTACAATGGTTTTTTAACCTTTTTTTTAAATTATGAGCTTTTATGTTTGGTGTTAAAAGTTTTTTTCTTTTTGCTTTTTCACATTGTAATTTTTCAAATAAAAATAAAATAAAAAAAAAAATTATTAAATTAAAAAAATAAATTAAAATCATACTTAATTATTATTAATAATTAAATTTTTTAAACTTATTTTAAATTATTTTTAGTTAAAAAATAAAAAGAAAAACCTGTAAATAATTTTACAGGTTTTTCTTAGTTAGACATTAAATAAGCCGAGTTCTGTATTAAGTGGTCATCTATCTAGACACGGCATTGCTGGCGTGTTCAAGCGATGTATCGAAAAACGAAGCGAGCAACTTTTAAATGTTTTTCTTATCTTGCACCAGGTAGTGTTTACAGCAAATGTTAGTTACCTAACAAGTTGGTGAGCTCTTACCTCGCCCTTTCACCCTTACTTTAAAAATAAAGCGGTTTATTTCTGTTGCACTTTACCTTAGGTCACCCTAGCCAGACGTTATCTGGTACCCTTGCTCTTTGGTGCTCGGACTTTCCTCATGAAAATTCATGCGACCACATAAATATCTAACTTCAAATATTATACCACAATTAACTTTGTTTTGCAACACCAATTTAAAATACTATCAAACTAAAATTATTTATGTTTTCCGTTGTTAAATTGTGTGAAAAATTGTTCGTCTGAAACTTTTAAAGTTTTTAATGAATTATTTATTGTTGTTGAATATTTTTTACTTAATTTACTTAGTTCAAAAAATTTGAATAATTTAATTTTTCCACAATCAACCAAATTGTTATTAAAATAGTTTTCAACACCACAATTTGAATTAAAAATTAATTTGTCTTTTATTGCACCCATGTCGTCAATCATTCCATTTTGTTTTTTACATGCTAAATAATCTTTACCATTATATGCAATAATTGTAACATCTTCATCAGTATTACCAGTGGATTTAATATTTGTTCGTTTTTCTTTTGCGTAAATTAAGTTTTGAGTGTATGGATTAATAAACATTTCAGTTTCTGTTTTATCACAAAAATATTTGTTAATGCTTAAACTGTTTTGTTTAATTACTAAAAATGGTTTTTCGTCAATAAAGGTTATAAAAGCAATGTTATGTTTTTTTGAATTATGTGAATTTAAAGAAAACATTAAAGCATTGTTTTCAGATTTTAGTGAATATGACAAATCTCCAATGGAATAACTAATATTCAAATTTTCTAAATCAACATAATTAAGTTCACTTTCATCTTTCAAAACAATGTTTGCATTTTTAACATTTTTTTCAATTTCTAAATCAATTTGTTTTCCTTCTTCACTATCACTAGAAATTATGCCATAGTTTTTAACAACATTATTTTTTGTGTTTTTTGTTATTAAATAGTCATAGATGCTAGAAAAACTTTCATTTAATGATTTAAAGCAAACAGAAAAAAAATCAGTAACATCATCAATTTGTTTTAAAATTGGATTATTACCTATAAATTTATTATAAATTGTTTGTGCTTGTTTAAGTTTATCGTAATTATTAGAAAAAATCATTACACAAACAACCCCCCTTCAACTTTTATTTTTACTATTGTATATTAAATAATATTAATTGTCAATATGACAATTTTTTACATAATATGTTAGTTATAATATAATAACAAAAAACTTTAATTTTTCAATTAAAGTTTTTTTGTTTTAATAATATTCTTTTTTAGAAATGTTTTCACGCATGGTTTCAATAGCTTTTTTTTCTAGCCTAGAAATATAACTTCTGCTAATTTTTAATTTACTTGCAACTTCACGTTGAGTTAATGCTGGCAAGCCATTTAAACCATAACGCATACAAATTATAATATATTCTCTTTTGGTTAAACATTGTTTCAACTTTTGTTCAAGTTTTTCTGAAATAACAGAGTTATTAACTTTTTGTTCAACATCATCAGAATCAAACATAATATCAATTAATGCTAGTTCATTATCTTCACTATCACTGCCCAACGCTTCTTCAATAGAAATTGTGTTTTTATGCTTTTTATTAACACGAAGTAACATTAAAATTTCATTTTCTATGCATTTTGCAGCATAGGTTGAAAATTGTGTTCCGTGATTTAATTTATAGGTTTTAATTGCCTTAATAAGCCCCAAACTACCAACAGAAATTAAATCGTCTGCTTCATCTGCACCATTATATTTTTTTACAATGTGTGCAACCAACCTTAAATTATGTTCAATTAAGATTTTGTAGGCATGTTGATCGTTATTTAACTTATACTTTTGCAAATATAAATTTTCTTCTTTTTGAGTTAATGGTTTTGGAAAAGATGAGTTGTTTTTAACATATGAAGAAAACAGCATTAACTTTTGTATGAATGTTATGTAACTTTCAAAAATCATTTTAACCTCAACAAATTTAATGTTAAACATTTATATGTTGAATTTTGTCGAATTTTGCTTGTACAAAAAATATTAAATTAAATTAGTTCAATTTTCACAAAAAAATAAAAGAACGAAAATTTTATTTTTCGTTCTTTAATAAATTAAAAATATTTCTAATTAAAGCCATTTTTTAACATTTGCATAGTAGTTACTAAACAATTTTTTTTCTTAGAATATCACCCGGTTTTAGTTTTAAACTTGTTTTTAAAAACAATTTTTGTTGAACAGATAAAGCATCTACAACTTCTTCGCCCTTTTCATTTCTCATTGGTTCAACAACAATGGTTTTATTAAAAGTTGAGTTTGGGCTTAAAACTTCTAATGTGTCGCCAACTTTAAAACGATTGCGTTGTTCAATTAAAACTTCACCGTTTTTATTTTCATCTAAAACAACTGCCATAAATTCATGAGTTTGAACAGGTGTTGAACTTAACAAACATTCTTTATTGTTACTACCATAATAAAAACCTGTTGTGTAATTTCTATGGCTAGTTTTGTTTAGTTCTTCCATAAGTTCTGCATTTGATTTTTTTGATTTTAAATTATTAATTGCACGTCTATATGCATTAACAACAGTTGCAACATAATAAACACTTTTCATTCTGCCTTCAATTTTAAAACTTGTTACACCAGCATCAATTAAATCTTGCAAATTTTCTAACATATTCAAATCTTTACTGTTTAAAATGTATGTTCCACGATTATCTTCATAAATTGGGTATTCTTCATTATTTCGGCTTTTTTCATGAATTGTGTATTCCCAACGACACGCTTGAACACAAGCACCTTTATTGCTATCTCTGTTTGCCATATAATTTGAAAGCAAACATCTTCCGGAATATGAAATGCACATTGCTCCATGAACAAAAACTTCAATTTCAACAT
The DNA here is from genome assembly GCA_944376785.1 of uncultured Clostridia bacterium. Classification (GTDB taxonomy): domain Bacteria; phylum Bacillota; class Clostridia; order Christensenellales; family UBA1242; genus UBA6345. The sequence continues at coordinate 1,642 of CALWDV010000048.1, read as the reverse complement.
CGTTAGGAATAAAGTTTCTAATTTCTTTTATTTCGTTAACACTTAATTCCCTAGCCAAAACCAAACGTTTAACACCCATATCACAAAAAAAATTTGCAGCATACTTGTTTGTTATGTTTGCTTGTGTTGAAACATGAATATCAAGTTTAGGTGCAACTTTTCTAATTAACTGAATAATTCCAACATCTGCAACAATTACAGCATCAACACCAATGTTATATAGATATTTTATGTAATCTTCCATACCTAAAAAATCTTCATTATGAGCAATAATGTTAACTGTTACATAAGCTTTTTTGTTTAATGAGTGTGCATATTCCACACTAGTTTTTAAATCTTCATCAGTAAAATTTCCTGCATAAGCACGTAAACCAAATTTTGTTCCGGCAAAATAACAAGCGTCTGCACCAAAATAAAATGCAGTTTTAAGTTTATCCATATTTCCAGCAGGAGCTAATAATTCTATCATAAAATTTATCCTTTTAATTTATTTTTTTGGCAATAACAACTCCATCGCCAATTTTAAGTTCTACACTATCAAAATCATTATCATTTTTAATTTCTTGCAAAAATTTTCTTAAATTAACAACAATGGTTCGTTTTCTGTGTGGAATAACACCTTCTAAAAAAACCATTCCTTTAAAATGCACATTATCAGCAAACAAAATTCCGCCATCACAAAGCAAATTTTTTAAGTATGGTAAATATTTTATGTATTGCCCTTTTGGACCATCTAAAAAAATAAAATCAAATTTTTTGTTTTCATTAACCAAATTTTGAATTGCATTAAAGGCATCATCAAAAACAAGAGTAACATTTTTTAAAATATTTTCATTTTCAAAATGAGTTTTTGCAAGATTAAAATTTCGTTCAAAATTTTCTAATGTTGTTAATTTTGCTGTTTTATTTGCACTTAACATTAATGTTCCTGAATATCCAATGGCTGTTCCAATTTCCAAAATGTTTTTTGGTTTAAAATTTTCAACCACTGAAAACAAAAGTTTGGCTGTGTCTTCAAGCAAAACAGGAATATGATTTTCACGTGCATATTTTAAAACTGAGCACATTAAAGAATTTAGTGCATTGTTATAATCTATTAAATTTTGTTCAGTTATTTTTATTAATTCATTAATATTTTTGCTCATATTTTTTAAATAACCTTTTTACAAATTAAGTATATCAAAAAACTTTAAAAAAGTGTAAGAATTTCTTACACTTATTTATTACATTTTTATTTTGTTTCTAAAATAACAGGAATAACCATTGGACGACATTTAATAACTCTTGCAAAATATCCTGTAACATTTTTTCTAATGTTAGATTTAATTAGTCCCCAATCTTGTGATTTAAAGTCGGCTTGACTAATTGTGTTAATAACAACATTTTTTGCTTCTTCAATAATATCTGTTTCGTCGTTTTTATAAATAAAACCACGTGAAATAATGTCTGGTTTGCTTGTTAATGCACCTGTTAACATACTAATTGTTATAACAACAACACAAACACCTTCTTCACTAAGTTGCATTCTATCACGTAAAACAGTACTTCCAACTTCACTAACACCCACACCATCAATTAACAATGAGCCACAAGGAACAACACCTGTTTTTTGAATTGCATTTTTGGTAACTGTTATTTGGTC
>CALWDV010000047.1 GCA_944376785.1 uncultured Clostridia bacterium | reverse complement strand
ATCGAACCCTCACCAAAGGTTTTGGAGACCCCTATTCTACCATTGAACCACACCCCTAAAAATTAAAGTGTTAAGTTGTTACTAACACTTTTAAATTATAATTATAAATATTATAAATGTCAATAAAATGGTGAAAATAGTTTATTTAAAAAAGTAAAATTAGTATAATAAATTAGTATAATAAGTTTTTATAGGTGAAAAATGAAAAAAGTTGAGCTTTACACAGATGGGGCTTGTTCTTACAACCCTGGGCCAGGTGGATATGGAATTGTTTTAAAATACAAAAATATTCAAAAAGAGTATTCTGGTTTTTGTGAAAATACAACAAATAATAGAATGGAGATAACAGCTGTTATTGAAGGTTTTAAATTATTAAAAGAACCTTGTGATGTTACTGTTTATTCTGATTCTGCATATACTTTAAATGCTTTTTTGCTAGGTTGGATTGAAAACTGGAAACAAAATAATTGGAAAACTGCAAACAAAAAACCAGTGTTAAATGTTGATTTGTGGCAAGAGTTGTTAAGTGTGATTTCTAATCATAAAGTTACATGGATTAAAGTTAAAGGTCATGCAGATAATGAATTGAATAACAGATGTGATGAACTTGCACGAAAAGAAATTGAAAAAAATTTGAAATAAAAGGGGAGTAACTTATACTCCTTTTTTGTTTTATTTATTTTTTTAAATATTATATAATATTAATGTTGATAATATATTCAATAATAAAATTTAAAGGCGGTTAATTATGAGAACAGTTGGAACAGTTGCAAGAGGTATAAAGGCACCAATAATCAGACCAGGAGATGATTTGGTGGAAATTACAGTTAATTGCATTAATGATGCAGTTGTAAATGAAAATATTAAGTTAAAAGATAAAGATATTGTAGCTGTAACAGAAGCCATAGTTGCAAAGTCACAAGGTAATTTTGCCACAATAAACGATATTGCAACAGATGTAAAAAACAAATTGGGTGGTGGTGTTATAGGTGTTGTTTTCCCAATATTATCTAGAAACAGATTTTCAAGCATATTAAAGGGTATTTCTAGGGGTGCAGATAAATTAATTATTCAATTATCATATCCTTTTGATGAAGTTGGAAACCCATTAGTTTCTATTGATAAATTATATGATTTAGGTGTTTTTGAATTTAACAAAACATATACTGCAAGTGAATTTACAAATTTAGTTAAAGATGTTACACATCCTTTTACTGGTGTTAATTATTTGGATTTATATAAATCAATTTGTGATTGTGATTGCGAAATTATACTTTCTAATAATCCAACTGAAATTTTAAAATATACAAAAAAAGTTATTAATGCAGACATTCATTCTAGATTTAGAACAAAGAAACTATTAGTAAGTAATGGGGCAGAAAAAGTTGTTTCATTGCATGAAATACTTAATAAAAGTGTTAATGGAAGTGGATATCACGAAGAATTTGGAGTTTTAGGAAGTAATTTATCTACTGATGAAAAAATTAAATTATTCCCACGCGACACAAAAACTTTTGTTAATAAATTGCAAAAAGCATTAAATAAAAAGTTTAATGTTAAATTAGAATGTATGGTTTATGGTGATGGTGCTTTTAAAGACCCTGTTGGTGGAATTTGGGAATTAGCAGATCCTGTTGTTAGTCCTGCTTTCACAGATGGTTTAATAGGAACTCCTAACGAAGTTAAATTAAAATATTTAGCGGATAATAAAATTGCTAATTTAACTGGCGAAAATGCAGTTAAAGCAATGAAAAAATTAATTTTAGAAAAAGAAAGTAATTTAGTTAATAAAGCAGAGTCGTTGGGCACAACACCAAGAAGAATAACTGACTTAGTTGGTTCACTATGTGATTTAACAAGTGGAAGTGGAGATAAAGGAACTCCAATTGTTTTAATAACTGGTTATTTTGATAATTATGCTTCTGAATAAAATAAAAAAAACAATTCATTATGAATTGTTTTTTATTTTTAAAAATCTTTAACTTTAAACACAATGTAGGTAATAATTAATAGTATTAAAATTGTTCCACCATAAATTCCTAATGAAATATAAAAGTTTGCATTAGTTAAAAGTGTTGGCACAAATAATTGATTAATTCCACCAACCTGTGTGGTTAAGAAACTTCCACCAAAGAACTTAAATAGGTCAGCGTTTATAAATGGAATGAATGAATACCAATATGCACCACCAAATAATATATTTAAACTTAAAGCTAATATAAACATAATGCATGAAGTTGATATTGCTGCAGTGTAAGATCTAAACATGGTTGAAATTGATAGGGCAATAACAGTGTAGAAGAAAATTTCTAAAATAATACATGCAATATTTAAAAGCATTAATAACATTGGGTGAATTGCAAAAGCTTGTGTTGAATTAAATATTGCTAAAACAGTTGTGTTATCTAATGGGTATAAGCAAACACCAGCAACTAATGATGTTAAGAAACTAAATAAAACAAATATTAACACAAATATCATGGTTGCAAGTAGTTTACCTGTAATAATTTTCCAACGTTTGAAAGGTCTAATTGCAAGTAATTTTATTGTTCCACTATCATATTCAGATGCCATTAAACTTGCTGCCATAAAAATTGCAAAAACAGTTATTATTAATGTTGCAATTTTCATTGCATAAAACATAAAATCATAAGCTGATGTTTCTAAGCCACTATTTTTATTAAATGCAAACACGTCATTGTAATCTTGATTATATAAGCCATTTTTAATAAAATAATTTGCTCTTGTTATATTTTCTTTTGCTTCATAAATATTAAAATCATTAAATCCATTATATTCAACAATTTTGTTTGAGTTAAGGGGAGTAACTGCTTCTAAATTTATTGTTAAATCAACTAAGGTTTTTGAATTTAAAGCCAGTCCTTTATAGTTTGTAATTAAGTTGTTAAAATCATTAATGTCTTTTAAATTTTCTGATGAAGGAGTGTTGTTTAAAGTTTCAATGCTGGTGTTAATACCATTTTTTAATTCTTCAACATTTTCTTTTAAAATTTTTTCTAAATCATTTAATGTTTCTGTTGAAACACTATAATTAATTAAACTTTTATTAAAATTTTCAATTTTGCTTGGTAAATTTAAGTTGTGTAATTTTGTTACAATGTTTGTATGTTTCTTTAAAGCTGTTTCATTAGAATTTGGATCGTCATAAGATTCAATAATTGAAATTGCTTCTGTAATTGAATTATTTAATTCTTTTAGATTATTTATGTTAATAAAACATAAATCATATGTGTCATTTTCAAGAAGTTTTAATGTTTTTGAAAAGTTTTCTATTTCTGTTTTTAAGTTGTTTTTTAGAGTTAAAAATAATGTTTGTGAAGTAGAACTATTTATAACACTATTATAATATTCCGTATGCTTTGATTTAATTTGGTCTTTATAATAATTTATGGTTGAAGACACGAAGTTTTGGTTAATTGAAGAGATTGAATTAATTTTTTCAATATAATTATTGTTTTCAACAAAATTAACAAAAATTTGAGGAGTGCTTCCATCATTACTTCTATTTGTTAATTCGGTTAACACAGATTTTAAATCTGAGTAAATAGATAGGGTGGTGAAGTGTGCGTAAAATTCACTGTTATTAATTAAATCTTGGTTATTATTAAAAGTTGTGTTATATTGATCTAATTTTTTCTTTAAAGCAGTATAAGTTTCGTTAATTTTAGTTTCATTATCTTCTTTGCTAATTTGTGTTTTTAAATCGTTGTATAAAATTATAAATTCGCCATTTACTTTTGATAATGATTCATTACGTTCATTAATGGTTTTATAAAAGTTAACCTGATTTAAACTTTCTGCAATTTGAGCGTCGTAATTAGATTTTTTTATGTCACCACTTGCAGGGTTAGAGTCATTAGTAAACATATCATAAAGTTGTCCAACTGTTGAACCATTTAATTTTACAATAATGTTTTGTTTTCCAACAGGTTGGAAAAAAAGTAAAGATAAAACCAAGACAGCTGCCAAAATAACACCCATCATATAAACACTTGGTTTTTTAAATATTTTTATAAATTCCGCACGGGCAATTCTAAAAACACCCATCACTTTTCTCCTTATTAGAAAATTTCGATTCTACCATTTGTTTTTTGTTTAATTAAGTCCATAAAAATTTCTTCAAGTGATTTTGAAATAAATTCAACACCAAAAATTGATAAACCATTATCAAGTAATCTTTTGCTAATTTCAGTAACTTTATCTTCTGTTGCAGAAACGTAAATGCTATTTCCGGCAACGTCAACTTTATATCTAAATTCATTAATTACAATTTTTCCAGCAAAATTAGGGTAGTCAACTTTAAATCTAATTCTTTTTGAACCATCCATTCCTTCTTTAAGTTGCCTTATTGTTTTAATTTCTACAAGTTGACCATTGTTAATTACAGCCAAAGTATCGCAAAGTTGTTCCATTTCAGCAAGCATATGCGAACTAACCATTATTGCAATTTTATATTTAATTGCAAGATTTTTTAAAAATTTACGCATTTCAACAACACCTTGTGGGTCAAGACCACTAAAAGGTTCGTCTAATATTAAAAGTTTAGGGTTGTGCAGTAATGCTTGTGCAATTCCCAACCTTTGTCTCATTCCTAAGGAATAGTGTTTAACTTTATCTTTTAATCTATGTTCAAGACCAACAATTTTTGCATATGCCAAAATAGTTTGTTTTGAAATTCCTTTATATAAACTAGCATAATATTTAAGATTGTCATAACCAGTCATATAGCCATACATTAAAGGGTTTTCAATAATTCCACCTGTTAATTGCATTGCTTTTTCAAAATCGTGTTGAACAGAGTATCCACAAATTGTAATATTACCACGTGTTGGTTTTGTTAAACCACAAATCATACGCATTGTGGTGGTTTTTCCTGCTCCATTAGGGCCCAAGAAACCAAAAATTGCTCCTTCGTGAATTTCAAAGGAGACATTATTTACTGCAACTCTATCTTCAAAAGCTTTTGTTACATTTTCTAATTTAAGAATAACTCTGCTCAAAATTAAATCCTCAACATTATGATAATTTTTAGTTATAATTCTTTGATAATTTTATCATATAAAAATTTGTTTGTAAAGTCATAACTAAACCTATTATTTAATACATTAATATATATTATAATATTAATTGGAGATAAAATGTTAAGGAAAAAATGGATTTATTATTTTTTATTGTTAATTCTGCCATTAATTTTGTTATTTTGTTGTAATTTAACTAATTTGAATGATGATTATTTTGTGTTTAAAATTTTAATTGTTTTAACTTCTTTTTTATTCAGTTTTTTGTCAATTATCTTTCATAATTTAAAAAAAATAAGTTTATCTAGATTATTATTTGTGTTAAATATAATTTTGCTAATTATTTATTTTGTTTGGCATATGTTTAACAAATATAATATGCTTCATATTTTTTCGTCAATAAGTTCCTTTAAAGAATTTATATTATCAACAAAAGAAAAGGGTATGCTGGTTTATATTTTTATTCAATTCATTCAAGTTTTATCTGTTCCAATACCATCAATGATAATTACACTTACTGGGGTTGCCATTTATGGACCATTATTGGGTTCTTTGTTATGCACAACAGGTGTTTTATTAGGTTCATATTGTTCTTTTTTTATAGGAAAAATTTTTGGTTTTAAAATTGTTTCGTGGGTAGCAGGGCATGATATGGCAGTAAAGTATGCAAATATAATTAATGACCGTGGAAAATTTTTCTTAATTATTGCGTTTTTATTACCATTATTTCCAGATGATATTTTGTGTTTAATTGCTGGTATAACAACAATGAAATTTAAACATTTCTTTTGGATTGCATTAATTACAAGACCTATTGGCGTTGTTTGTATGAGTTTCTTTGGTGGTGGATATATAATTCCATTTACAGGTTGGGGGCTTTTTGTTTGGCCGTTAATTTTAATTGTTGTTGTATTTTTAGTTTATTACTCAACAAAATATCAACCACAAATGGAAAAATGGATTCTTAATAAAATAAATAAAATAAAAATAAAAAAAAAAAATGAAAAATAAAAAAGCCTGTTTAGGCTTTTTTTAATACATTTTTTTGTCTGACAATATCATTTTGTAAATTAAAGGAGTTAAAACAAAGTTGATTGATATTATTATTGGTAATAATAACTTTGAAGAAAATAGTGTAACATTAGAACTATTTAATCCAGCAAAAGTGTTTATTGCATAGGTTAATGCACATGCCGAAAGAAATAATAATATACCAAATATTAAAGAGTAGGAAAGTTTGAATGTGTTGGCTTTTCTTTTGTCTGGTGCTATTAAATAGGTTATTACACAGAATAATAATATAAATAAAGCAATTCCATAGGCAACACCATAAAGTACATAATCTGATGTGTATAACAAATTTTTAGCTTTTAAAATAACAAATAGTGCAGAAATTTGCAAAATCATTAAAACAAACATAAAAATTCCATAATTTAATTTAACTTTGTTTGTTAATACAAAATTTGTTTGTTTTTCATCTTCATCAACTTCTGTAATAAAAGGTTTAAACTTAAATCCGTCTTCATTAAACGATTGCATTGTTGTTTTAGATGTGGTATTTGCAGTGTAGTTGTAATTTTGAACTTGGTTAAGTGCATTTTCAATAATATCATTTGAAATTTCTTGTTCGTTATTAAAGTTATCTTCAATAACATCTTCTTGTTCTGGTGCTAATAAATCACCTAAAATATTTTTATAATCAATTTCTTTGTTAGTTTGATTTTCTGTGTTGGATTTTTGAGAAACAATATCTTCAAATTTTTCATTAAATTTTTTATTTTTTAATTCTCTTTCTTCGTCTGTTAGTTCTGGTTCGAAGCTTTGCTTAATTTCTTCTTTTGGCTCTGGCTTAATAACAGGATCTTTATAATCAATTCTAACACCAACATTATCAAAAATTTTTTGTTGTTTAATTGTTTCGTTTGGATCACCCATTTTTAAAATGCCAAATTCATCTATAACAATTTGATTTTTTATTGGTTTATTTTCAGTTTCGTTTTCTTTTTCGTTATTAACTTTTTCAGCGACTTGTTTTCTTTTTAAATCTTCCCAGCTAAAAAATTCTTGTGTTTGCTCTTTAATTAATGGAATATCTAATTTGTTTACGTTTTCAGCAGGGCGGGGAACATCATTTAATTTTAATTGTTGAATATGTTGAATGTTAACATCTTCTTCTTTATTTATTTCATTTTCAGTTTTGTTATTTTCAAACATATCAACCTGAATTGAATTTTCTTTTACAGAACTAATTTTTGAATCAAAACTATTCTCTGCTTTTTTCTCGTTAGATGATTTTTGCAATGTTGTTTTTGTGCTTGATTTTTCATTTTCTAAAATATCAAAAATATTATAATCTTCACTGTTAGTTTTATTTTCTTCTAATGTTTGATCATTATTTTGCTGAATAAAACTATTATCTTCAAAATTAGCAGATATTTGTTCATTTGAACTATCTAAATTGTTTTCATTTACAATTTCTTTTAAATTGTCAATTTTGCTGTTTTCTTCAAATGAAAGTTGTTCTGTTTCAATGGAATTGTTATTTTTAACATCATCTTCATCATCTAAATCATAAGATTTATTTACAGTTCTGTTATAATAATTTTTTCCAATTTCAGTAATAGTGTAGTAGTGACGTCTTCCACCAATATCACTATCACCCCAATAAGAAGTTATGTAACCCTTGGTTTCAAAACGTTTTAAACTACTATATAAACTTGGTTGTTTTAAAATAATTTTTCCATTGCTTTTTTCTTCAACTTCTTTAATTATTTCATAACCATATTTGTCGCCACTAAGCAAACTTTCTAAAATTATGTTGTTAACAAAACCTCTTGATGCTGTTCTTTTTCTTGCTGCCATAACTCCTCCTTAGTTAAAAATGGAATAGGGCATTTTCATTTCGATAATTTATATTATAATAATATATAATTTACTAAATTTAGTCAAATGAAAATACTATGCAAATGATGTTTAAATAGTATTATGCACATAAAAAAGTGGTACAAATTAAGCCATTTATGATATAATTATTAAAATTGGAGAAAAGTGGAAAATATGATAACGCCAACCGCTATAATAAGAACAAATAGAAGAAGTTTAAGCTTAACAATTTCAAAAAATGGTGAATTAATTGTTAGAGCACCAAAACGATTAAGTATGGAATATATTTATTCTTTTATTAAGCAAAAAGAAAAGTGGATTTTAAATAAGCAAAATAACATTAAAAATAGTAATTTGCAAAACTACAATTTTATTAATGGAAGCGAATATTTATTTTGCGGTAAAGTTTACAGGAAAATTGAAATTAATAAATTAAAAGATATTGAAATTGCCGATGATAATATTTTTTTTCCCGCAAATTTAGATGGTTATCAAACCAAAATAATTACAGTGAAATGGTACACAAACTTAACCAAAGAAATTTTAAAAAACAGGGTAGAATATTTTGCAAACATAATGCAGGTTGATTTTTCTGCAATAAAAATTGACAATTCTAAAACAAGATGGGGTAGTTGTAACCAAAATGGTGTTATAAAATTTAATTTAAGATTGTCAATGTTGCCACACAAAGTTATTGATTACATTATAATTCACGAATTAAGTCATTTAATTGAATTTAACCATAGTAAAAACTTTTACAGAATTATTGAAAGCGTTATGGTTGATTACAAAAAATATAAACAAATGCTAAAAGATTATAATTTTGTTTTGCAATTATTAAGATAAACCAAAATTAAAGTAGTGCACAAATAATTTAATTTTAAGCAATTATAATTTTTAAAATAAGTTTATAATTTGAATTATGTTTATTTAAAATTGTTGAGGATACGAATTTAAAGTAGTGTAATATACAATACAATAAATTAATAAAAATCATCACTTAATTGTAAATGTTTTAAGTGGTGATTTTATTTTTTTGTTTATTTTTTATGATAGAGCAGTTAAAATTTTTGTAAAAAAATGTTCATAAACTATTCGCAAAAGGCATCTTTTACGAATAGTTT
>CALWDV010000046.1 GCA_944376785.1 uncultured Clostridia bacterium | reverse complement strand
TTTGCTAAAATAAACAATAGTTAAAGGAGTTTTTTAGGTGGGATTGTTTAGCAGAAAACCAAAAAGAGTGGCTCTTGTTTTAGGTGGTGGTGCAGCAAGGGGACTAGCACACATTGGTGTTATTAAAGCATTAGAAGAACACAACATTAATTTTGATTATGTTGTTGGAACAAGTGTGGGTGCATTAATTGGCGCTTTTTATGCTGCTGGTTTAACATCACTGCAAATGATTGAATATGCAAAGTCAATAAAAACCAAAGATATTAAAGGTGGTTTAGTTCCTTTTGTTCCTTCAAAAACTGATGGAATTAAAAATGTTATAACAAAATTTTTGGGCGACATTGAAATTAAAGATTTAAAAAAACATTATTGTGCTGTTGCTGTTGATGTTAAATCTGCACAAGAAGTTCATTTTACAAAAGGAAATTTGGCAGAAGTTGTTGCAGGAAGCTGTGCAGTGCCGGGTGTCTTTTTGCCAGTTGAATATGAAAATTATGTGTTGTATGATGGTGGTTTAAGTAATAACTTGCCAAGTAATGTTCCTAAAATTGTTTTTAATTGTGATGCTGTTATTGCTGTTGATGTTAACAGCACAAGAGGTTATGGAACCGACAGCACAAAATTTGTTGACACAATTATGGCAAGTATTAGAATAATGATGAAAAGCAATAGTTTAAAAGGTTATTTAAACAGCGATTTAATTATTCAACCAGATTTAAAACGCTTTAAATCAACAAAACTTGATTTTATTGATGAAATGATTATGGAAGGTTATAATGCAACAATTTTTCAAATGGAAAAAATAAAAAACATTTTAAATGGAAAAAATAAAACTAAAAAAATAAAAAAGGTTAAAGTTAATAAAAGATTAATTTAATGTTTAACAATAAAACAAATAAATCAAAACTTATTAACAGTTTAATAATTTATGTTAGCATAATTGCATTTATGCTAATTTCTTTGTTTGCATCTAATCAAATTGAAATTCTTTTTAAATTAAAACCAAATTTGTTAAGCATTAATCAAAATGCAACAGAAGTGCATTTTGTTGATGTTGGGCAGGGAGATGCCATTTTAATTAGGTTTTCAGATGATAAAACAATGATTGTTGATTCGGGCGAGAGTAAATATGAAAAGTATTTGCTAAATTACATTAACAATGTGTTTTTTAGAGATGATAAAAATAAAAAATTTGATTTTGCTTTGCTTACTCATTCCGATTCAGACCATTCAGGGAATATGGTTGCAATTTTGAATAATTATGAAGTGGGTCAATTTTTTAGACCAAAAATTTTAATTGATGGTTTAGAAAATGAATTATTTGAAGGTGATGTTAAATATGATAATAATGAAACTTATTGTGCTTTAATTTCAAAGTTATATGAATTAAAGTTAAGTAATAAAACAAAAGTTGAATTTTCAACAATGGATAGTTATATTACATTAAACAATAATGCATATGTGCACATATTATCACCTGTTAAAAATTATTATTCAAACACAAACGAATATTCACCAATTATTGTTTTTGAAAACTATGGTGTTAAATTTATGTTAACTGGTGATTCCACAAAAGATAATGAATTAGAGGTTATGAATAACTATGATTCTAGTGTGTTAGATGTTGATGTTTTAAAACTTGCACATCACGGAAGCAACACATCAACCAGTTTAGAATTTTTAAATGCAACTTCACCAAAATATGCAATAATTTCTGTTGGTGAAGAAAACACCTATGGGCACCCAAGCCGTGAAACGCTTAATAACATTGCAACTTATAATGAAAATAGCAATAATGAAGATATTAAAATTAAACAAACACAAAATTTAGGAAACATTATTTGTTATGTTAATGATGATGGTATTTTAAATTTTACCAACATTTTAAATGCTGACGATTATTTATTTGTTGATTGGTGGATTATTGTTTTATGTTTAATCTTAATTGTTTCGTGTTTTGTGTTTCTACCAATTTTGTTAAAATCCCTAAAAAAAGGGAAAACAAAATAATTATGTTTTAATAACATTTTAGTTATAATATTAGCACTAATAAAAAATGCAACTAATTATTGCATTTTTTTTATTTTTTTGCATATTTGTTTATTGTAACTAAAAAATATATCAACATATAGTAATTTTGTTAAACGTTTGACACAATATGTTGTGTCGTGTTAAATTTTGAGTAACAAGATTTAAACTTAGGGGGAAATATAAAAACCAAGTTTAATTAAGTTTAAGGGGGAAAATAAAATGGTTAAGCAAGTATATAAGCGTAATGGCGACAAACAGGATTTTGATGGAAACAAAATTGCTCAGGCAATTTTTAAAGCAGCAAAAGCATGTGGTGGTGAAGATGTTGACAAAGCAAACGATTTGGCAAAACAAGTTGTGGAAATTGTTAACGAAAAATATGATGGAAAAATTCCAACAGTTGAAGATATTCAAAATGTTGTTGAAAAAGTTTTAATTGAAAACAGACATGCTCAAACAGCCAAAGCTTATATTCTTTACCGTGAAAAAAGAAATGCTGCAAGGCAAGATAATGCTTTAATTGGTGCAACCATAAGTATGTTTAACAAATATTTAAACGATGAAGATTGGCTTGTTAAAGAAAATGCTAATCAATCATATAGTGTTGCAGGACTTAACAACTATGTTAGAGAAAGTTTTACAAAACATTATTGGTTAAACGAAATTTATCCAACAGAAGTTGCCGAAGCACATAAAAGTGGTGCAATTCACATTCATGACCTTGGATTTTTTGGTGCATATTGTGCTGGTTGGGATTTAAAACAACTTTTAGTTGAAGGTTTTGATGGTGCAAAAGGAAAGGTTAGGTCGGCACCACCAAAACATTTAAGAAGTTTTTTGGGCATTATTGTTAATGCAACATTCACAACACAAGGCGAAACAGCTGGTGCACAAGCATGGAGCAGTTTTGACACATATTGTGCTCCATTTATTAGATATGATAACTTAAATTATAAACAAGTTAAACAATGCATTCAGGAATTTATTTTTAACTTAAATGTGCCAACACGTGTTGGTTTTCAATCACCATTTAGTAACATTACATTAGATATAAAAGTTCCAAGAACATTAAAAGACCAACCAATTATTATTGGTGGTGAATATCAGGACACAACCTATGGTGATTATCAAGCAGAAATGGATATGATTAACAAAGCATTTTGCGAAGTTATGACAGAAGGTGATGCAGATGGCAGAGTGTTCACATTTCCAATTCCAACAATTAATGTAACAAAAGATTTTGATTGGAACAGTGATGTTGCTAATGCAATAATGGATATGACTTGTAAATATGGAATACCATATTTTGCAAATTACATTAACTCAGATTTAAGCCCAGAAGATGCTGTTAGTATGTGTTGCAGGTTAAGGCTTGATGTTAGGGAATTAAGAAAACGTGGTGGTGGACTTTTTGGTTCAAATCCGTTAACTGGCTCTATTGGGGTTGTTACAATTAATTTGCCAAGATTGGGTTATCTTTGCAAAACCGAAGAGGAATTTTTTAGCGAACTAGACAGATTAACCGACATTGCAAAAACCAGTTTGGAAATTAAACGTAAAGTTGTTGAAAAACAAAGTGATCAAGGGCTTTATCCATATTGCACATTTTATTTAAAAGATGTTAAAAAACGCACAGGTCAATATTGGGCAAATCATTTTAACACCATTGGAATTAATGGTATGAATGAGTGTTTGTTAAACTTTATGGGAAAAGATTTAACCACAAAAGAAGGCCAAGAATTTGCTTTAAAAGTTATGCATCATCTTCGTGCTAAAATGCAAGATTATCAACAAGAATCTGGCAACATTTATAACTTGGAAGCAACACCAGCAGAAGGAACAGGAACACGTTTTGCCAAAATGGATAAAAAACGTTTCCCTGACATTATAACAGCAGGAAAAGAATGTCCAAGTTACACAAACAGCACTCAACTTCCTGTTGAATTTACTGATGATATTTTCAAAGTTATTAAACTTCAAGACGAACTTCAATCACTTTACACTGGTGGAACGGTTTTACACCTTTATTTAGGCGAAAAAATTGAAGACAGAGAAGTTGCCAAAGCATTAATAAGAAAGATTTTTGAAACTTCAAAAATGCCTTACATTTCTTTAACGCCAACTTTTAGCATTTGTCCACAACATGGTTATATTGCAGGTGAACACTTTGAGTGCCCTGAATGTAAACAAAAAACAGAAGTTTGGTCAAGAATTGTTGGTTATTTGCGTTGTATTGATTCGTTTAACGATTCCAAACATGAAGAATATTTAAGACGTAAAAAATTTATTATTAACAAAAATGAAGTTTTAAAAAATAGTGTTCAGGCATAAACATTTAATTTAAACTTAAATTAAAAAAAGAGAAATATTATGGAAATTTCTGGTTTTATTAAAAACTCGTTTGTTGATTATCCAGCAAATATTGCATGTGTTGTTTTCACGGCTGGTTGCAATATGAATTGCTGGTATTGTCATAATCATAATTTAATATCACAAAAATATGGCGAAATTGAAGAAGATTATGTTTTTGATTTTTTAAAAGAAAGAAAAGGGTTTATTGATGGTGTTGTAATAACTGGTGGCGAACCAACATTGCAACCCGATTTAGAAAATTTTATTGAAAAAATAAAAAAATTGGGTTTTAAAGTTAAATTAGACACAAATGGAACTAATTTAAATGTTTTAAAAAATTTGGTTGAAAAAAATTTAATTGATTATGTTGCAATGGATATAAAAGCACCCCTAGAAAAATATAATATTATAACAACCGTTCCAAACATTAAAGAAATTGAAAACAGCATTAACTACATTAAAAATTGTGGTGTTGATTATGAGTTTAGAACAACTTTTGCACCAAACTTAACTTGTGAAGACATTGAAAAAATTGTTAATCACATTAAAGGTGCAAAAACATATTCTTTGCAACAATATAAAAAACCAGAGCATATTGTTAAAGAAATTTTGCAACCACACACTCCAAGTGAATTTAATAAAATTAAAGAAAAGGTTGGTTATTTGGTTAACAACTTTATAATAAAAAACATATAAAGCCATTAATTTGGCTTTATTTTTTTACAAATTTTTATTAAAAAGGTTTTTTTATAAATGATTTAATTAATTGTGAAAATAAATTAAATGCTATATAATATTATTAATTATAGCATAATAATTTTTGTTTATTGTTATATTAAATCTTTAAAGGAGCATTTATGATAACAAACATTTGCATTGTTGGACTACTTGAAAAATACACAAAAAAAGTGGCCAAACGTGTTGCAGACGCGCTTGAAATGTTTTATGCAGATGTGAATGAATTGTTGTCTTATGACTTTATTGATATTATTGAAGCAGAAAATATTGTTGGAAAAGATTATATTTTAAAGCAAGAAACAAATAAAATAAAAACATTATCAAGCTATGAAAACACAGTTATAACATTAGATTATAAAAGTTTAAATAATGAAAAAAATTTAAAATTTTTAAAACAAGGTTCCATAATAATATATTTAAAACTAAACAAACCTGAATATAAAATTAAGTTGGCAGATGAAAAATTAAAAAAAGATGAAGCCGATTTAGCACTAAAAATGTTTGTGGAAAGGGATAAGGTTTTAAAAGGTTATTCAAACATTGTGGTTTTGGCAAATGGAACTATAACTAGTGTTGTAAAAACAATTTTAAATAAGATTGAGGAATATTATGAGAAACGATAACTTTTGTGTTAACTCTTTAAGAGTTCTTGCGATGGACGAAATTAACACTGCAAATAGTGGACACCCTGGAATTGCTTTGGGTGCAGCACCAATATTATATTCACTATATTCAAAAGTTTTAAAGGTAACTCCAAAAGCAGAAAAACATATGCTTCGTGACCGATTTGTTTTGTCGGCTGGACATGGTTCTGCAATTTTATATGCAACCTTGCATGCTTGTGGATTTAGTTTTTCTAGTGATGACTTAAAAAGTTTTAGAACATTAAATTCTCGTTGTCCGGGTCACCCAGAAGTAACAAAAGATAATGCTGTTGATGCAACAACAGGGCCACTTGGTCAAGGTGTTGCTAATGCTGTTGGTATGGCTATTGCAGAAAAACATATGGCGGCAATATTTAACAAACCAGAATATAAACTTTTTGATAATTACACTTATTGTTTGGTTGGCGATGGCTGTTTAATGGAAGGTGTTGCAAATGAAGCATTAAGTTTGGCAGGAACATTAAAATTAAACAAGTTAATTGTTATTTATGACTATAATAAAGTTACACTTGATGGCAAACTTGAAAACACAAACAAACAAAACACAAAACTTGTGTTTAAAGGTTATGGCTTTAATGTTTTAGAAGTTAAAGATGGAAACAATGTTGATAAAATTGTTTCTGCATTAAACAAAGCAAAACAAAGCAATAAACCAACTTTAATTATTGTTAACAGTGTTATTGGATATGGTTCTAGTTTGGCAGGTTCTAACAAAAGCCATGGTGCACCACTTGGGGAAGAAGAAACCGAAAAACTAAAAGCAAAACTTGGAATAACACAAGAACCTTTTGAATTAAATGATAAAGCAAAAGAACTTTTTGCAAGTTTTTCAAATAGATATGATGAAGTTAATGCAGAATTTGAAGAACGTTTGCAAACATACAAGAAAAACTATCCTGCCGATTACAAAATTTTAAACACATATTTAGAAAACAGTTTTGCCGATTGTGATAAATTTTTGCAGGGTTTAGAAAATAAAAAATCTAGCACCAGAAATGCTGGTGGTGAAGTGCTTAATGTTTTAGCAGAAAATTACCCTTATTTAATTGGTGGTTGTGCCGATGTTGTTAGTAGCACAAAAGCACAAATTTATAGTTCAAACTTTAATGAAACTTCTGCCGGAAGAAACATTTTGTTTGGCATTAGAGAATTTGCGATGAGTTGCATTGCCAACGGAATGGCTTTATATGGTGGATTAACTCCATTTGTTTCAACATTTATGTCGTTTGCTGATTATTTAAAAGGTGGAATTAGATTATCTGCACTTAGTGGTTTAAGAGTGCTATATGTTTTAACACACGATTCAGTTATGGTGGGACAAGATGGTCCAACACATCAACCTGTTGAACAGTTGCCAATGTTTAGAAGTCAACCAAACACATATGTGTTCCGTCCAGCCGATTTTAAAGAAACTTGTGCTTGTTATGCATGTGCTGTTAACCTAAATGCACCATCTGTGTTATCACTTTCAAGGCAGGATTTAGAACCTATTGAAAGCGACTATGAAAAAGCAAAAAAAGGTGCATATGTTGTTAAGGAAGAAGGCAAAAAACTTGATGTTATTCTAATTGCAACTGGAAGTGAAGTTCAAACTGCATTAGATGTTGCGAAGGAACTAGAAGATGGCGGAAAAGGTGTTAGAGTTGTTAGTATGCCATGTATGGAAATTTTTGATGAACAACCAGATTCCTACAAAGAAAAAGTTGTTGATAAAAAAGTTTTAACCTTTGCCATTGAGTTAAGTTCTGATTTAAGTTTTTATAAATATATTTCAAATGGTGAAGTTATTGGACTTAACACATTTGGAAAAAGTGCAATGCCAACAGATGTTTTAAAAGAACTAAAACTTGACACAAAAAGCATTGTTTCAAAAATTAAAAAATACTTAAAATAAAAAAAGAAAGGATTTTTCCTTTCTTTTTAATTTTTTTACATTAATTAATATTTGAAAAAAACAGGTTTTTAGGTTATACTAAATATATATTTAATTTTAAAAGGAAATTTACGTGGAAAATAAAAGAAATTTTTATGCTGAATATAATGAATATTATAAAAATATTGAAAAAGTTGAATTAGATGCAAAAGTTGTTCCAACTTTTAAATCAAATTTGCCTTTTCCTTATTTGCCTTTTACTGATGATATTGAAGATGAATTTTTAAAAGGTGTGATATTAAACATTAGCAACAACGATGAGATGTTTATAATCACAACAGAAAAATTTGATGATAATAATGATTTGGCTAGATATAACAAAGTTGGTGCAGTGTGCAGAATTGAATGTGTTAATGCACGTGATAAAGGTTTAAATTACATATGTAATGTGTTATATTTTGCAAACATTTTAAGCATTTCAATGGTTGATGGGGTGGAAGTTGCACATGTTGTTCCGTTGGAAGTAACAAACTCAACCACAGAAACAACAAAATTATTATTAGAAAAAGCAAAAAATCTATTTTTAAATTATGTTAATTATTCCAACCGAAAAATAAGTGTGGATTTAATAAACTATATTAAAACTAATGCCGACCCCAGTGTGGTTGTTAGTTTAATTGCTGTAACAAGTGATTTTTCTGTTAAAGAGCAATATGAATTAATACGTGAAGTTAATATGGAAAACAAACTTGAATATTTAATTGTTTTAATTAACAAAATGTTTAGTATGGAAGCATTAAACAAACGTATTGATGATAAAATTAGAAAAGAAAATGAAAAACGCCAAAAAGAAATGTATATTAAAGAAAAAATAAAATATTTAAACGAAGAAATTGGCGAAGAAAACGAATTTGATGCGTTAGAACAAAAAATTTTGGCATGTAAAATGCCTAAAAAAACAGAAGATTATGTTTTACAACAATTAAGAAAATTAACAAAAACTCCAACAATGGCAGCAGATTATAATGTGTTAAAAAACTATTTGGAAACAATAATTGAACTTCCTTGGAATGTTTCAACTAAGGATAATATGGATATTAATCATGCCAAAGAAGTTTTAAACAAGGAACATTTTGGCTTGGAAAAAGTAAAAACCAGAATTTTGGAATATTTGGCTGTTTTAAATTTAAACAATAAAATAAGTGGTCAAATTTTGTGTTTGGTTGGTGCACCAGGTGTTGGAAAAACCAGTATTGCAAAATCGGTGGCAAATGCACTTGGCAGAAATTTTGTTAAATTGACTTTGGGTGGTGTTCATGATGAAAGTGAAATTAGAGGGCACCGTAAAACCTTTGTTGGGGCAATGGTTGGAAAAATTATTCATAACCTAAAAATTGCTGGTTCTAACAACCCTGTGTTTTTGCTTGATGAAATTGATAAAATAACAACAGACATTCATGGTGACCCTGCAAGTGCACTGTTAGAAGTTTTAGACCCACAACAAAATAATGCGTTTAGAGATAATTTTTTGGAAGTTCCTTTTGATTTAAGTAAGGTGTTGTTTATTGCAACAGCAAACTATGCAGAAAGAATTCCGGCACCATTACTTGATAGAATGGAAATTATTAATGTTGATAGTTACACAGCATTTGAAAAATTGCAAATTGCAAAAAATTATTT
>CALWDV010000045.1 GCA_944376785.1 uncultured Clostridia bacterium | reverse complement strand
ATATATTCATGAATAATCCAATTCCACTTAAAAGAGTGCCTATCATGAATTTTGGAA
This sequence comes from uncultured Clostridia bacterium, assembly GCA_944376785.1. Classification (GTDB taxonomy): domain Bacteria; phylum Bacillota; class Clostridia; order Christensenellales; family UBA1242; genus UBA6345. The sequence goes on along the minus strand of CALWDV010000045.1, from coordinate 9,354 downwards.
TAATCAAATATGTTTGGTGGAGCATTAGGAGTTGATGCATTATGATAATATTTGTAAACAGCTTGGTTTGTGTTTGGTTGCCATTTTTCTTCCAATATTTTACGCCAACCAGGTTCAAATCTTTCATCTAAATCTGTGCAAACACATATGTCTGCATCTTTAGGAACAAGTTTCAAACTTTCATTTCTAGCTTTATCAAAACGCCAAGGTCTAATTAGTTTTTCTTTAACAATTACGCCACTTTCTTCTAAAAGTTTTTTTGTGTTGTCTGTGCTGGTTGGGTCAAGTAAAACATAAATTTCATCTGCTTCACTCATACTTTTTACCCAATCTTTAACATATTTTGCTTCATTTTTAGCAATTGCATAAACGCAAACTTTATATTTGTTCATAAAACACCTCTAACAAATTATAACATAACCAATTTTAAAATTAAATAATTTGCAAAACAATTTTTTTAGTGGTTGACAAAAAATAGAGTATGTTGTATTATAAGGTCAGTTTAATAGTTTCTATTAAACAATGAATAAAGTTAAAAGCGTTTTAAAAAAGGACAAGTTTGTTTTTAATTAATTTGCATTACAGAGAATCAATGTTTGGTGAGAATTGATAGCAAAAAAAACAAATATCACCTTTATAGCTGAACAACCGAAAATTAAAGTAAGTTGTTACGTAATCTCTACGTTAGTGGGAAGTGTGTGATTGCACATTTGTTATAAATGGTAATAATGCTTGTGGCATTGTTTTTATAACAATGTTACAAGCTTTTTTTAAACGCAAATTTTTAAAAATGTGAGGAGAAGAAAATGTATAAAAAGGTTGATGCAAACTTAAATTTTCCAAGTGAAGAAAAAGAAATTTTAAAATTTTGGCGTGAAAACAATGTAAAAAAACAATGTATGAACCATAATTATGGTGCTAAAAGATTTAATTTCTATGAAGGACCTCCAACTGCTAATGGAGTTCCACACTCTGGTCACGTTTTAACACGTGTTTTAAAAGATGTTTTCACACGTTATAAATCAATGAAAGGTTTTTTTGTTCCAAGAAAGGGTGGTTGGGACACTCATGGTTTACCTGTTGAATTATCTGTTGAAAAAGAATTAGGTATTTCTGGTAAACAACAAATTGAAGAATATGGTGTTGAAGCATTTATTAAAAGATGTAAAGCAAATGTTTGGAAATATGTTGACATTTGGAAAGAATTTTCCGATCGTGTTGGCTATTTTGTTAACATGGAAGATGACTACTATGTAACATATTACGATAGTTACATTGAAAGTGTTTGGTGGGCACTTAAAGAAATGGACAAAAAAGGTTTGCTTTATAAGGGTTATAAAATTTTACCAAGTTGTCCTAGATGTGGCACTGCACTTAGTTCACATGAACTTGCACAAGGATATGAAGACAGAAAAGACACAACAGTTGTTGCAAAATTTAAAGTTAAAGATGAAGACAACACATATTTCTTGGCATGGACAACAACACCTTGGACACTTCCTTCTAACATTGCTCTTTGCGTTAATGCAAATGAAAATTATGTTAAAGTTAAACAAAATGATGAATATTATATTCTTGCAGAAGCATTAGTTAAAAATCATTTTAAAGATGGCGAATATGAAGTGGTTGAAACCTTTAAAGGTAAAACACTTGAATTTAAAAAATATGAACCATTATTTGATTTTGTTTCTAAAAACGAAGCCGAAAAGGGTTACTATGTTACTTGTGACGACTATGTTACATTAACCGATGGAACAGGAATTGTTCACATTGCACCAGCGTTTGGTGAAGATGACTCTTTGGTTGGTAAAAAATATAATTTACCATTTATTCAATTAGTTGATAAATTTGGAAAATTCACAATGGATTGTGGAAAATATGCAAATCAAGATGTTTTTTCAAAAAATGATGAAATTGTTCAAGATTTAATGAAAGTTAACAAAGTGTTTAAAACTCAAAAACATGTTCACAGCTATCCACATTGTTGGCGTTGCCACAGCCCATTAATTTATTTTGCAAGGTCAAGTTGGTTTGTTAAAACAACCGAACTTAGAGCCAATATGGTTAAAAACAACAACACTGTTAACTGGTTACCAGAAAATGTTAAAAACGGCAGAATGGGTAACTTTTTGGAAAACAACATTGATTGGTGTTTAAGCCGTGATCGTTATTGGGGAACACCACTTCCTGTTTGGATGTGTGAATGTGGACATTATCATGTTGTTGGAAGCAAACAAGAATTAAAAGAACTAGGACACATTGATGGTGACATTGAACTTCATAAACCTTATGTTGATGCAGTAACATTCACTTGCCCAAAATGTGGCAAACAAATGAAACGTGAGCCAGAAGTTATTGACTGTTGGTTTGATTCTGGTTCAATGCCATTTGCACAACATCATTATCCTTTTGAAAATAAAGAATTATTCAAAGAAAGTTTCCCTGCACAGTTTATTAGTGAAGGTATTGACCAAACTCGTGGTTGGTTCTATTCACTTCAAGCAATTTCAACTGCACTATTTAACAAAAGCCCATATGAAACCTGCATTGCAAATGGTATGGTTGTTGATGACCAAGGCAGAAAATTAAGTAAAAGTTTAGGAAATTACATTCCACCAATGGAAATGCTTTCAAAAATGGGTGCCGACCCTGTGCGTTGGACTTTTTACACAGGTGCACAACCTTGGAATAATATCATATTAACAGAAACCACAGTTTCAGAAAGCCAGAAAAAACATTTTGGCACACTTTGGAACACTTATGTTTTCTATGTTTTATATGCTGAAATTGATAAGTTTAATCCAACAAAATATTCACTTGATGAATGCAAATTAAGTGTTATGGATAAATGGATTTTAAGTGAACTTAACAAGTTAATTGAATATGTAAGTTCTGAACTTGATAAGTTCCACGTAACAGAAAGTAGCAGAGCAATGGAAGATTTTGTTGATAAATTATCAAATTGGTATGTAAGATTAGGACGCAAACGTTATTGGGGTGAAAAATTTACTGATGATAAAAAAGCAGCATATATGACACTTTACACAGTGCTTACAACTTATGCAAAATTATCGGCACCTTTCACACCATTTATGAGTGAAACAATTTATCAAAATTTGGTTAGAAACTTTGATAAAAATGCACCAATAAGTGTTCATTTGTGCAACTATCCAGTTGCTAACAAAAAAATGATTAGCAAATCATTAAGCGAACAAATGGCACTTGTTTATTCCTACACAGAACTTGGCAGAAGTGCAAGAAACTTATCTGGCATTAAAAACCGTCAACCATTAAAAGAACTTTATTTAACAGAAGCAAACAACAAAACAACTTTAAAACCAGAATTGGTTCAAATTTTAAAAGATGAATTAAATGTTAAAGATGTTAAACAACACGAAGATTTAAGCAAGTTTGTTAACTACACATTAAAACCACAGTTAAAAACTTTGGGACCAAAATATGGCAAAAAAATTAATGCAATAAGAGAATTTTTAAGTAATTGTGATGCGTTAAAAGTTGTTGAAACTGTTGAAAATGGTGAAGTGTTTAAAACAGTTTTAGATAGTGAAGAAGTTGAATTTTCAAAAGATGATTTGTTAATTTCTGTTAGTCAAAAAGAAGGTTATGCTTCTCAAACTGATGGAAACATTGCTGTTATTTTAGACACACACCTAACTCCTGATTTAATTGAAGAAGGAATTTATAGAGAATTCGTTTCAAAAGTTCAAAATTTAAGAAAATCTTCAAACTATGTTGTAACCGATAGAATTCACATTGAAATTAATGGAGAAGAAAGTGTTGAAAACATTGTTTTAAAATTTGCAGACAAAATTAAACAAGACGTTTTGGCTTTAAGCATTGTTAAGGGCGAAAATGGTGAGTTTAGTGAAGTGTTTGATTTAAACGATAAATCATTAAAAGTTTCAATTAGACGTTAAAAAAGATTGCACATATGTGCAATCTTTTGTTTTTTATAAAACATAAATTGACTAATAACAAAAATTTTAATACACTACTATTAGGAGAAAAAATATGTTAGATGTTGTTTATGAAGATAATCAAATAATTGTGGTAATAAAACCACAAAATATTCCAACTCAGGAAGACAGTTCAAAAGATGAAGATATGTTAACAATGGTTAAAAATTATATTAAAGAAAAATATAATAAGCCGGGAAATGTTTTTGTTGGACTTGTGCACAGATTAGACAGACCAACAGGTGGAGTTATGGTTTTTGCTAAAACTTCTAAATCTGCATCACGACTAAGCGAAAGCATAAAAAATGGAGAGTTAAACAAACACTATTTAGCCATTGTTTGTGGCAATGTTAAAACAAAAAAGCAAAAATTGATTAATTATTTAAAGAAAAATGAAAAAACTAACATTGTTAGTGTGGTTGGTCCTGCTGTTACTGGTGCAAAATATGCCGAACTTGAATATAGCGTTATTGAAGAAAAAAATAACACTTCGCTTTTAGATGTTAATTTAATAACAGGAAGAAGTCATCAAATTAGGGCACAGTTAAGCAATATGGGAAATGTTATTTATAACGATTTTAAATATGGAGCAAAAACAAAAGGTAATTTAATGCTTTGGGCATATTGTTTAACATTAATTCATCCAACCACAAAACAAAAAATGACTTTTAAAGTTTTTCCTGAAATGAAAAGTGCTTGGAAATTGTATGAACAAGAAATTAATAATTTAAACTAAAAAAACACCAATATTGGTGTTTTTTTTGTTAAGCGTTAAATTAATAAATCCCATTATCGTTTGCAAATTTTTCAGGGTTTGGTTTTTCATCTTCATCAGTAATTAAACAAGTGGTTGTTAACATAATTGAAGCAACACTACAAGCATTTTGAAGTGCTGTTCTGGTTACTTTTGTTGGGTCAATTATTCCAGCATTAATTAAATCAACATATTCATTGTTTAGTGCGTCATATCCATAATTTTTATTGTTGTTTTCTAAAATTTTGCTAACAACAACACCACCATTAACTCCTGCATTTTCTGCAATTTGTTTAATTGGTGCAGAAAGTGAATTATAAACAATTTCGGCACCAGTTTTTTCATCACCAGTTAAAGAATTAATAAATTCTTTTAATTTTGGCAAACACTTAATAAGTGCAACACCACCACCAGGAACAACACCTTCTTCTGCTGCGCTTTTTGTTGCTGAAATTGCATCTTCAATTCTTAACTTTTTTTCTTGCATTTCAGGTTCGGTGGTGGAACCAACGCAAACAACAGCAACACCACCTGTTAGTTTTGCCAAACGTTCACTTAAAAGTTCTTTATCAAAATTACTTTCACAAAGTGAAATTTGTGCTTTAATTTTTGAAATTTGTTTTTCAATTTCTGCTTTGTTTCCTTGACCACCAGAAATTAAGCAACTGTCTTTTGTTACTTTAACTTTTTTTGCATTTCCAAGCATTTCAAAAGTAACATCGTTAAGTGTTATTCCCACATCTTCTGCAATAACTGTTCCACCTGTTAAAACTGCAATGTCTTGCATAAAACCTTTTCTTTTATCACTATATGCAGGGGACTTAACAGCCACACAATTAAGGTTTCCACGCAACTTGTTTAAAACTAATGTTGCTAACACTTCATTTTCAATTTCATCGGCAATAATAAGCAGTGGCAAATTCTTTTTGCTTATTTCTTCTAAAATTGGCAAAATTTGATTTATGTTACTAATTTTATTTTCACAAATTAGTATGTAAGCATTTTCTAAGTTTGCTTCTAGTGTTTCAGGATTTGTTACCATATAAGGCGATAAAAATCCACGGTCAAATTGCATTCCTTCCACAATTTTTAATTCGGTTTTAAAAGTTTTTCCATCTTCAACAGTTATAACGCCATTGTTTCCAACTTTGTTAAAAGCATCGGCAATTAGTTTGCCAATTTCATTGTCACCAGCACTAATGGAAGCAATTTGATAAATTTCGGTGTTGTTTTTTATTGGGGTGCTAATGTTTTTTAGTTCATCGGTAACAACTTCACACGCTTTTAAAATTCCTTTTTTTAAAATTATTGGGTTTGCACCAGCAGTGTAGTTTTTAATTCCTTCACAAACAATGTTTTCTGCTAGAACACAAGCAGTTGTTGTTCCGTCACCTGCAACATCATTTGTTTTAATGCTAACTTCTTTTAAAAGTGTTGCACCCATATTTTCAAATTTATCTTTTAAACTAATTTCTTTTGCAATGGTAACTCCGTCGTTTGTAATTAACGGAGTTGCATATTTTCTATCTAAAACAACATTTTTTCCTTTTGGCCCAAGTGTTGCTTTAACTGCTTTTGCAAGTTTTTTAACGCCAACTTCTAGTTTTTTTATTGCATCAAAACCATGTATTATTTCTTTTGCCATATTAATCCTCCAAAACTGCCAAAATATCGGCTTGTTTAATTAACAAATATGTTGTTTTATCAATTTTAAATTCGGTGGTGGCATATTTGTTAAACAAAACTTTATCACCTTTTTTTATAATAAAATTAACATCTTCACCATCAATTCTTCCACCAGAACCAACTTCAACAACAACTGCCATGTTGGGTTTATCTTTTGCAATGTCTGGCAAAACAATTCCAGTGTCGTTTTTTTGTTCGGTTTCAATAAGTAAAATTTTATCAAACAATGGTTTTATTTTCATTTTTTCCTCCAAAATGATTTTATTTAATTTTATAATTTTTTGCCAAAATTATAAATTTAACACAAAAAAGAAAAAGTTTTTAAAATGATTAATTTTAACTTTTTTTGTTGAAATATTAATCAAAGCAAAAAATTTATAATATACATAATTAAGTAAATCATGAGTTTTAAAGGATTTCAATTTTTTATGTCAAAAAAAATGTTAAAATATAATGATACAAAATATATTAAATTAAAAAAGAAAAATGGTGTTAAAAATTTTTTCTTATTGTTGTTTTGTCTTGCAATGTTTGTATCGGTTATTTATTTTTCAGGTGCTTTTAGTGGAGTGTTAAAGGTTGCAAATTTTTCATTTTTGTTTGGTAGCAAAAAAATTACTGTGAGTGAGCATTCATATTATGCTGTAACAATGGGCAAATATGAAACCGAACAGGAAGCACAAGCTGTTGCAAGTGGTGTTAGCATTATGGGAGCAGGTGCTTATGTTTGGTTAAATGATAATTATTATTATGTTATTGGCAACGTGTATGATAATAAAACAGATGCAGAAAAAGTTTTAACTAATGTTAGTGGAAATAATTATAATGTTGAAATTAAAGAAATTAAATTTAATAAAATAAGCTTTGATAACGAAAATTTCACAAAAGAGCAAAAGCAAGTTATTTTAGAAAGTATTAATAACATAAGTGATGTTTATAAAAAATGTTATAACTATTCAATAAAATTTGACCAAGGCGAAATTGTTTCAACTGTTGTGTCTAGTGAATTAAACACATTAAAAGGCGACACAACAATTTGGGCAAGTAAATTAGATGCAATTAATTCTGTTGCAGTAACTAATGAAACATTACTTATTAAAAATGCTTATTTAAGCATTAGCCAGGAACTTGACGCTGCTGTGTTAAAAGTTATTAACGGAAGCAGTGCAAATAAAGATTTAAAATATTTAACCACGTCCATTGCTATAATAAAATTTAATATGTTTAATTCAATTAATAATTTGTAGTTAAAACTAAAAAAATTAATTTTATTGTAATAATTATTGTTTAATTTAATAATAGTTAAAAAATTAGTTTAAAAAAAAGTTAAAATATAGTAATATTTAACTATGAAAAAATATTGTTTAGGATTAATTATAAAATTTTCTGCCATTGCTTTAATGATTGTTATTGATATTTTAACAAAAATTTATTTTGAAAACTATTTTGCAAATGGTGGGGAAGACATTGTTTTAATAAAAAATTTTTTAGGCATAACATTCACAATTAACAGTGGCGCAGCTTTTGGAATATTTGGTGAAAACACAACAATGTTAATTATTTTTACTGTGCTATTTTTAATAATTTTTATGTTTATTGATTTTTATTATAAAAGTTCGAATGGCTGGTACATTGCTGGATTTTCATTAATTGTTGGTGGAGCAATGGGTAATTTTATTGATAGAATTGCCATTGGTGGAGTTAGAGATTTTATTGAGTTTAAATTTATGGAATTTCCAATTTTTAACTTTGCCGACATGTTTTTAACTGCTGGTGTTATTTGTTATTTAATTTATTTGTTTTTTTATGAACTTAAAACATTAAAAAGCAAGTCAAAAGATATTACTAATGAGGAATAATTTGCAAGAAATTATTGTAAAGGAAGAATTTAATAAAATGCGACTAGATTCATTTTTGTTTAAAATGGATTCTTCTTTTACACGTTCGCATTATAAAAATTTAATTACTAACGGACATGTTTTAGTAAACAATAAAAAAGTTAAAGCTGGTTATGAACTAAAAACCAACGACATTGTGTTAATTGAAAAATTACCACCAAAGCCACTTGAAACAAAAGCAGAAAACATTCCACTAAACATTGTTTATGAAGATGATGATTTGGTTGTTGTTAACAAAGAAAAGGGAATGGTTGTGCATCCTGCCAATGGTAATTGGGAAGGAACACTGGTTAACGCTTTGTTATATAATGTTAAAAATTTAAGTGGAATTAATGGTGTTATTAGGCCGGGAATTGTTCATAGGTTAGATAAAGACACAAGTGGTTTGTTGGTTGTTGCAAAAAACGATTTTGCACATGTTGAACTTTCAAAACAAATTGCAAACAAAACCTGCAAAAGAATATATTTAGCATTATTAATTGGTAATTTAAAAGAAGATAATGGTGTAATTATAACCAACATTGCACGTGACCCTAAAAACAGATTACGTTTTACAGTGGTTGAAAATGGTGGGAAAATTGCCGAAACTCATTATAAAGTTATAAAACGTTTTAAAGATTATTGTTTGGTTGAATTTGAGTTAAAAACAGGTAGAACTCATCAAATTAGAGTTCATTCAAAATATTTAAATCATCCAATTGTGGGTGATGACCTTTATGGTGGCAAATCAAAATTTAAAACTAATGGGCAAATGCTTCATGCTTATAAACTAGAATTTGTTCATCCTAGAACACATAAGTTAATGCAATTTGAGTGTGATTTACCAGAATATTTCCAAAAAATTCTGCAAAATTTGTGAAATATTTAAAATTTTATTATTTACTATTTTAAAATGTGGTGATAATATAATAATATAGAATTTAGGAGTTGATAATATGTCTAATTTTACATTTCGTTCATTTGCAAATTTAATGGCTTATATTGCTGTGGTTTTAGTTGGAGCAGCATTACTTATTCAATCAGTTTTAAAAGGAAATCA
>CALWDV010000044.1 GCA_944376785.1 uncultured Clostridia bacterium | reverse complement strand
TAAATTTAATTTTAGAGTTGCCTGTTTAATTGAAAACAAAAAAAGATATTTGCTTGAAAAGAATGTTGAAACCGATTTTTTAAATATGCCAGGTGGAAGGGTTCAAGTTGGTGAAAACACATTCGAAGCAATAAAAAGAGAGCTTAAAGAAGAATTAAATCTTGATAATGTTAATCCTAAACTTATTAAAGTTTCAGAACAGTTTTTTAATTTTAATAATGTTAACTATCACGAAATTAATTTTGTTTATTACGTTAAACTAAAAAACAATCATTTTATGTGTAAACAAAACGAAATTCAAAATGAAGATAATAAAAATGAAACAATGGTTTGGATTAATAAAAAAGATTTAAATAATTATAAAATTTTACCTGAATTTATATACACATTAAAAAATAGTAAAAACATTTCTCATTTAATTTTTGATAAAATAAATAATAAAAAGTTTGGTAAATAGCTTTTTAAAAAAACTGCAATAAAGCAGTTTTTATTTTTTTATAAACAATTAATTAGTAAAAACCGAATAAATGTTAAAATTTTGAATAAAATTAAATATGAAAAAATTAAAAAATTTGAAAATTTTTTGTTTAATTGGTTTTTTATTTGTGGCAATTTTTGGTGCTTTGTCACATTTTTTATGATTGGAGTGGCAAAAACGAACTTATTGGAATTTTGTTTCCAGCAAATGAAAGCACGTGGGAACATTTAAAATTGGCAATTTTCCCAACGTTTGTATATTTTATGTTTGGCACATTTTTTTAAAAAATAAAAATTATGTTTTTGCAATGTTCATAACTTTGCTTATTCCTTTAATTTTAATTCCATATATTTTTTATTTTTACACGAGTTTAACAGGTAAACCAGTTTTAATAATTGACATTTTAACATATTTCATCTCCGTTTTAATTTCGTGGATTGTTTGTTATTTCATATTAAAAAGTAACACATCAACTTCTAAACACAACTATGTTAATATTTTTGGAATTATTGTAATAATGTTTTGTTATTTAACATTCACATTGTTTCCACCACAAAACTTTTTGTTTAAAGATCCAAATAATTTTTACGGATTAAAAAAATAAGACATCTATGCCTTATTTTTTTATTTTAAGTATTCATTTTTAATATTTTCAAAAATAGGAATGTTGTGTGTGTAGCCCTTTGGGTTTAATGGGCTTGGATGATAAATTGGAATTAATGTGTAAGTTTTGTTTCCTAAAACAATGCTAAATTTTTGCCCAACAAAGTTTGCAAACTTATCAATCTTAACGTTAAGTAAAGTTTGGGTTGGGTGCAATCCCATTGTTAAAATAACATTGCAGGAAAGTTTGTTTAATTGTTCAATTAAAATTGGTAAACAATTTTTAGAAAACAATGCAAGTTTGTTTCTGTTTTCTATCACGCATTTGCACATTTCAGTAAAATAAATGTCTTCAATTTTTAATCCAATATTGTTTAATAGTTTGTTTAACACTCGTCCACTTGCTTGAAGTTTTCCAGCAGTGTTGTAAAATGCTTTATGCGAATTTATCCACCCATCTTTTGCAGGGCTTTCACCAATAATAATAAAAGGTGTTTTACCAATTTGAATTGAGTTGGTTGTTAATTTGGGCAAATTTCCACATAAACAACACGCATTTATTTTTCTTTGAATGTCTTCCAAAAAGTTTCTCCTAAAAAAGTTTTTATTCATTAATTGGTTCTAAATAGTTAATGGTTTTGTTATGTTTTTTTGCATATTCAATTTCTAACTTTGTGCTTAAACCAATATAACCATTTTTGTTAATAACAAAAATTTCATCTGCCATGTCAATTTTTCGTTTGTGCATATCGTCCAGCATTTCTTTAAGTTCAGTGGTAAACTTAACATCTTCACACCAACTTTTAAATAGCCCTAATGAAAGCACAATGTTTCCTTTAAGTGTTAATTTTTTTTGCACATCAAAAAATTCTTTTTCAAACTTTGCACTTCCACAAAGTGTTATAATTTTATATTTTCCAATCATTTTTCTTACCTCAATAAATAGTTTTAATTAACTAATTTAATATTCAATTTCTTTCTTTAATAAAGAAATTTTAGTTCCGTCTAAATCAATAGTTTTACCAAAATATTTGTATCCAAACCTTTTAAAAAGCAAAGGGTTGTGTGGTGTGTAAACATAAACTGTTTTTAATTTAAGTTTTCTAAAAATTTTTTCACTGTGTTTGTGAATTGCAATTAAAATTGAAATTGATTTTAATCTATGTTCTTTGGGAATAAACAAATTACCAATCCAAGGAAACAAATCTTGTCTGCTTTGCAAATCACAGGGCATTAGTCCGTAGGTTGCCAATAGTTTGTCTTTTTCAACAACAACAAAAGTTTGAAATGTTGAGGTTTCATCTTGTGAAAATTTAACCCATTCTTTCCAATATTCTTCGCTACCTTTTAAACCCCATTCATTAAAAAGCCAAGTAGCAACAGTTTCTTCAAATTCTGGGTAATGTTTTATATTTTTTATTTGCATAAATTGCCCTTAGTTTAATTATTTTTTTTGTTAATTTTTCTAAAAAATTATAACATTTTAATTTGTCCAGGGCAATTATAAAAACAATTAATAAATTTGAAGTTAATTTTAAACAAATAATTAAAATTAAATATTATTATTTTAAATAATTAAAGTTAAAAACTACTATTTCTTAGAAACAAAATAACTATTAACAATAAAACAAACAATAAGCAAATTTTGTTTGAAAATTTTAAATCTTATAAAACTCAAAATTTTCACATTTTTCTTTAATTTATACCTCACAAAAAACACCCAACTAAACTCATAGTGTTCAGCTGGGTACAGTGTGGCGGCACCAACAAAGTTCAGGTTTAACTGATAGTTAAAATTCTGTTACAATTTTATTAATATTTATCTAATTTCAATACTGTTTGGATATTTAAAATTAAGTTGTAATTATATTTATAATTTTAAATATAAACTAAATTTATTTATTTCTATAAAAAGTGTGATATACTTAATCTAATAAAAAGAGAGGGGATATGAGGTTATCAAAAATAGAATTTAAAGATCATCCAATTTTAAAAAATTTAAAAATATCTTTTAATAAAGAAAATGGTAAAATATATTCTAACATTATTTTTGTTGGTGAAAATGGTTGTGGAAAAACTACTATACTTAAAGAATTGTTTAAGTATGATACTTCAAAATACATTGTTAATAAAGAAAAAAATTTTAATTTTTGTGGACAGTGTGGGCATAAAAGTATTTATGTTGCTCAAGATATAAAATTTCGCAATGCAGTTAATAACATAAAAGAGAAAATAAATGGAAAAAAAATTTATAAAGATATAACTGATATTAACAATACAAATGGATATAAAGGGGCAAATATAATGTCGCTTAATAAAAATAACATTGTTAATGATAATAGAATGTTAGTAGAAAAAGTAAATGATTTTCATAATGAAAGAATTAAAGAATTTTTAAATAATAAATATGATAGATTAATGGATGATATATCAAAACAAGTTTCAATTGATGGGAATATTTCTATTCCCAAAGTTGATACATATAGTTCAGGTGAACAAGAATTGATATTACGATTAGAAACAATAAGAAGCAGAGTTTCATTAAATCTTGATATGATTTTATTAGATGAACCTGAAACGAGTTTGCATCCAAAATGGCAATTAAAAATCATACCATTTATCATAGATATTTTACAAGATAACAATTCTGGTGAAAGAGATTTGCAATTATTTATTGCTAGCCATTCAGAAAATATATTAAAATCGATTTTTGATAGAGAAGATACATTGATTGTTAGATTATATAAAGATAATGATGAAATTAAAAGTCAAAGCATAACAAAGATGGATACTGTTCTTAATAGAACAACAGTTGCAGAAATTCAATATTTGGTATTTGGTATCATATCAAGCGAGTATCACAATCAATTGTATGGAAAATTCTTATCAATGTGTGGCGGTAATCAAGCAAAAGTTGACATTTATTTAAAACAAAAATATAAACATAATTTAAAAGTTGTATTAAACAAATATGAGTACTCTTATAAAGAAAAATTAGGTATTGAAGTTTTGCCCACATATATTAGAAATGCAACTGACCACACTGAAAATGTTGATAGAAAATATGACGATGAAGACTTAAAAAAATCAATAGAATTATTAAGAAAAGAAATAAAAGAATTTTAAATAAGTAATAAAAATCTTGACCATTAAAATTTATCATTGTTAAGATAACTAATTCATTAAAATATTAAAAAAAGACAATTTTATAGAAAAACAAAATATTTATGATATAATTAAATTAACACGATAGATATACTAAGGAGTGAAGAATGATAGATAAAATAAGTTCTTTAATAAACCAAAAGATCACAGAACAAAATACGATATATGTTTTAAAAGGTTTTAATTCGATAATAGATAGATTGGAGCTAAATTGTGCTCATATATTTAATTTGGATTTAAGTAAGGATATAAATAATTTAGATAATTCACAAACGAAATTATTAGAAAATGCGATTAAAGGATTGGCATCGAATGTTCCACTCTATTGTTTGTATGAAGAAATGTATATGCTTATTAAATTTAACCTTTTCGGTATTGTAGATGCTAATAAATATAAAATTTGTGTAATAGATATAGGGATTTTTAATAATTATTATCCAGGATTTATAAATCAAAATAATGATCTTATTATAAATAAATATGATGAAGATTTACCTGAAAGTAATTTTTTGCAAAAGGTATATTCAAGTTGTATAAATGAAAATGGAAATTTGGTTATTTCCTATAATGAAATTGATCCTGAATTTGTGGATTCATATATTAGTTTGTTTATATCTCACTCAACTTATTTAATACCATACAAAAAAGATAATATGAAAAATATTGATGTGTTTGATAACACTAATTTACAAAATTTAGTTGGAATTTTTAATAAAATTTTAAATGATGAATGTAATACCATATCATATTTTAAAGTAGAAAATAATGATAGATCTCCTATTTTAAAGTTTGTTTCAGTTCTAAATTTTTTAGGTGTTAGTGTCATTACAAAAGAAAAATTAATAAAAGTTGATTTGCCAGATCTTTATGAAGAGTATTTGGAAGTTCTTCACAGAAAAAATAAAACCTATAATTTTTTTGATATAGAAATGTATAAAGATCCTTTTAATACTAATGAAATTTTAAAAATTAATCAAAGTATAATTATAGATACAATTTATCAGAACATATTGAAAGCTCAAGAGGGACAGTATCCTAGAGATATATTCGTTACTGCTCCAACAGGTGCTGGGAAATCTATTCTTTTTCAAATTCCAGCAATATTAGCGGCAGAAAAAAATAATTTAGTAACTATTGTTATTTCGCCACTAATAGGGTTAATGAATGATCAAGTTGAAAATATTAAACCAATGACAAAATGCGCCGCAACTATCAATTCGGATTTTACTCCTTTTGAAAAAGAAAAAATAAAAGAAGATATTATAAGTGGTAGAATTTCCATTTTATATATTTCTCCAGAATCTTTATTAAGTAATAGCGATATAAAAACTTTTATTGGAGATAGGCAAATTGGGCTTTTAGTAGTAGATGAAGCACATACTGTTGCGACGTGGGGTAAGAATTTCAGACCTGATTATTGGTATTTGGGAGACTATTTAAATAAATTAAGACATGACTCAAAACATATATTTCCAATAGCGACATTTACGGCAACAGCAACTATTGGAAATGGAACAGAGGATATGTATCATGATATTATTGATAGTTTAAATATGTCACCAATTGAATTTATAGGAAATGTAAAAAGAAAAAATATAAAGTTTGACATTAGAGTTTGTAACAAGGATCATGCATACGCTGAGGAAAAAGATAGAAAGGTAATATCAGCAATAAATAAATATTTGGAAAGTGACGAAAAAACTTTGGTTTATTTTCCATATGTATCTAAATTAAATGAAATATATAATTATTTGGATACAAAAAAAATAGGTAAGTATTATGGTGGGTTAGACAAAACTAATAAAAACGAAACGCTTGACAATATAAAAGTAGGAACATCAAATGTGGTTTTGGCAACGAAAGCATTTGGAATGGGAATTGATGTTCCTGACATAACCAATGTATATCATTTTGCTCCAACTGGTAATTTGGCGGATTATGTTCAAGAGATTGGCAGAGCTGCAAGAACTCCAAAATTGATTGGTGTAGCTGCAACGGATTTTTATATAGAAGATTTTAGATATATAAATAAATTGTATGGTATGTCTCAAATAACAGTCTATAATATTATTGGTGTTTTGCAAAAAATATTGTATAAATATAGACGATGCAAGAAAAGAAATTTTTTAATCTCAACAGAAGAATTTGCCCATGTTTTTGTTGCACAGGATGATGCTGAAATAGAGAATAAATTAAAAGCAACCATTTTGGCGATAAAAAAAGACTTTGTAAAAATGACAAATTATGTACCATTAATATTTAAACCAAGAAGTATGTTTACAAAAGGATTATTTTTTATTCCAGACTCAAAACTTGATTATGTAAAGAGTATAGGATTTTATAAATATCTTAATAAAAAATACGATAGAAAAGAATTGTCTAAAATGACAGGAAAAGGAAGTTCACATTCATATTTAGGAGATGTTTATGATTTTGATTTTAAGAAGTGTTGGGAGGAAAAATATAACAATTTTGGGGACAAAGGTCTTTCTTTTGGAGCATTTAAACGTAAATTTTTTACTGTAGATGATCATGGCTTCAATGAATTAAGAATTGATAAAAGTGCATTTTTAGATAGAATGTTGCTTAAAGTTGAGACCAAATATGGAGAAAATTTTAATTCTGTTTGTAACAAATCTTATCTGATATTAGACAAAATAAAAGAAACTCTTGATGATATAAAAATTTCAGGAAAGCACTTTAGCATTGAAGAAATGGCAGTTAAAGTTTGTGAAAAATTAAATCAGGGAATAAGTGCTCGCAAAATGAGAGGTATGCTTGATCCACTATTAAACATACTAATAAGTGTTAATAGAAACACAACTTTTGGAAAAGCTAAGTTTTGCGAATATAACTCTCAAACCGATAAATATCATGTGATATCATCATATTATAATAGAATGATTTGTGATTTAAAAAAGGAAATAAAAGCCTATTTCTATAATAATTTATTTGATAAAGAAAGAATATCTATAATTGATTCAACTAAAGATGCAGATAAAAAAATGAGAAAAAATTTATTATTAGTTGCTGTTCAAATTTTGGAACTATTTGATTTGGTGACATATAGTTTACAAAATGGAGAAAGGCCAGAATTTTTTATTCGTATTAATAGTGAAAAAGCAATACAAAAAGTTTTAGATAAAAAGGATTATCATAGCCAAACATTAGATACCATAAGGGATATGCATTATTCGTCAGTTGATTTTATGACATATTTCTTTGAAAAATTATCCGATAATGAAAGTAGATGGAACTTTATAGAAGATTACTTTTTAGGTGTTGATTTGTATGAAAAATACAATATAGAAAAAAATAACAAAACAAAAATAAAAAAACTTGATGATGATCATAGAGAGCAAGAATTTTATAAACATGTAGATGTTACAAAAAAAGAAGCAATAAATATCTACACAATAAGTGGCGAAGATGTTGAGGGTAGATATTATATTTCAGACAAAGAAATTCAACTTACATATCCAGCGATTAAATTATCAAAAGACTGTGAAGTAGCAAAATGTTTATTAAAAAGTAAAGTCGGTGATGTGTTTAAAGTTAATGAGTATGAATATTTAATTGAAAATATTGAAAAACATGATATTTAATTTATTGCAAGAAAATTAATAACAAACTAATTCATGCTATAAATTTTCAAATTAATTACAACGGGATTATTGCAATTGAGAAGAGTCGATAAAGTTAATTTTTAATTTACAAATAAAAACGTAAGTCGGTGTCGACTTACTTTTTTGTTGGCGGAGCCAATGCTATCCAATTCTAACTTTAAAGTGTATGTTGGTGATAGGTGGATTAAGATTACTGTTTCCAATTCTTATAGTCAATTAAGTTAACTAATTCTTGAATGCAAATCCGTATATCTTGTTTTATTTTATCGATGTCACTTTGTTTCGCACAAAATCTACGATTATGTGCAGATAAGTCTCCTAAATTTTTAATATTTTTAAAACCTTGTTTTGCATTTCTACTTATATTCCATAATTGTTCTGCTAAAATACTATTGATTAAATCGCTTAAATAGAAAAAGTCATTGTTTTTATCTTTAATTTTGTAATCTATTTTATGTTTTTCAAAACATTCAATGATTAATGTTTCAATTAATTTTCTTAACATTACCGAACAGGCATCAAATAATTTAAGATCATAACAACATATGGCTTGACTAGAAATTTCCTGAATATAACCTCTTGTTTCCTTTACCAACTCTAATGGAAACAAGTTGTTAGATGGAGGTGGTGCTTTACGATTATTACATTCATCATCAAATTTATCTTGTAGTTGTTTTGTGATTGTAAACACACCAGCAGATTTTTTTATAAATTTTTTATTCTTGACATTTGAATTTAAATAAGCTGATATATTAGAGTATTTTGGATAATTTAATATTTCAAAACATTTTTCTATATCTTTTGCAGAGAAAATATCATTGTTATTCAAGTGCAAAAAGTAAGCAAAATAATCAATTTGTTTAGCAGGCGTAAAATTATTAAAATTTTCTATCGCAAAAACGAAATTTTCAATTAAATCTTTTGAATACATTATTTCTTATCCTTATGTGGTAAGTCTTGAGTAACAAAGTTAATACCTTTTATAGATGTTGTAATTTTACCATCTTTAAAATCAATATAGCCATACCTGCTACTGCTACAATCTCTTAAATTCTGTATTATTACTGCTGGAATTTTTTTACCAAGTTCCATATAACAAGTAAAAATGTGGTCGGGAGTAATAGGATCAATATTTAATACCTTTTCAAGATAATATGTCATAACAGCAGAATTCTGTATGTTTCCTTCTGGACATTTTTCTTCAAAAAACTGAGCTAATGTTTTTGTATTATCTGGACGCAAGTTTAAATTTTTTACCAGTTGGGGTTTATAGCTGTTTGTATAAGAGGTTGTAGTAGTCGCTTTCTTTTTTTTCTTTTTACTTGATGTTGTTATTTTATCATCATTTATATCACCTTGTTGAATGTTGTCGGAACCAGCTTCTTGATTGTTTGTATTTATTTGATTATCCAATAAAAAATCAAAAACTTTTTCCTGCAAGTTTTCAGGATACTTTTTTATAGTATCCAATATTTCGTTTAACATGTCTATTTTTTCTTTTAAATCCATAACTGTTCTCCTTTGTATACATTGAATTATATCACATGTGTATTGTATTGTCAAGCGTATTCAATACAAATTGAATATACAATACAAAGAAGAAGAAGTATATTTCAACTTCTTCTCATTATGTTTTATTGATTGTTTTGCAAATGTGTATAGACAGTATTTGCTGATAGATTTGAAAAGTTGCCGTTTGTTTCGGCAAAGGTTTTTAAATCATGAGCAAGAAGAAAAGATATTTTTTCTATCTGCTT
>CALWDV010000043.1 GCA_944376785.1 uncultured Clostridia bacterium | reverse complement strand
CTATAAAAATTTGAAAAAGTTTTATTGGGGAAAAGGAGCAACCAATTAATAAGTGAAGTTTTAATTTTAATTAAAACGAACCTTAAAATTGTGTTGCGACGCCGTTCCGTAGACCAACGCTCTATCCAGCTGAGCTAACGGCGCATAATTTATAAAATTTATTTTGCTTATATTAATAATTAGGAACCAAAGGCTCCAAATGGGGTCCCCTATAAAAATTTGAAAAAGTTTTATTGGGGAAAAGGAGCAACCAATTAATAAGTGAAGTTTTAATTTTAATTAAAACAAACACCAAAATTGAGTTGCGACGCCGTTCCGTAGACCAACGCTCTATCCAGCTGAGCTAACGGCGCATAGCGTTTTAATTTTATAACATAAACAAGTAATTTATGTTATGCAAAGATATTATAATTATTGTTAATTAAATTGTCAATGCTTTTTTAATTTATCAAATAATTATTTTATTATTCTAAGATTTTTTATTAAAAATAATAAATAAATGACATTTACCTTTATTAATGATAAAATAAAATTAGTGTTATTTAATTAATTATTAATAAACAAGTTAATTTAACACAACAAAATTTATGGATTTTTCCATTTTACAAATTTAAGGAGACAAATGTTAGAGCTAAAAAATATAAACTATAAAGTGGGAAACAAAACCATTTTAGATAATATAAATTTAAAATTAAACTATGGCAAAATTGTTGCAATAACTGGGCATAATGGCAGTGGAAAAAGCACTTTGGTTAAAATTATTATGGGAATTATTAATCAAACCAGTGGTGATATTATTTTAGATGGTGAAAACATTAACAAATTAAGCATTACTGAACGTAGCAAAAAAGGTTTAGGGTTTACATTCCAACAACCAGTTAAATTTAAAGGTTTAACTGTTGCCGATTTAATTTCTACCGTTTCAAAAAAAGATAATATTGTAAAATGTGGCTGTGATTTTTTAAGCAAGGTTGGTCTTTGTGCAAAAGATTATTTGCAAAGAGATTTAGATTCTAATTTATCTGGTGGTGAACTAAAAAGAATTGAACTAGCAATTAATTTAGCAGAACAAAAGAAAATTAACATTTTTGATGAACCAGAAGCAGGAATTGATATTTGGAGTTTTGACGGACTAACAAACATTTTCAAAGAACTTAAAAACAAAAAAACATTAACATTAATTGTAACACATCAACAAAAAATTTTGGAAATAGCTGATGAAATAATTATTTTGAATAGTTCTAAATTAGAAGATTTTGGAAAAGCAGAGTTAATTTTACCTAAACTAAAAAATTCAACTTGCTCAAAATTAAATGTGGAGGTTAACAATGAATAAAATTGAGAAAGAGCTTTTAGCATCAATTGCCGACCTACACAAAATTCCTGCTGGTGCTTTTAATTTGCGTGAAAATGGGCAACCAAAAATTAAAAATTCAACAGCTGAAATTGAAATAACATCTAAAAAAGACAAACCGGGAATTGACATTTATGTTAAACCAAATGTTAAAAATAAAAGTGTTCACATACCAGTTATTATAACATCTGGTGGAATTAAAGATTTAGTTTATAACGACTTTTATATTGGAGATAATGCAGAAGTAACCATTGTTGCCGGTTGTGGAATTCACAACGCAACTAACGATAATAGTGAGCACAACGGAATTCATAATTTCCATTTGGGCAAAAACTGCAAAGTTTCATATATTGAAAAACATTTAGGTGTTGGAAATGGACAAGGCGAAAAGGTTTTAAATCCAACAACCAAAATAACCATGAAAGAAAATAGTTTTTTTGAAATGGACACAACTCAAATTGGTGGAGTTTCACATTCTGTTAGAAACACAAAAGCCAAACTTTTTGCCAATGCAAAACTTATAATTAAAGAAAAAGTTTTAACCACAAACAATCAAACAGCAATAACAAAATTTGATGTTGATTTGATTGGTGAAAATAGCAGTGTTGATGTTATTTCAAGAAGTGTTGCAAAAGACAATTCATATCAAAATTTTTATTCAGCTGTTAAAGGTAAAAACAAATGTTTTGGTCATGTTTCTTGCGATGGAATACTGGCAAACAATTCCAGAATTGATTCAACACCAAAAATTGTTTGTGAAAATGTTGAAGCAACTTTGGTTCATGAAGCAGCCATTGGGAAAATTGCAGGTGAACAAGTGGTTAAGTTAATGACACTTGGTTTAACCGAACAAGAAGCAGAAGATTTAATTATTAAAGGTTTTTTAAAATAGAAACAAAGTGTTTAGAAAAAAACTAAAATTAAAGGAATTTTTATTATGAATAAAATTAAAAACAGAATTGGAGTTATTGGCAGCATTAACACAGACATTGTTTGTAGAACTGAAAAATTGCCAAGAGTGGGCGAAACTGTTGAAGGTAAAGATTTTTTAATTTCTTTTGGTGGAAAAGGTGCAAACGAAGCTGTTGCTTGTGCTAGGCTTGGTGGAAGCACAAATTTATTGGCCTGCGTTGGAGATGATATGTTTTCTAAAAATGCCATTGCCAATTTGCAATTTGAAAATGTTCACATAACAGCAGTTAAACAATTAAAAAACAAACAAGGTGGAATTGCAAACATAACTGTTTGCAACGGAAACAATCAAATTGTTGTTATTCCCGGAGCAAATGCCCTAGTTGACACAAATTATATTAAAAAATACTCACCAAGAATTAAGGAATGTTCCATTGTGGGTGGACAGTTTGAAATTCCACTTGACGCCCTGCTTTTAGCAAGTGAAATTTGCGTGGAAAACAACATTAAATTTGTTTTAAATCCATCACCAATTAAAAAATTTCCAAAAAAACTTTTTGATAATGCAACTTATGTTATTGTTAATGAAATTGAAATTGGTGAAATTGAAGGATATAACAAATTAAAACCATATGATGTGTTAAAAAAATATCCAAACAAATTAATTTTAACGCATGGTGCCAACGGAGCATTTTACTGTGACGGAAACGAAATTGTTAACATTCCTGCAATTAAAGTTAAAGTTGTTGACACAACTGGTGCAGGTGACACTTTTTTAGGTTCGTTTATGGTTGCAATTAATAACAAGCTTTCAATGAAAGACGCACTAACTTTTGCAAATATTTGTGCAGGACTAAAAACCACAAAACTTGGTGCTCAAACAGGAATGCCAAAATTAAATGACGTTAAAAAATATATTAAACAAAACAAAATTAATTTAAAACTTAATTTTGAATAAGGAGTAACTTATGAGTTCAGTTAACGAAGCAAAACAATACATTAAAAACATTGAAAAACAACTTGTTAATTCAAACACTAAAAAAACAATAATTGTTGATTGTGACCCTGGGATTGATGATGCACTAGCACTACTTTTACTTGCAGAAAATTTAGATAAAGTTGATTTAAAACTAATTTCTTCTTGTGCAGGAAACACACCCATTGACATAACAACAAAAAACATTCAATTTTTTGCAGAAAACTTTTTTAATGGTGTTAGAATTGCAAAAGGAAGCAAACAACCATTAGTTAAGAAAAATAAAACTGACGCATCTGATGTGCATGGGTTAAGTGGGCTTGGTGATTATGTTATTGGAGAACAACACTACCCTTGCGAATTAAATGCAGTGGAATCAATGAAAGATGTTATTTTAAATAGCAAAGAAAAAGTTACTATTCTTGCTTTGGGACCACTAACAAACATTGCAAAACTTTTTATTCAATATCCTGAAACAAAAGAAAACGTTGAAAAAATTTATTCAATGATTGGTTCAATTAATGGAGATGGAAACATTACTTCTTATGCAGAATTTAATGCGTATTTTGACCCTGAAAGTTTTGATATTGTTTCAAAATGCGATGTTCCAATGGTTATTAACCCAATGGAATTAGGCAATGAAACAAGAATTAAAAAAGAAGTGTTTGCAAAAATGCCAACAGAAACTATAAAAGATAATTTTGTTAAGGTTTTAGCTGAAAGCATTAACGAAACAGTTGACCCAACTTGCATTTGTTTGTATGACCTAAACACAGTTTTGGCACTTTGCCACCCCGAATTTTATGAGTTTATTCCATGTGATATTAAAGTTTTTGTTAACCCTGAAATTGGTGGAAAAACAATTCTAGAACAAAATAAAAATGGCATTCACGCATATCAAAGGGTTGTTGATGAAGATAAACTTAATAAATATATTTTAAAAACACTTTTTAAAAATTAAAGTTAAAACATTGTTTTAACTTTTTTTATTAATAATTTATTAGCAATTTTACTTTGAATAATTAACAAAAGTTGTTATCATATTAATAACAAAATAAAAAGGGGGAAAAATATAATGGCAAAAAACAAATTTGGTGCCGCAAGAATTGTAGGAGCTGTTTGTTTACTTCTTGCTGTGTTACTTTTAACAACATTCTTTATGCCAACTTATGTGTTAGGTGATGAAGACAACAACGTAACACTAAGTGGTATGGAATTAGTTCAAACTGTTGGTATGGATGATGAAGCAGCATTAAAAGAATTAGCAAACTCTTTAAATCCATCACTTGAAGAAAAAGAAAGAGAAGCTGCTTTAAAGAAAGTTATGGCTTATTCACTAACAAAAGGTGAAAATTCTGAAACATTTGGATTTTCAGTTATTCTTAATATTGCTGTTTTAATTATTAGCATTCCTACAATAATTGTTGCTTTAATTGGACTTTTGAGAAAAGGCCCAGGCACAGGTGCTATTATTATGAATGTAATTGTTACATTGTTCTCATTGTTATTCATGATTTTAACAATTTCTGCAACCAAAAATTTAAACGAAACTGTTACATACGCTTCGGCTGGTGCAGGTGTTTGGATTGCTCTTGTTGCCGCTGTTGGACTTGTGGCTTGTGCAATTACTGGAAAAGTTTTAAGAAAAAGAAAATCATAAAAAAATAAAAATTATGGGATTATTCCCATAATTTTTTTTGCTTATTTTAATTTTTTATATTAAACGAAATTGTTCCGTTACTTAAAATAATTTTAGTGTTGGTTTTTGAAACGAAAGAATTTATAATTTCAGTTAAAACATAGTTGTTAATATCCATTATAGACGACAACTCATCATCTTCCATATCCTTTTCAACTTCTTTTAAAAAATTAACAATTTTTTGATTTTTATCGTTTGATAGTTGATTAATTTTTATAGTGTTATCTTTTGTTTGAATTCTCGAACCAACAGTGTAGCAACTGCCTTCGCTTGTAATGTAAATTTGATTTGGTAGGTCGTTTGCATTTTTTCCAATTTCTTTTTTAACTTCGGTTAAATCAAACTTAACAACACTTTTCATTAAATAAAAGCCATTTCCTAAATCTGTTATTGTTAGTTCTAACAAATTAAAAACTTGTGAATTATTTTCTTGCTTTGATGCATTATTAATCATTGCTCCAAGTTCACAATCGGTTAATGTTATGCTATTTTCAATTTTAATTGTTGGAACGTTCATTTGAACATTTCCATTTGCATCAAAAATTTCAAGACCACTATTATTTGCTTTTTCAGTGAAAGCAACATAGTGAGCATTAGTTATTTTATTTGTTGTTAATGTGTTTTCATCAACTTCTTCATTTAACCATTCAACATATTCTTGAAAAGTTTTTAAGTTAACACCATAAATTTTAATAACATCTTTAATTGACATAATAACAACAAAACCCAACACCACAAAAATAACAATGGAAATAATTAGGGGCTTTAAACACCCTTTTTTTTTCTTAATATTATTATCATTTTCTGTTTTCTTTTTAAAAAACATTAACCTAATGCCACCTTAAAAAATAAATATATAATTAATCCGAGAATAATAAGTTTCCATATCCATCTAAAAGGATTTAAAAATTTCATATTGCACCCATAATTTTATTTTTAATAGTTTACTTATAATTTAAAGTTTAGTCAAGGCAACTTAAACTTTTTAATTTTAATAATAAAAGAACACCTAAATAGGTGCTCTTTTATTATCCCCACAAACCATATTGTTTTAATTTTTCAATCATAGTGCTTGCAATGGTGTTAATTTCGTTAAAGTCATTTGTGAAATTAAATTCTGTGGTTGGGTTTTCATTTTGTTCGTAACTTGTTATATAGTTTTGATAACTTGTGTCAATACTTATTATTTGTGACATAACTTCGTTAATTGTATTGTCGATTTCATCTTTTGCAGGATGACTACTATAATCTTTAATAAATTGCTTAATGCCATTTTCACCAACAAATTTTCCTGTTATAAATTTAGCAATTCTAACACTTGAAATTGTTGGAACAATGTTTAAAGAATTTAAGTTATCTAACATTGTGCCAAATTGTGAAACATCATAATTATCCTTTGTGAATGTTATGTTAGCAAAATTATCTGTTTGCGACTTTAATTGTCCTAACTCACTAAACAATGTTTCAAAAGTGATTTCACCATTTTCAGCTTTTTTGCCCATTAAAATTGTGTTTTGCAAAATTTCATTTATTGCAGTTTGAATTTGTTGTTCGGCGTTTGTGATTGTAACTTTGTTAACAATAAATGTTACAACATCACTTCTAACATTACCTAATAAAACACTGGTTGAATATCCATCTAACATTCTGCCAAACTTTGTAAATTCAAAAGTTTCAACATTAACACTAGTTAAATTTTCAACTTCATTTACAAACTCATCTAAATAAGTAAACTCTGTTTCAAAATTTGTTATGTTTGACGCGTTGTTTTTTATTTTGTTAATAATGGTTACCATGTCTGCATCCATAGTAGAAGTGTTAACTTTGTTAATAACCAAAGTAACAATTTTTGTTCTTATTCCACTAACTAAAACACTTTTTGATGTTCCAGTTTCATAGTCATAACTATCTAATAATCTACCAAAATCAACAAGGAAAGTTGAACTGCTTGAATCAATGTTATTAAGTTCGTTAAACAAACTGTTAAGTGCTGTTAATTCTTGCTTATAATTTAAATTTTCGCTATTGTCAATTTCGGTTTTTAATGTTTCCACAATATCTAAAATTTCACTATCGGTGGTGCTTCCAGCAAATTGTGTTATAGTTGTTTTTAAAATTGAATTAATTACTTCTGCATTTATTAATGCACAATTTTCTTTAACTATGTTATCAAAGGTTTCCCCAATTTCTTCAATAGTAACAGTGCTGCCTTCATCACTTAGTTCCATTAAGTTGTTGACTAGCATTTTTAAAACAACAAATTCATGTTCCCAGTTAACATTGTTAGATTTATCAATATTAGTTCTTACAACAGCAAATGTTTCTGTTAACAAATCGGTGTTTTCAATGCTTAAATTTTCAACTTGATTTAAAACAATTTTAACTATTGGTTTAATTTCATTTTTAAATAAAACAGTGTTATTAAGTTTGTTTAACGAAGCTCCAAACTCAGCCATTAATGTTGAGTTTTCATCAAGTAATGCAGTTTTTAAATCTGACGCTGCCATAATGTCTTGAATTGTGTTAACAAAACTTTTCATTTGTTTTAGTTCGTTTTGCCAACTATTAACTTCTTTTACATTCAACTTAACATTATCAACAACATCATTCAATTCGGCATACTCGGTTGGAATTTTAGTTTTAAAATATTCTAGTCCACTTTCTATAATTGGATTAACTGCTTTACCAAACAATTCTGTTTGTTTAAAGCAATCTAAAACCTTTCCAACACTTTCATAATGAATTGTTGGTTCTGAACTATTAATTCCTTCAACAACTAAAATTACATCATCATACACTTCGTTAATTTTAGTAAAATCTGCTTCAAAGTTAGAAACTTCGCTTAAATTGTTAATTGATTTAAGAATTTCTTCCTTCACATCTGCCAAATCAGCAGAAACATTGCTTAACAATTTATTAACTTCTGTTCTTAATCTGTTTTCAGTTGCAACAACTAACTTATTGTAATTTTCCTGATTTAATCCACCATAATTTTTAACTGCATTTAAAAGTTCTCCTAGAAGTGGCAAGGTGGTTTCTGTAATGTAATATTTGCTATCATAATTAATTGAATTGTTAATTGCTAAAACAGTTGTGGTTAAATTTTTAAATAAATTTTTAACTTCTTCAACTGTTGCTCCCTCTTCGTCAATTTCAAAATCGACAACATTAAGTTGTTCTGCAACATAATTTAACGAAGTGTTAACCACTATTGGTAAAAATCCCATCATGGTTTTCATTTCAAAAATTTTATTTGTAACATTGTTTAATGTTGTTTCATCAAACAATTTTAATATGTCAGGTGCTTCTGTAACTTCTTTATTGGCAATTTTACAAATTATGTCTTTTTCGTTTAACAAACTTGCAATATCTAAAAGATTAATTAATTCATTTTTAACATCTGCAAAATTTATTTTTTTAAGTTCCTTAACGCTATCAACTATTGCTTGGTTGAACAACTCTTCACCAGTGTTTGGAAGTTGAATTATAAATTCTGGATTTGTTAATATTTCATCAATAACTTTTGGCATTAATTTATCGCCAAGTGCAGATAATGTTTTAATGTTAAACATTTGATTAACTAAAATTCTTGATGCGCTAATTAATTCATTTATTTTTTGTTGATTTAAATTATTAAACCCAAGTTCTTGCAAATTTTTAACACTTGCAAATGTTACAGCCATATTTTTTACTTCATCTTTTAAAACAATTCTTTGGTTGTTTAATGTTGCACTGCTCAAACCTGAAAATGATGCGTTTTGAAAAAATTCAATTCCTGTGTACTTTAATGCTTTTGCAACAAAACTATTGTTATAATAATTTAAAATATCAACAACTTCACCTGCACCAAGTTTAGTTAAAACACCACCATTGTAAATTATAATTTCTTCACCAGTGTTTTCATCGGTTGTTGTGGTGGCATAATTTTCTTTTGTGGAGTTTTCAATTTCTGTTGCTAAACTTGCAACACCAACCACAGGCATTATTGTTGTTGCTCCAACAAACAAACCAGATATTGCTCCAACTAAAAGCCCCCACCATGCATGTTTCTTTTTCTTTTCGCCTTTGGCATTTTTCTTCTTAATAAAAATTGCACTTAAAATTGCCCAAATTGGCCATAAAACAATTTTTACTAACCAGAACAAAATTACATAAACAAAAGAATTTAACAATAATGCAACTAATGAAAGCATAATGTTTAATGTTTCAGGGTCTTCAGTTAACATTTCGCCAAAATCAGGAATTTGTTTTAAGTAGTATGTTGCAAGTTCGCTTATGCTTGTTACTAACTGACCATTAACATTAATATTTAAAAAAGAAATGTCCATTTTCATTAGTGCCATTGTAACTAATGGCGCAACAAAAAACAAAATAATACCAAAGGCAAAAATCCAACCCAATCTAAAACTGGTTCTTTTTAACCCTCTAATTAATCCCCATATCATTCCAAAAAGTATAAATAATAAAATTATTCCTCCCACAATTAGTGGTATGTATGTTTGCATAAATTCCTCACAAAATTTAATTATATTTATTTGAAAAACCTATTATTAGTATATAACATAAACAATTTATTAACAAATTATTAATAAATAATCATTTCAAAATTTTATATTTTTTGTCGATAAAAAAACGAAAGGAAAACCCTTTCATTTTAACTTAAACCAACCAAATTAATTCCGGTATAAAATTTTAAAAAATAATAAAAAGGAGCAACGCCATATGGAATTATGAAATCCACCCTTCCAACAACATCTTTATCTTCAAAAGGTCCATATTTTGAACTATCATAACTATTTCCCCTATTATCGCCCAAAACAAAAACTTGATTTTTTTGCAAAACTAATCT
>CALWDV010000042.1 GCA_944376785.1 uncultured Clostridia bacterium | reverse complement strand
TAATATGGTTACACAAGAAAAAATGTATGACATATTTTTTAATAATCAAGAATACGTAACATTTGTAAATTCAGAACACTTTAAAAAAGCAGTGCCAAACGAAAAAGTTTTTAAAGTGATGTTAAATAACAAAGTTTACGTTACTTTTTTATGTAAATTCAACAAAAAAATTAATAAAAAAAATGCCCTAAAAACATTAAGTAAATTTGATGAAAAATTTTGGTTAAAAAAACAACCACTAGCTTTAATTTATTTTTTAAAAAATGTTAAAAGCCAAAACTTAATAATTAATGATATTTATTATTTTTTTACAACATCTCAAATTGTGAATTCGCTAATTAGTTACTTAACAATTCTTTATAAAAAAACAAAGGTTAAACAAAAACATTTGGTTGAAATTGCAGAGTTAATTAACACTAACATTTTAGATGCTTTAAACTTATTATTAAAAAAACATTTAATAAAATAAAAAAACCACGTTATGTGGTTTTTTATTTTAATTTTAAATTATATTTAAGTTCTTTAATTTTTCTGTTAACACCATTTTTGGTTGTTGTTTCTGCTGGAACCATTTTTAAATAATCAACAGCATTGGCTTTAAGTTTGTCATATTCTGCAAGTGCAATTTGAACATCGCTTGGTTTTGTGCTTAAAAATCCACCTTTTAAAGCACCCTCTTTTGTAAAATCTAACAAAACAACTGCACTATCATCAAAAACAACAAAATCGGTTTCACCTTTTAATGTTGTTGCATATGCTTTATGCCCTAAACAATTAAAAACAAAGACCCTTAACGCTTCAAATTTTAAATATGTTGAAACTGGTTGCTCAACATAATATAAGTGCTCAACTTTTTTATTTCCTTCCAACATAACATTGTCTAAAAAATAATCTGCCAACATTTGTTCAACATTCTTTAAATTTAAAGCAACATATTCATTATAAATTTCATCAAAATTACCCGAGTAATCTTGCAATGTTCTAAAAACTTTAACACTAGAACATTCTTCAAACAAACTTTCTAAACAAGAATATAATTCATCTCTAACTAAATACTCTGTTTGTGATAATTTTTCAACCATAATTTTCTCCTTAAAACAATATAATTTTATCATATTCTTTATAAAATACCTATTAAAAATAATGTGCAAAATAAGTTAAAATCAAATATTGACACTTTTTTAAAATATGCTATACTTTAATCGTAATATAAATTTTCATTTGAGGTTTTAATGGCAAACTTTATTTTTAATAACAAATTAATAAATGAAAATTCTAAAAAAATTGATGTTGAAGTTTTAATGCATAAGTATTTAACCAAAACATTTGGTGACGTTTCAAAAATAATTGATATTAACCAATTTTTTGAAGCATTACAAACAGCCAATTTCACACACTCTTGTGATATTGCCATTTTAATGTTAAAAAAATTTAATGTTGATATTTCTAACGAAGAAAACCTTGAAAAAGTTAAAGAATATTTATTAAAATGTTTAAGCAAAGAAATTGTTTTATTTAACAAACAAATTAAAGATGATAAAGTAACAAAATCTAGTTTTTACAGAGAAATTAACGCAAAACAAACCACCCTTATTAGCGAAGAAGCCATTGACACTAGAAACATTTATAACACTTTTGATATTTTAGTTAACTATTTAACAAACGCAATTTTAAGTGCCGAATTAATTTACACAGCAGAAAACATAACCATTCAAAATTTGCAACAATCTAATCAGCTACTAGAAGAAGAAACAGTTATTGCCATTGATAATTATGTTAAACGCAATTTAAATTTAAATTCAATTTTAGTTGCAACTAATGATGGAGAGTTGCCTAGCATTTTAAAACAATACCAAAAGAAACCCGAACCTAACAAAAAAATGTGACATTAATTGTCACATTTTTTTTGATAAAATAAAAAAATAAAAAATAAAAAATAAAAAAACCTTGAAAAATTCAAGGTTTTTAAAAAATTAACGTTTGCTATATTGAGGTGCTTTTCTTGCCTTTTTAAGACCAGGTTTTTTACGTTCTTTAACTCTTGCATCACGTGTTAAGAAACCAGCTTGTTTAATTTCAGCTTTTAAGTTTTCTTCTGCTTTAACTAATGCACGAGAAATTGCTTGACGAATTGCACCAGCTTGACCACTAAGTCCACCACCATGAACATTAACAATAATGTCATATTTTCCAGCAGTGTTTGTTAATTCAAGTGGTTGGTTAACAATTAATTGAAGTGTTCCCAAACCAAAATATTCTTCAAGTGATTTTTTATTAACTGTTATTAAACCTTTTCCATTAGGAATTAATCTAACTCTGGCAATTGATTGTTTACGGCGACCAGTTGAAGTGAATTCAACATTTTTGTTCGCAGGAATAGATTTTTTTGCTGCCATTATTTAACTCCTCCTATTAATTTATATGGTTTTGGTTGTTGAGCAGTGTGTGGATGTTCTGCTCCTTTATAAACTTTTAATTTTTTGAACATTTCTCTTCCTAAACTATTTTTTGGAAGCATACCTTTAACTGCTTTTTCTAAAACAAAATCACTTTTATTTTGCATTAAATCTTTGTATGCAGTTTTTTTAAGTCCACCAGGATATCCTGAGTGACGATAGTAAAATTTATCTGTTAATTTGTTTCCTGTTAAAATCATTTTATCTGTGTTGATAACAACAACATAGTCACCTGCATCACAGTGAGGGGTGAAAGTTGGTTTGTGTTTTCCACGAAGAATGTTTGCAATTTGACTTGCTGCTCTTCCTAATGGCATATCAGTAACATCAACCAATAACCACTCGCTATTTACAGTTTGTGCATTTGCCATAACTGTTTTCATATATTAAATCTCCTAAATTATTTTCAAAACTTTTAAATTAATATTAATTTGTTACAACTTGTTTTGTGGGGCTAGTACAAAAAAAAGTGCAACCTTTAAATATTGCAAGTTAAGTATAAATAAAAACAAGCATTTTGTCAAGGTTATTTAGCACTTTTTTAATTATTTATTTAATTTTATTATTCACAATCAATATTGTTTTTTCTTCTAAAATCTGCACGTCCACGTTGTGTATGGTCTAGAATTATTTTTCTAATTCTTAATGATTGTGGAGTAACTTCCAAAAGTTCGTCATCATTTAAAAACTCTAAACATTCTTCAAGTGTTAAAGGTTTAACTGGTTCAAGTCGTAATGCCTCATCACTTGCACAACTACGCATGTTTGAAAGAGCTTTTTTCTTGCAAACGTTAACAACAATATCGGTTCCTTTTGGGTTTGTTCCAACAACCATTCCTTGATAAACTTTTGTACCAGGTGTTATTAAAAGTTTGCCACGTTCTTGTGAATTATAAAGTCCATATTGCACTGCTTCACCAGTTTCATAAGCAATAAGTGCACCAAAATTTCTTCTGTCAATGTGGCCTTTATATGGAGCATATTCTTCAAAAATAGCACTCATAACACCTTCACCTTTTGTGTCGGTTAAAAATTGGCTTTTATAACCAAACAACCCACGTGACGGAATTAAAAATTCCAAACGAGTTCTTGTTCCAACGTTTGTTAAAGAAACAAGTTCTCCTTTTCTTTCTCCCATTGCAACCATAACATTTCCAACAGATGCTTCTGGAACATCAATAACCAATCGGTCAATTGGTTCACATTTAACACCATCAATTTCTTTTATTAAAACTTTTGGCATACTAACTTGAAATTCATAACCATCTCTACGCATATTTTCAATTAAAATTGAAATGTGCATTTCTCCCCTGCCAAGCACTCTAAAACTATCTGCACTGTCAGTTTCAAAAACTTTTAAACTTAAATCTTTAATGCTTTCTTTAATTAATCTATCTCTTAAATGACGGCTTGTGCAATATTTTCCTTCTTTTCCTGCAAATGGGCTGTTATTAACACTAAATGTCATTTCAACACTTGGTTCGCTAATTTTAACAAATGGTAATGCTTCAACGTTGTCTTTGTCACAAACTGTGTCACCAATGGTAACATCTGTTCCACCAGCCAAGCAAACAATTTCACCAGCACTTGCCTCAGAATGAGCCACTTGTTTTAAACCTTCAAACATAAATATGTTGCTAATTTTAAAAGTTGAATTAACTTTTTCATCGTGATAGTTTGTTACTGCAACTGTTTGACCAACCTTAACAGTTCCTCTTTCAATTTTTCCAACAGCAAGTTTTCCTAAATAATCATTTTGTTCTGTGGAGCTAATAAGCATTTGAAAAGGCGCATTAACATCACCATTTGGAGCAGGAATATAATCAATAATTTTTTGAAGCAATGGTTTCATATCTGTTCCCGGAACATTAAAATCTAGTGTTGCAACTCCTTCTCTTGCAGAAGCAAAAACAAATGGGCTGTTTAGTTGTTCTTCTGTTGCATCAAGT
The DNA here is from genome assembly GCA_944376785.1 of uncultured Clostridia bacterium. Lineage (GTDB taxonomy): Bacteria > Bacillota > Clostridia > Christensenellales > UBA1242 > UBA6345. The sequence continues at coordinate 5,487 of CALWDV010000042.1, read as the reverse complement.
TCTAAAAACAACTCTAAAACTTCATCAACAACTTCCTTTACACGTTGATCTTTTCTATCAATTTTGTTAATAACAACAATAACTTTATGGTTTAATTCAAGTGCTTTTTTTAACACAAAACGTGTTTGTGGCATTGGTCCTTCAAAAGAGTCAACAACTAGCAACACTCCATCAACCATTTTTAAAACACGTTCAACTTCGCCACCAAAATCGGCGTGACCAGGAGTGTCAACAACATTAATTTTAACACCATTAAACATTAACGCTGCGTTTTTACTTAAAATTGTTATTCCCCTTTCACGTTCTAATGCGTTGCTATCCATAACTCTATCTGCAACTTGTTGATTTTCCCTAAAAACACCACCTTGTTTTAGTAGTTCATTAACCAAACTTGTTTTGCCATGGTCAACGTGGGCAATAATTGCTACATTTCTAATATCTGTCATACTAATCTCCTAAAATATATGCAAAACAAAGTTTGTTTTGCATATTTTCTTAATAACTTAAAACGTCAATAATTTTAGCACAAATGATTAAAAAAGAAAAGTGCTAAATAAAAAAATATTCAATTTTTACAACCTTAAAATTGAATATTAATTTAATAATTTTGTTAATTTCATTTCAACACTAAATGTTGCTCTAATCGGTTTTTTTACATCTTGTTTTGAAATAACATAACTAACAACAGTTGTTTTTGGATTTTCTAAATTAATGCTTGGTTCAATAACTATATTATTTGTAATTTCGCTTTCAACGTTGTTAACAAGCATTTGAAGTTTTGAATTTTTGCCAGGGCCATCAAATTGCAAATTCACATTAATTGGGAAATATGACATATTTCTAATAACAAATTCAATAGTTATGCTAGATGTGTCACTTTTAAAAAGTAAATTTTTGTTATTAAACTCATGTTGTTTTTCATTGCTTGTTGTGTTTTCAAAAGTGAAATATGAATATGGAGTTCCATTATCGGCATTTTTTATGTTAATTTCAACACTACCTAAAACATCTTTTGCTGAAATGTTAATATATGAGTTTAAGTTTGGAGTGTTAATTATAACAATAGAAAAAACGCCAACAATTATGGCTAAAACAACTATTGCAACAGATATTATAATTGTGTTTTTCCACTTTCTTTTTAACATATTATTATAATATACCAAAATCAAATTTTATCAAAATATTTTATATATTCTCATAAAAAAAGATAAAACAACTGTTTTATCTTTCCATTTCATAATTATCTAAAATTTTGTTAATATCCATAATGTCAGTTATTGTAATAATTCCTAGTGGTGGTTCAAGCAATGTGCCTGTTTTAGTTATTAAAACAACCAATAACTTTCTGTTTTCGGTAAACAAATTTAAAACTTTATCTAATGTTATTTTTTCGTTTGCAATAGTGTAATAATTTTCATTTGAAAATTCTTTTAAAACTTCTTCGATGGTTGTGTTTCTTAAAAATTCACAAATATCACGTTTTTCATAAATTTTCTTTCCAATAACATCGGCAATTTTTTGACCGTTAGCAACACCAATTAACATTCCATTTTTAAAAATAGGTATGCTACTAAATCCACTCTTATATCCAAATTCTAACACATCTTTTAATTTAACATTATATTCAATGGTGCTAACAACCTTGTTACAAACAGTGTTAATTGCAAGAGGTGGTGTGCAAATTAACTTTGCAATTCTTTCATATTCCTCAACCACATCATCATGAGGTTCTGCAATAACAATGTCGGGGTCACTATTATGCACAATGGCATTTCTTAACCTTCCATAATCAATTAATTGGTCCTCATACTTTGCAACTAATGAATTAAAACGTGCTGCTTTTCTAACTGCTTCTGTGTAACTAATGCTACGTTTCATATCACCTTGAATTCTTAATGCTGAATCAATTTGATTATATGCTTTTATAAAACGATTTGAATTATCATTATTCATAAATATAATTTCCTTCTAAATTATTTACTAATTTAGTTTAACATAATTTTATTTTTTTACAAAATAAATATATATTTATTTGAAAATTTATAAAAAGCAATAAAAAAACCGTACGGCTGTAATTGAAAACACTTGTGTTATGCATTAAAAGAAATTCAATCTCCTTTAAAGCTACCTTATGGCACATATTTTAATCCATTTAATGCTGCTGTCTTCCGACCCTGACATGATTCACAGCAAAATATTGCATAAGACCTTAAAATCAACAATCAAATTTAATCTAATAACATAAACAGTTATTCCCGCATACAGTTTGTCGGCCCCACATATAGCGTTTGGGAAAAGAGGTCCGCTAACTCTCTACCTAGTACGGTTCAATTATTATACCACACAAAGTAAATATTTGCAAGTTTTAAAGAAACGAAAATTTTGTTGATTAATCAAAAATGTTGTTATTTTTAACTTTTTCTTTTAACATTGCAATCATTTTTCCTGGCATTGCATCAATAACTTTTGTTCTTAATTCAACTAAACTATACTCTTCTGAAAGTTGATAACTAAGCATTGGAATGTTAACTGCTTTTAATGCTTTTGTAACATTTGGGTGCAACTGTTTTAATTGTTGAGCAACTGGACTTGCTTCATATAAGTCAATGGCAAGAACTGGTTGCATAGTACTTTTCAAAAAAACGCAAACATCAACATATTGACTTAAAATGGTGTTATAAAGCACCTTATCATTTTTTGGTTGAACCAAATTATCAACACCAACACGAGGAAATGCAATAAATTCGGCTGGTAACACTTTATATAAATTTTTTAAAAATTCAACTTCGTTTGGTTGCATATAGCATTTTTTTAATTCAACATTAATTGTTTTTGGTTCATCTTTGGTAATCATTCCACGATCTTTTCCATATTTGTGTTTTAAACCATAAATTATAAGCCCTGCAACTAAAAAAATCATTACTAATATAACAATTGGTATTACAACATCTTTAACATTACTTTCAAGTAATAAACCCATAATGCACACCCCTAATTTTTAAAATATTTTATCACAACATAAAATAATTGTAAATACCAAACCAAAACAAAAAAGCAAACCCAAAGGTTTACTTTTAAACATTTTCAATTTGCCAATCAATTGGTTTTTCATTTAATTGAACTAAAATTTCATTTGTTTTTTTAAAGCAACCATTGCCAAACCAACCACCCTGATTTGCACTCATTGGGCTTGGATGTGAAGCTGTTAAAACATAATGTTTATTTGTGTTAATGTTTTTACCAATAGCTTTTGCATTTGCACCCCACAACAAAAAAACAACTGGTTTTTCACGTTTATTTAACAAATTAATAATTTCAGTGGTAACTTGTTCCCACCCCTTTCCTTTGTGACTATTAGGTTTATTATATTCAACAGTTAACACACTGTTTAACATTAAAACACCTTGTTTTGCCCATTTTGTTAGGTTTCCATTGTTTGGAATATAGCAACCAAGTTCATTTTTAAGTTCCTTAAAAATATTTTGCAAACTTGGTGGAATGGCAACATTACCTTCAACAGAAAACGATAAGCCATGTGCTTGATTTGGTTGGTGGTATGGGTCCTGACCAATAATAACAACTTTAACATCTTCAAACTTAACCTTATTAATGGCATTAAAAACATTTTCAGGTTTTGGGTAAATTGTTTTAGTTTTATATTCGTTATTTAACCATGCACACAAATTTTTAAAATTTTCACTTTCTAAAACATTTTTTAATAAAGCAAACCAACTTTTTGAAATTACAAACATATTACCACCCTAAATTATTTTTGTTATTTTAACATATGTAAAATTTAAAAAAAAGTTTTTAAATCAATTTATTAGTTAAAATAAACTAAAAAATTATTTTAATATTGAAAAAAATAATATTAGTGTGATATTATATTAATAAGGTAAAAGGAAGGTCTTATGGCAAAAAAAAGAAACTCTAATGGAATAGGAAGAAGAGAAAAATTTTTTAGTAAAGGAAAATTAGGTAAAATTTCAACTGTTTCAAAACCAATCCATTCAGTTGATTTAACAAAATATGTTAAACCTGCTAACGAAGTATATGAAATTTTAAATCTTCGCAGACAAGATGTTTTTAAATATTTAGACCAATTAAGGAAATATTTATCAGTTGCTAAAAATTACTCACAAGAACTTTTAAAAAATCATTTAGAGGAATTGCACGGAACTCAAAGTGATGATAAATATTATAATACCATACACACAGACATTAACATTCCAAAAACCAAATTAACTAAAAATGGCGATATTTGTGAGCCTATATTAAAAAGAACTATTGAACAATTATCTCAAACTTTTAATGTTGAAGACAACATTCCAATAATGCTTGGTGGCGACTTAATTAAACAACTAATTAGAGCACCAAAAAAAATTGTTGCTGAAACACATTTTAATGCCATTGGTAAACATGACCGCCCTTGCTATGTTATAAGACGCTTGTTGGAATGCAAAATTAATGAAAAAAAATATTTACTTATGGCAGATGAAAAATACTATCAAAATTCACCAACTGTTGCATATCCATTAACATTAATTGCTTGTGGTGAAGCAACATTACCTTGTCAAATTTCAAGAATTGATAGTGTTGGACATTTAGGAAAATCAACCATTGAAATGTTGGGTTTAACAGACAAAACAGACATTATTATTCCAGATTATTTGCAAGAAAAATTTGATTCTAACCATCATAATGCTCTTCCAAGCAAAAAAGGCAACAAACGTGGAAGATTTTCAAATATTAAGCAAGTTTCTGCAACTCATCACATTCATGAAAGAGATGCAAATTTTGAATTAGCATTTGCCTTATCACATTTATCAAAATTTACAATTTATAACACTGAACCATCAAAATTTTTAAAATTTAATGCTCAGGAATTAAACCAAGATACGTTTTATCTTGATGATTCTACCACTAAAAAATATTGCACACCAGCAGAATATTTTGAATTAATGCAAAAAAGCATGACTTTACAAAGTGAAGATGTTTTGAAAAATAATGCAGTTATTTCAACCGAGCGATTACAACAATATTTTGCTAAAACATATAACATAACAAACTACACACCCGACCCACAACTTGCACAATTTTTAGATGAACTTAGAACATTTAAGCCAGACAGACAAAATATTTTGATTGTGAATGATTCAAAAACAAAAAAACCATATCCAGTTTTTAGTGTTGATAGCCATCACAAATTGGAATTAGAAGTTAAAAAAATTGTTGGAAGATTTTGCGATTTTGACTATGTTAAAGCAAATCGTCCTGACCTTTTAGAATATTACAGAAGTAAAATAGAAGCAGTTAAACAAGGCGAACAACAAAATACAAACCCTGTTCAAACAAATCAATCACCTAACAGTGGTCAAACACCTGATGGTGGTTTAAAAAAATAAAGGACATTAGGCTAGCAATTTTGAAACTAGCAGAATATTTAAGAGAAACATAGACAAAAAACTGTCTATGTTTTCTTTTTGC
>CALWDV010000041.1 GCA_944376785.1 uncultured Clostridia bacterium | reverse complement strand
AATATAACCCTTTCCATTATGGACACTTGAAACACATTGAAGATGCAAAAAAACAAAGTGGTGCTGATGCCGTTATGATTATATTAAGTGGCAACTTTACTCAACGTGGCGAACCTTGTGTTTTAAACAAATATGTTAGAGCAAGAATTGCACTAGAAGCAGGTGCCGACATTGTTGTTCAAATGCCAACAGCTTATTCAACAAGCACGGCAGAAATTTTTGCACTTGCTGGTGTTAAAATTGCAAATAGTTTTGAAAATGTTACTCATTTAGCTTTTGGTTGTGAAGCACAAAACACAAAACTACTTATGGAACTAGCAAAGTTTTTTGCAAATGAGCCAAAAGAATATAAAACAAAATTAAAAAAATTTTTAAATGATGGCAATTCATTGGTTGTAAGCCGACAAAAAGCAGTTGAAGAATTAGTAAGAGAAGAAGCAGTTCCTTTTTCTGAAATAACAGAAGTTTCGCAAATTTTAAAACAACCAAACAATATTTTGGCTATTGAATATTTAAAAGCATTAATTAAAACCAACAGCAAAATTAAACCAATTTTTACTCAACGTGGTGATAGTGATTATTTAAGTGAAGAAGTTGTTGGAAATAATACAAGTGCAACTGCAATTAGAGCACGACTATATAAAACAATGAAAGTTAGAAAAATTAAAAAACTTGTTCCAAAATTTTCTTACACTTTAATGAAAGAAGAAATTAACACTTTTGGCTTACCAGACACTTCCCTTTTTGGCGACCTTTGCATGTATTCTTTAAAAATGAGTTCAAAAGAAGATTATAAAAAAGTTTTTGATGTTAGCGAAGGGCTTGAAAATAGATTTTATGAAGTTAGCAGAAACACAAAAAGCTTTGGCAACTTTTTATTGCAAGTTAAAACAAAACGCTACACTTTCACAAGATTAAAAAGAATTGTTTTAGGAAACTTACTAAAAATAAATTCTAAAACTGTTAAATCAATTTACGATTTAGATGTGTTACCTTTTATTAAAGTTTTAGCTTTTAAAAACGATAATGAAGAACTTTTGAAAAGTGTTAGTGCAAACACTAATTTAATTATTAGGGTTAACAATGTTGAAAAAGAACAAAGTGAAATTTACAAAGACCTTGCCAGTGTTGAAGACAGAGCAAATCAAGTTTTTTCAATGTTGCTTAGAAAAAATAATGCAATTCCAGAATTCACACCAGATTTGTTAACAAAAAGCATTAAGATATAAAATAAAAAAATCACTAATTTTTAGTGATTTTTTTTTCTGCATTTTCAATTATTGCTTTTATTTGTGGCATTAACTTTATTGTTTCGTTATAACCAATACTAATTAATTCTTCTGCTGTTTTTTTACTGAAAATGTATTGTCTATATTTGTTTAAATCTAAATTAATTCTTAAATCAGCATAATTTGGTTTTAGTTCAATCAATTTTTTTTGCATTATAAACCAGCCAAAAGCAACAGAATGAATTGCTGTTTTTGGTTTTGTGTAAGGTATATAATTATGCAGTAAATTAACAGACAACACAACATCTGCTCCAAGATTTTTAACATGATCTTCTGGCAAATTATTTAAAACGCCACCATCAACAAGCAATTTATTATCTTTTTTAAAAGGAACAAAAACACCTGGGCAACTAATACTTGCCCTTATTGCCTCAATTAAAGAGCCCTGTGTTATTAGCAATTCTTCACCATTTGTTATATCAACAGCAACTGCGCCATATTTAATTGGTAATTCTTCAATTAAATGTTCCAAACCTAAAATATTTTTAATTGTTCTTATTGCACTTCTGCCACTTAAAAACCCAGACATATTTAAATTAACATCATATAATTTTGATGTTTTAACTTTTAATGCTTCTTCTTCAATTTTTTCAAGTGGTAAACCACTTGCATAAACACCACCAACCAAAGAACCAATTGAAGTTCCAACCACAATGTTTGGTTTAATATTGTTTTCTTCCAATGCTTTTAACACACCAATGTGAGCCATTCCTAATGCCCCACCACCACTAAGTGCAATGCCAATTTTTAAATTTCCCATATTTCTCCCACTATTATAATTTTAGTTATATTATTATAACTAAAATTTACAGTTGTGATTTTTTTTAGATATTTATTAAAAAAACAATGAATTTTGCTAAAAAAAACATCTTTTAATTAATATCTTAATATATATTAACATAAACAAACAATTTAGGACAACCATTTGAAAAAACACACAATTATTATTTCATTATTTTTAATATTAATATTAAGTTTTTTAATTGTTGCACCAGAAGTTAGCATAAATGCATGTTTAACAGGAATTAATGTTTGGGCAACAAATATTTTACCTGCCCTATTTCCCTTTTTCTTTTTTACAAAAATTTTAAGTGAGTTAGGATTTATTTCTCAAATTAGCAAAAGTGTTGCACCAATAACAAAAAAATTATATAACACATCTGGAATTAGCTCATATGTTTATTTAATGAGTATTTTTTCAGGATATCCTGTTGGTGCAAAAATAACAAGTGACCTTTATGAAAATAATTTAATAAGCATTGGTGAAGCACACAGAATTGTTACATTCACAAGCACTAGTGGACCATTATTTATAATTGGAACAGTTGCAGTTGGAATGTTTGAAAATAAAACCTTGGGATATGTTATTTTACTATCTCATTTTTTAGGTGCTCTTTTAAACGGATTGCTTTATAGAAAATATATGCTACAACCAAGTCAAAACAATACATCACACTTACAAAATAGCAAAAAAGCAAATGATATTTTGGGCGAATGTATGATTAGTTCAATAAAAAGCATTGTGGTTGTTGGTGGATATATTAGCATATTTTTTATGTTAATTACTATTTTTAAAAATTTTAATTTCTTTTTTCCAATAACTTTTGTTATAAACAAAATTTGTCCCACACTTCCCTTAAATGTTATTAGTTCAATTTTAAGTGGTATTATTGAATTAACACGTGGTTGTTTAGATTTAAGTTTATGTGGTTTAACAGCTAAACAATTTGCAATGATATTAAGTGCATTAATTTCGTTTGGTGGAATTTCAATTAACTTACAAGCTTTAACCTTTTTAACCAAAATGAAAATTAATTTAAAATTTTATTTTTTGCAAAAAATAACACACGCAATTATTAGTGCTATAATTGCATTTGGTTTAGGATTTTTATTTTTATAAGCAATTTTAGTTTAAACACATATTGATTTATTACTATAATTTAGTTATTATATTAGTAATAATAATGTTATGGTGAAAAAAATGAAAGAAAACATTAAGCAAGGAATTGAAGATATAATTAAACAAGCAAGTAAAGGCATTGTTAAAATTGGAGATGAAGAAAACGGATTTTGGACCTTTTATACTAGGTTTTATTTTTGCATTGAAGGAAAAAATAATGCAACAAATTTAAAATATCCAATTATTAATGTGCCAAACTATAAAATATTTATTGAACAATTAGATGACTATTTAAAAGTGGCAAAAAACTTTTATAAAATGGATAAAGAATATTTTGAACTTGATGATGTTTCATTTTCTCAAAAACTTTTTTTAGATTTAATTACTAGTGCAACAAATTTCAATTTAAATAATTTTATTTTATATATGCAACTAAAAAAAGAAATGATTTCAAAAGAAATTCCAACAGGTGTTTTTAAACTTGGCAGTTACAATGGAATAAACATTTTAGGAAACATTTATAAAAACACATCTAATTTAGAATCACCATATAAATTTGAAATTGCATTTGATAATGGAGCTCAAAGATTTAAACTTCCATCTATTTATTTTGGAATTGCCAATAACACAGCTTATGTTATGGCTGTGCAAAACGACAAAGACAAACAAACCAACGAACTAGCAAAAAAATTAGACCGTTATTTTAGAAAAGTGAATAAAGATGTTAATATGGAAGATATTATCGCAAACGTTTCACCTAATGCCCTTGTTTCATTAACATTATTTAATTCATACTTAAAGCAAAATGGAATTTATAAAATTATTGCACCTAACTTTATGCCTGTTAGATATCATGCAAATAAAATAGCAGGATACAACAAAAACAAAATCTCAATTCCTGATGAACTTGGTGGAATAAAAACACATTCAAAACTTGTTCAGTACTTTAAAGAACAAAATCGTGAAAAACAACACGAATTTATTAAACAACACAACCACAATCAATTTAACATAACAAATAAATTTTCTTATTTATTTTTAAGATATTGCCATCATTTTTCAAATTGTTTTGCAACTTATGATGATGCAACACAATCTGTTATAACCTATTTAAATCCAGAACAACAATTTGGTGACAACATAATTTTTGATTTAGATAAAAGTGTTAATGCAAATTGCAACTTAAATGGAGAAAAACAAATATAAAAATAGTAAGAAAAAAAGGACTGCAATAACAGTCCTTTTTTGTTAGTTAAAATAAAATTGAACCAAACACTCCTTAAAATCATTATAATAAAACTTAACTTGTTTATTTTTACCAATCATATGTTCCAAAGGAATTACTAATGCATTAATTATTTTTAAGCTTTCCATTTCAATGGCTTCAAACATTGCATTAATAATTATTTTTAATTCTTCTTTTTCTTCTTCATTAATTTTGCTTCGTAAAATTACAGATAACAATTCATTTAAAGACATTCTTAAATTAGCAAACAAAATTTTCTCTCTGTGATTTGGTTCAGCTTCTTCCTCTTCAATGGTTTCTTCAACTTCTTCTTCCTCTTCAACAGGTGTTCCGTCTTCATTGCAACCAAGAACATTTAAAACAGCATTTTTAAATGGAACTAAAACACTTAATGAAAAATTGCTATAACTAATGTTATAACCTTCTGGACTATAAAAATAATCATTAACAAAATTTTGCAAATTCATTTTTTGATTATCAACTTCTAACAAAATGCAAAAAACCAAAGCAATAACTTTTTCGTCATCTTGTGGAACAGCAAAATAGCCACCATTAACTTTGTTTGTTGTTTTTGCTTTTTCAAATTCCTCTTTAAATTTAAAATCACTTAAAACTTCTGCAAACAAATTATACAACACTTCTGAATTTGCTATTGCTTTTAAAATTTTTGAAATTTTAATATCAGACAAAATAAATCTGCCCTGTATCATTTCATTACAAGCATCAAAAAAATTTTTTATTTTTATATTTTCAGATTCAGGATATTTCATTTTAACCTCTTAAAAATTAAAAAACAATTATTGGTATATAATAAAGTATAGTAAATTTAAAAAATTTAATCAATTAAAATAAACATTACAAAAAATTTATATAAAACTAAAAAATGTTTGATTGTTTAAAATTTTATATTATGATATAATGCTTTTAAACAAAAAGATAAAGTTAGGATTAATAATGGATAAAGTTTTAGAATATTCACAAGATAGCACAGTTAATAAATTAAAATTATTATTTTTACTTGATAAAATGGAAATTCCATTAACTGAAAATAACATAATTGACATTTGCACTAGCAGAAATAATTGGATTAATTATATGGATTGTAAAGAAATTTTATGGCAACTTTTAGAAGTTGGATTTATTTACAAAACAGAAAATGATGGTGAAGAATGTAGATATGGAATAACTGTTGACGGCAGAAATTGTTTAAGCCATTTCTTTTTAAGAATTCCACAAAGTTTGCGTGAAGAAATTTCAAATTTTATTAAAGAAAACAAATTAAATTTAAAGCGAAGCCAAGAATATGTTTCAGATTATGTTAAAAACCCTGATGGCTCACACACTGTTACTTTAAAAATAAAAGAACCTGTTTTAACAAGTCCCCTACTTGAAATTAAATTAAAAGCTCCAAACCGACATTCTGCAATTATGGCTTGTAAAAAATGGAAAGAAAACGCAGCAAATATTTTTGAATATTTATATGACACAATAATTGATAATTAAGGAGAAAATTATGTTTACTTTTAATCCCACTGGTGTTTGTAGCAAACAAATTATGTTTGATGTTGTTGATGGTAAACTAACAAATGTTAAATTTGTTGGTGGTTGCCCTGGCAACACAACAGGCGTTGGAAAACTTGTTGAAGGAATGCCTGTTGAACAAGTTATTGAAAAGTTAGAAGGAATTAAGTGCCGTCCAACAACATCTTGTCCAGACCAACTAGCACAAGCATTAAAAAAATATTTAGAACAAAATAAAAAATAAAAAAAGGTCAAAATTGACCTTTTTTTATTACTTAAATTATGTTTTGCATAGCACTATTTTTCAAATTTTTTAATTGCTAATTGCAAGTTATTTTTAATTTCGTTGTATTTAACTAGTTTTGCTTTTTCGTTTTCAACAAGTTGTTTAGGAGCACGAGCAACAAACCCTGCATTATTAAGCATTTTTTCTGCCCTGTCAATTTCAGCTTGTGTTTTTGCTAGTTCATTATTTAATCTTTCAAGTTCTTTTTCAGGGTTAATCATATCGGTGTTTGGTATGTAAACTTTTAATAAATCATTAACAATAACAGTGCAATTTTCAGGAACTAAAGTTTCATCTTTAACAAAGGTTATGTCTTTTCCATTTGCTAATTTTTTAATAACTTCTAAATTATTTTTAACATCTCTATTTAATGTTTCAACAAACAAACTGGTTTTAACATTATCTGCAACATTCATTTCTTTTCTTACATTTCTAATGTTTTTAATAACCAACATAACTTCATTCATTGTTTTATGTGCAGTTGCAAAATTTAATTCTTTAACAAATTTTGGAAATGCAGAAATCATAATGCTTTCATTATGGTTTGGAAGCTCTAAATAAATAGTTTCAGTAACAAATGGCATAATTGGATGAAGCATTTTTAAAATAGCATCTAAAACATAAACTAAAACATTTAATGCTGTGTTTTTATTTTCCCCATCTTCATACAAGTTAATTTTTGTTGCTTCAATATACCAATCACAATATTTGTTCCAAATAAAGTCATAAATTGCATTACAAACCATTCCAACATCATACTTATCGTATAGTTTTGTTATTGTGTTAATGGTTGAATTTAATTCGGTTAAAATCCATTTGTCTGCCAAACTTAATTTTAGTTCGGTTAATGGTTTAATTTCGAAATTTGATTTGTTAATGTTTTCAATAACATATCTACTTGCATTCCAAAGTTTATTAATAAAATTACTTGCATTTTCTGCTTTATCATAACTAAATCTGGAATCCATACCAACACCAGTGCCTGTTAACAATGCAAAACGAAGTGAATCTGCACCATATTTTTCAATTATGTCAATAGGGTCAATTCCATTACCTAAACTTTTACTCATTTTTCTGCCTAATTCATCACGAATTAAACCATGAAGTAAAACATCTTTGAATGGTTCTTTGTTTGTGTATTCTAAGCCACTAAAAATCATTCTAGCAACCCAGAAGAAAATTATGTCATATGCAGTAACCATTAAATCAGTTGGATAAAATTTTTCCATTGATTTGGTTTGGTTTGGCCAACCAAGAGTGCTAAATGGCCACAAAGCAGAACTAAACCAAGTATCCAAAGAATCTGGGTCTTGTGTTAAATTTTTGCAACCACATTTTGGGCAAACTGTTGGGTCGTTAAGTTCAACAATTTGTTCGCCACATTTATCGCATGTGAACACAGGTATTCTATGCCCTGACCATAATTGCCTTGAAATGCACCAATCTTTAATGTTTTCCATCCAATGGAAATATATTTTTTCAAAACGTTTAGGGTGGAATTTTATTGTTCCATCTTTAACTTTTTCAATGGCACGTTTTGCTAAACTATCCATTTTAACATACCATTGTTTTGTTACTATTGGTTCAAGTGTGTTGTGGCAACGTTGACAATGTCCAACATTATGAGAATAATTTTCAATTTTTTCCATTAAACCCAATGATTTTAATTCGTCAACCAATTTTTCACGACATTCTAAACTTTGCATTCCTGCATATTTACCAGCATTTTCGTTCATTGTGCCATCTAGGTTCATAACGTTAATTAGTGGCAAATTATGGCGTTTTCCAATTTCATAGTCGTTTGGGTCGTGTGCAGGTGTTATTTTAACCATACCTGTTCCAAAATCAATATCAACATAACTATCGGCAATGATTGGAATTGGTTTATTAACCACTGGTAAAATAACATTTGTTCCAATTAATTTTTTATATCTTTTATCTTTTGGGTTAACAGCAACAGCAACATCACCAAACATTGTTTCTGGTCTGGTTGTTGCAACAACAATAAATTTATCGGAATTTTCAATTGGATATTTTATGTGCCAAATATGTCCCTTATCATTTTGATAATCAACTTCTATATCGCTTAGTGCTGTTTTACAAGTTGAACACCAATTTGTTATTCTACTGCCCTGATAAATTAATCCCTTATGATATAAATCATAAAACGATTGTCTAACACTTTTGCTTCTTTCTTCATCTAGTGTGAAAGCAAGACGATTCCAATCGCAAGAAATTCCAACTTTTTTAAATTGTGATAAAATTAATCCACCAAACTCATCATACCATTTTTGCATTTCAAGTTGAAAAGCTTCACGTCCAATATCTTCTTTTTTAATTCCCTGACTAGCAAGACGTTCAACAACTTTAACTTCTGTTGCAAGTGCTGCATGGTCTGTACCAGGCAAAAGCAAGGCTTCAAAACCTTGCATTCTTTTATATCTAATTATACTATCCATAATAGAAATGCCATAAGCATGACCAATGTGCAATTTACTTGTTATGTTTGGTGGTGGCATAACTATTGTGAAAGGTTTTTTGTTTGAGTTTTCATCGGCTTTGAAATAGTTTTTTTCAAGCCAATTACTATAAATTTTTGATTCATATTTTGAAGGTTCAAATGATTTTTCCATAATTTCTAATAATCCTTTTATGCTGTTTTATGCTAATGTTTGTAAAACTAAAATTAAGAAAGCGACCAGCATAAAGACGAGACCAGTTGCTTTAATTGCAATTAATGCAGTGTCATTATCATCAATATCATTACGTTTTCTAATTATTCTTGTTATTCTTCTTGCTAAAACTGCTGTTGCACATCCAAGCACAGCAAAGCAAACTGCAATTATTACGTCAACTGATTTTAACATATCAACCATACTTGAAAAATATGATGACATAAATTGTGAAAAAGCATTTAATAATATTTCCATATTATCCCCTTGTTTTGTTTTTCTTTACGTATAAGTATATCAAATAAAACCCATAAATTCAAGTTAAATTATAATTATAAATATAAGTTTTATTATTTATAAAATATAAAATAAATTTAATTTTTCTATTTTGATTTACATTTTTTTATTTAACCATAATTTTTGTTTAAGAATAAAATAATTTAGGTGAAAAATTTAATTTGGAGGTTATATGAAAAAATTTACCTATTTACTTGTTGCTTTTTGCATTGGATTAACAATTGTTTTAACCGGATGTGGCAACAAAAATTCTAATGTTATTAGAGTTAACGAAGTAACACACAGTGTGTTTTATGCTCCAATGTATGTTGCAATTAACGAAGGATTTTTTGAAGAAGAAAATATTAAAATTGAATTAACTAATGGTGGTGGAGCAAATGTTTCAATGACTGCCCTAATTTCTGGTTCTGCAGATATTGGTTTAATGGGACCCGAAGCAGCAATTTATGTTGCAGCACAAGGCAAAAAAGATTTACCAAAAGTGTTTGGACAATTAACAAAAAGAGATGGTTCGTTTTTAGTTGGCAGAACCCATATGGAAAACTTTGAATGGAGTGATTTAGCAGGAAGCGAAATTATTGCTGGAAGAAAAGGTGGTGTTCCTGCAATGACATTAGAATATGCATTAGAACAAAATGGATTAATTGATGGAGAAAACATAACATTAAGATATGACATTGAATTTAACAACACAACAACCGCTGTTCAAGGTGGAACTGGTGACTTTGTTACTGCCTTTGAAC
>CALWDV010000040.1 GCA_944376785.1 uncultured Clostridia bacterium | reverse complement strand
AACAATGTTATGTTAACAACATCATCAGTTTTAATTTTTTCAATTAAATCCATTGTTGTATCGTTTACAAGCAATCCTTTAGCTAAAATGTTTGAATCATCTAAACCAATAATATCGCCTTGATTTAGGTCAAAACCATCCATATGAGTGGTTCTAACAGCATATGTTACAGATGCAGATTTTACGCTATCTTTACTGCTTTTCATGTTTTCAACGTTTTCTTCGCTTGTTGCATCTGGATTAAATGCCAATGCAGCAGAAACGCCTTCTGGAACAGATTTTGTTGGAATTACGTGAATAATTTTGTTAGTTAGTTCTTTTGCTTGTTCAGCTGCAAAAATAATGTTTTTATTGTTAGGTAAAACAAACACTTCTTTGGCTTGAACTTTATCACACGCCTTTGCAATGTCATCTGCGCTAGGGTTCATTGTTTGTCCACCCTCAATAATTCCATCAACTAAAATATCGTTAAACACACCAGCAATTCCATCACCAGGAGCAACAGCAACCATTCCAAATTGTTTTAGATTTTGTTGTGCTTGTGTTCTTTGACGTTTTAATTCACGGTTTTGCTCTAACATATTTTCAATTTTAAGGTTGATTAATTCACCTAATTCTAATGCAAAACCTAATGCTTTGTTAGGTTCGTTAGTGTGAACGTGAACTTTAACAAGTTCCAAATCACCAATACAAACAACACAATCACCAATGTTTAATAAGTTTTCACGTAATTTATCAATATCAGAAACGGTTGTTTTCTTTTTCATGTGAGTAACCATAAATTCTGTGCAATAAGCAAACTCGATGTCACCTAAGTTTTCTAAATTAATAATGTAGTCATTACTATCAGAAGAAAGTTGAGTTGAATTGTTTTGAGGTGCAATTTCTTCAATGTTAATGTCAATATCTTCACCCAACAACATTTTTTGCATTCCAGTGAAAATAACAATTAAACCACGACCACCAGCATCAACAACACCTGCTTTTTTCAAAACTGGCAACATTTCTGGTGTTTGTTGTAAAATTGCTTCACCATCTGTTAAAACAATTTCGAAAAATTCTTCAAAACCACTAACTTTTTTAGCAGCTTTTAATGCTGTTTCAGCCATAATTCTAATAACGGTTAAAATTGTTCCTTCTTTTGGAACTGTTACTGCTTTATAAGCAACTGTTGCACCTTCGTTTAATGCTTTTGCAAAAACTTTTGTGGTTAATTCGGTTTCACATTTGCCAACTTCTGTTGCAATACCTTTTAAAATTTGTGACAAAATAACGCCAGAGTTTCCTCTTGCTCCCCTAAGTGCTCCTTTACTTAAAGCATTTGAAATTGCAGAAAAAGAACTGTCTGGACAGTTGTTAATTTCTCTTACTGCACTGTTAAATGTTAAACTCATATTTGTGCCAGTGTCACCATCTGGAACTGGGAAAACATTGAGTGAATCTACAAATTTTTTGTTGTTCTCTAAAACCTTAGCACCTGCAATAATCATTTTGCGAAACAGTGTGCTATTAATAGTCTTTTGCATTAATAACTCCTTTTAACTTACAAAAAGCACACAAAAAACTAGACCCTAACGCCAACAACATTAACATTAACTGAGTCTATAATCATTCCTGTGAACTGCTCTAAACCATATTTTACTGACTTTTTCAAACTATCAGCAACGGCACCAATAGAAACACCATATTTTAAAATAACATAAAGATCAACATAAATACGGTTGTTTACTGTTAAAATTTTTATGCCCTTGCTTAAAGTTTGTTTTTTAAATAAACCAGAAAAACTATCAGTTAACTTTTTATTAACCAAATCAACCACACCATAACAATCACGAGCAATATAGCCTGTAACAACAGCAATAGCTTCGTTTGAAATGGTTATATTACCATAGGCATTACTTGTTTTAACTGACATTGTTTCTCCTAACTTTTAGATTAGTTAAAAAATTTGAATAGTTATCAAATTTTTTAACAGTTTAAAATTAACTAACAATTATAATTTAGTTAATTTTGTTTAAAAATGTATGCAGACAAACTCCTACATACACATAATATATTACAATATAGGCGAAAAAAAGTAAACAATTTTATATAATTTTATTGTTTATAAGCACTTAAACACTAAAATTTATAACAATAACCAACTATTTGTTATTTTTTTGAAAAATATTGTTGCACAATAATGGTTTATTTGATATAATACAATGCAGTTTAAATTTTAACGGAGGTTATTATGCCAAGAGTATGTTATATTTGTGGAAAAGGTAAAGTTTCTGGCAATCAAGTAAGCCATTCTCATATTGCTACTAAACGTACTTGGAGTGCAAACTTACAAAAGAAATCAATTGAAGTTGATGGAAAACCAGAAAAACAATATATTTGCACTAAATGTTTGAAAACTTTAAAGAAAGAAGACTAATAATTTGGTTTAAAAAATAAGGAGAATAACCTCCTTTTTTTTATTTTTTAGTTTTATGTAATTTAACTTAATAATTTCCTAAATATTAATTTCAGTAATGGACTTAAAAATTTAGGACATTTCACACAATAAATTCGCAAAAGCAATTCACCTCCAAAACATATTAATTTAATATATGATTAAAAATGAATTTTTGCTTTTGATTTACAAACACGTGAAAAATTTTAGTAAAAAAAGATTATAGTACAATCTATAATCTTTTTTATTTTACTATGCTATAAACTTTAATTATCAAAAAAAGTTAAAAATAATTTTGAACAAACATAATTTTGATTAATCATATCATTTTTCATTAAGTCAAAATTATATTTTAATGTTTTATACTCAACATCAACTTCACCATCATCATCAATATTAATCACAGCATAATTCCCTGGGTAAATCATTCCTATTGAACCAATGCCATAATAATGCTTACCATTAATAAATTTATATGGTTTATGTTGGTGACCATAAAAAACATAATCACAATTAATGTTTTTAAAATCTTCTATAATTGATTTTTCACAAATTGGATAACCACAATCTTTAATAGTAAACTTATTTTCCCAAATATAATGTGTAAAATATAACTTATGTTTTTTTGTTGTTAAAACGTATTCATAAGGCAATTTTTGTAACCATCGAAGATATTCTGGTTTTAAAATATTTTTCACATAATTAATATGTTCTTTTCTTTCTGCACTTAACGAATTTGAATCTTTAATTGAAATTTGATTTGCAATATAACCATCATTATTTCCAATTAAAGTAACACAATCCATTTTTGTTAGTATTTCTAAAACTTCATTAGGTCTTGGACCCATCATAATATTGTCACCTAAACAAATTTTTAAGTTGGCAGTTTTAAAGTCCTGTGAGTTAATAAGTTTTTTTAAAGCATAAATATTTGAATGTGTATCGCTAAAAACTAAAACTTTCATACAAATTTCCTTTTAAATGTTATTAGTTTTATGTCATTTATTTAGTTAAAGCTTTAATTTTGTTAATATAATCAATTTTATTTGCTGAATTGTAAACAGCACTTCCCATAACCACAATGTTTGCACCAGCATTATAAACATCTTTAACATTATTTTCGTTAATACCACCATCAACTTCAATTTTAATGTTATAGTTATTTTCTAAAATAATTTGTTTTAAGTATTCAATTCGGTTAATGCTTGACTTAATAAAACTTTGACCACTTTTTCCTGGTTCAACGCTCATAATTAAAACCAAATCGACAAGTGGCAAATATTGCTTAATTTCATTAATTTCTGTACTTGGTTTAATGCTTAAACCAACCATTATGTGTTTGCTTTTAATTTCTCGTAACAAATAAATTAAATGTGCTTTATTTTTTATTGCTTCATAATGAATGGTTAAAATTGTTGGTTTGCATATTAAAAACTTTTTCCAAACTTGAATTGGATTTGCAACCATTAAGTGAACATCTAATGCAATGGTTGAATTTTGACTTACTTCATAAAGTTTATTATAGCTTAAACATTTATTTTCAACAAAAACACCGTCCATAACGTCACAATGTAAATAATCAGCACTGGTTTGTTCTAAAATTTTAACATAATTAATTAAATTTTCTTCCTTTTCAGGATTTGTGCTTGGTGATATTTTAATCATATTCTTTATCCCACTTTGTTTTTAATTGTTTAAACATTTCAACATATCTATTATAGCGATTTTTGTTAATTTCGCCATTATTTACCCCTTCAATTACACCACAGCCATTTTCATTAATATGAGAACAGTTGTTAAACTTGCATTTGTAATTTGCAAATTCAGGATAATAACTTGTAAGTTCTGAAAATTTAAAATCTAATTCTAACATACTAAATCCCGGTGTGTCGGCAATTAAAATGTTGTCTTCCAAAACAAATATTGTGCATTCTCTGGTTGTGTGTTTACCACGTTCAACTTTTTTACTTAAAACATTTGTTGCTTGATTAATTTCGGGAGAAATAGCATTTAACAAACTGCTTTTTCCAACTGCACTTTGACCTGCAAAAACACTTGTTTTGTTTTTTAAAAAACTTTTTAAATTGGCTATATTTATTTTATTTAATGCACTTGTTAATATTATTTTTTCAACCACATTTTCATATTGATTCAAAATTTCATTAATTTCAGTGTTTGAAATTAAATCAATTTTATTAATTATTAAAACTGGACTTATGTTGTTAATAAAACAATTAATAATTAATTTATCAACCAAATATAAATCTGGCTTTGGAGTTGCAGAAATAACAATTAATAATTGGTCAATGTTTGCAACTTTTGGCCTAATTATTTGATTTTTTCTTGGTAAAACCTTAGTAATAACATAATTATTACTAAATTCATCTTTGACAATTTCAACATTATCACCAACAAGCAATCTATCTTGTTTTTTAAGGTTGCCAGTTGGAACAGCATTAAAATATTTATTATCACTAAAAATTACAAATTGATTTGCAATTCCCTTAATAATTTTTCCTGTTATGATTATTTACCCCTATAATTATTTTTTGTTTTATTGTTTTTTAATGATTTTTTGTTTTCAGCTTTTTTATAATTAGAATTTGTTTTACTATTATTTTTGTTTTTTAAATTTTTTCTGTCATTTTTAATTTCTTTATTAAATTTGGCTTTATTTTCAATTTTTTTAGCTGTTTGCAAAGTAGTTGATTTTGCCTTTTGTTGGCTTAATTCTTTGTTTCTTAATTGACCACAAGCACCATTAACATCATCGCCTAAACTTTTTCTTATTGTTGCACTAATGCCACACTTTAAAAGCTCTCTTAAAAATTGTTGTGTTTGACTATCAGTTACTTTTTTAAGTCCACGTTCTTTAACTTCATTTAAACCAATTAAGTTAACTTTGCAATTTAAGTCACACAATAAATCTGCCAATTCACGTGCATTTTGCAAAGATGAATTAACACCATCAATTAAAGCATATTCAATATAAATCATTCTGTTTGTTATTGTGTTATAATGTTTAGCTGCTTCGATAACACTTTCAACTGAAAAACTTTTTGCAACAGGCATAATTTGTTTTCTAATTTCGTTGTTTGGAGCATGAAGTGAAATTGCTAAATTAATGCTTAAACCTAGGTCTGCAAGTTTTTCAATTTTACTTGGAATGCCACAAGTTGATAATGTTATGTTTCTAACACTAAAATTAAAGCCATCATCGCTGGTTACTAATTTTAGAAATTTAACAACATTATCAAAATTATCAAGTGGTTCGCCAGAGCCCATTAAAACAATGTTGGTTATTTTTCTATCAGTTACCAAACCTTTTAAATATGAATTAACTTGAACAACTTGCCCTAAAATTTCACCAGCAGTTAAATTTCTAACAAAATTTAAACCACTAGCACAAAAGGCACAATTCATTTTGCAACCAACTTGTGTGCTAACACAAAGTGTGTTTCCATAGCTATGTTGCATTAAAACACCTTCAATTAAATTATCATCATTTAATTTATATAAAAATTTAACTGATTTATCGTGCGATTTAAAAATTTTGTGAATTTTTAAACTTTGCATATTAAAACCTTTTTCTGTAAGTTTACTTAAAAAAGCTTGTGGCAAGTTTGTTGCACTTAAAACATCTTTACCATTTAAAATGGCATTATATAATTGTTTTGCTCTAAATTTTTGTTCATTAAAACTTAAAACAATATTTGTTAATTCTTCTAAATTGTAATCTAATAAATTATTCATATCTTTTTAATTTCCCTATAAAAAATCCTTCTGTTTTACTAATGTGTGGAAAAAATGTTTTAAAACCATTATTATTAACACAATTAACACCAAAAGTTTCAACATTTTCAATTTTAAAATTTTTGTTTTTACTTAAAAATTCTTCCAACACTTTTTCGTTTTCACATGGCAAAATTGTGCAAGTGCTGTAAATTAATGTTCCACCAATTTTAACATATTTTGCATTATTTTCTAAAATTTCTAGTTGTAAATTTGGCAACTTATCAAATTTTAATTCGTTATTAATTAAAATGTCTGGTTTTTTATTAATAACTCCTAAACCTGAACAAGGAACATCAAGCAAAACACAATCAAAGTTTTCCTTAAAACTTGGGTTGTAATTTGTTGCATCTAACACGTTTGTTGTTAAATTTTTAACACCCATATTTAATTTATAATCTTCAATTAATTTTACACGATGTTCATAAACATCACAAGCAATTACTTTCGAATTTGGATTTAGTGTTGCAACATAAATTGCTTTTCCACCAGGTGCTGAACAAGCATCTAAAACTGTGTTACCAACAACGTTTCTTGAAACAATCATGCTTGGAATTCCTTGTGGAGTAAACAAATTTTTTAAATTTTTAACGCGAATTAGTTTTGAATAATCAACCCAAACAGCATCATCAAAAACTGAAGGAACAAAGTCAATTTTATTAGTTTGCAAAGTAGTTAAAAAATTAGAAATTGTGGTTTTACAAGTGTTAATTCTAATGTGAGTTTTTGTTGATAGTTGTTCACCTAAATATTGTTCAACAAAATTTAAATCAAAATTTTGAAGCATTAAATTAATAAACCACTTTGGTTTTGAATATTTAACCGATAAGTAGGTTAAATTATCATCTTTATTAGGCAGTGTGAAATTCGAACTACTAATTTTTTTTAATGTTGCATTAATAAAAGAAACATATGGTTTTAAATTTGAATGTTTTGCAATTTCAACAAGTTCATTAACATATGCAAAATTAGGAATACTGTTTAATTCTAATTTTATGTATGCTCCAATTTTTAAAAGTAATTGAACTTGTTTTTTTGGAGCTTTTGTGTAAAATTGCGAAATAAAATATTGCAACTTAACATCAAAATCCATTACACCATAAACAATTTTTGTTATTAAATTAAAATTTAATGATTCATTAAAAGCATTGTTTAGTTCAATGGAAGCATATCCGCCATCAAAATAAACCTTTTTTAAAACCTTAAATGCTGTTACCAGTTCCTTATTCATTTACAACTTGTCCAACTTCAATTTTTTTACCGTTTAATAAACTTTTAGCATCCATAATTTTTCCATTTTCTGCTTGAATGCTAGTTAATTCAACAAATCCATTATCACATTTAATAATTAAACCTTGCTTTGGTGAAGCCACAACAACTTCGCCATTTTTGGAATTTGGATTAATGTTAAAGTTTTTTATTTTTTCATTAGCATTTTGTGCCTTATAAACTTTAAATCTTCCTTCTTTAAAATAAATTTCGGCAACAGGCCAAGGATTTAAACCTAATATTAAATTAATAATTTCGTTTGTTGATTTATTAAAATCTATTTTGCATAGTTCTTTTTTTAGCATTTTGCAGGTTGTTGCTTCACTGTGAATTTGAGGAGTATAAGTTATTGTTCCATTTTCTAGTTGAGTTAAAGCTTCCATTAAACATTCAGCGCCAATAACTTTTAAACGATTAAACAACTCTCCTGCTGTTTCGCCATCTTTAATGTCAACAGATTTAGAAAGAATAATGTTACCATCATCCATTCCAACATCACTTTTTAAAATTGTTATTCCCGTTGTTTTTTCGCCATTGATAATTGCCCATTGAATTGGTGCAGCACCCCTATATTTTGGAAGCAAACTTCCATGAACATTAAACACACCAAATTTTGACGCTTCTAAAATATCTTTGCTTAAAATTTGACCATAAGCTGCTGTTACAAAAACATCGGCATTTAATGATTTTAATTCTTCAACACCATCACGTCTAATTTTTTCATATTGCAAAACAGGAATGTTGTGTTTTAAAGCAAGAGTTTTAACGGGGCTAAAAACAACTTTACCATTTCTGCCAACAGGTTTGTCTGGTTGAGTAACAACAGCTAACACAGTGTGTTTGCTATCAATTAAACTTTGAAGAGTTGGAATTGCAAAATCAGGTGTTCCAAAAAAAACTATTTTCATTATTATTTTCCTTTTTTACTATTTTTTGGTTTATATTCTTTTTCCATTTTGTCAATGAACAAAATGCCTTTTGTGTGGTCTATTTCGTGAGAAAGTGCACAAGCTAAATATCCTGTTCCTGTTATAACAAATTCATTGCCAAATCTGTCGCAAGCTTTAACAGTTATTTGACTTGGACGTTTAACATAACCTGAAACGTTTTTAACACTTAAACACCCTTCAACTTCACATTGTTCGCCAATTTCTTCCAAAATTTCTGGATTAATTAGTTCAATAAAAGCATTGTTAACTTCAACAATAACAACCCTTTTCAAAACACCAACTTGAATTGCTGCCAAACCACAGCCATTAAATTTATGCATTGTTTCTTTCATATCGTCTAAAAGTTGCCATAAACTTTCATCAAAATTAATAACTTTTTTACTTTGTTTTCTAATAAATTCATTATCACTATAAACAATATTTCTAATTGCCATAATATCTCCTAAATTAATTTTAATTAAAAATTTTTATCCTAAATTTTGTGGGTTAACTTCAACAAAAACATTAACTTTATTGTTAGTTGTGAAACTAATGTTAAAAATTTCTTTAACTAAATTATCATTGTTTTCTTTAATACGCATTAGCACTTGATATCTAAATTTTTTCTTAATTTTAGAATGTGGCGAACGCATTGCCTCTAAAAAATAAAATTCGTTTTTGTTTTTTATTCTTAAATCCTTATATTTTAAAAACAAATCATGCGTTAAATTTTTAGCAATTTCATCGTTTTCAGAAGTAATTAAAACCCTAATTATTTTTGAAAATGGTGGAAAAGCTGCCGTTTCACGTAAATTTATTTCTTTATTATAAAACCTTAAATAATCGTAGTTTGCACAAAAATTATAAACATAATGTTTTGGGAAAAAGGTTTGTAAAACCACTCTTCCTTCCTTTTCGGCACGACCAGCACGACCAGCAACTTGTGTTACTAACTGATAGGTTTTTTCGTTTGCTTTAAAATCGGAATAAAACAAACTTAAATCGGCATCTAAAATTCCAACAAGTGTAACAAGTGGAAAATCGTGACCTTTTGCAATCATTTGAGTTCCCACCAAAATTGCAGGTTTTGTTTTTTCAAAATCACTTAAAATTTTAGCATGAGAACTTTTTGTTGTTGTGGTGTCGTTATCCATTCTAAAAATTTTTGTGTTTGGAAAAATTTCTTGCAAATCTTTAACAACTTTTTCTGTTCCAGTGTTGCCTAATTTTAAATTAACATTGCCACAATTTGGGCACTTGGTTAGTGGCTTAAATTTTTTACCGCAATAATGACATTTTAAAAGATTATCTTCTTTATGATAAACCAAAGAAACGTCACAATCGGAACATTTTGCAACATAGCCACATTCCCTGCACATTTGAAAACTTGAATATCCACGTCGGTTTAAAAACAACATTATTTGTTCGTTATTAATAATTGCCTTGTTAATTTCGTTTAACAAATAATTTGAAAAAATTGATTTGTTTCCTTCACGAAATTCACGGCACATATCAACAATTTCCATTTTTGGTAATGGCATTTTGTTAATTCTGTTTTTTAAAGTAATTAAATTATAATCACCTTTTTGTGCATAATAAAAAGTTTCAATTTGTGGTGTTGCACTGCCTAAAACAAGTGGACAATTATTATATTTTGCTCTAATTTTTGCAACATTAACTGTTTCATATCGTGGATTATTTTCCGACTGATAAGA
>CALWDV010000039.1 GCA_944376785.1 uncultured Clostridia bacterium | reverse complement strand
ATAACACATCTGAAACTGCAATTGATATTACACCACAATTTGTTAATATCTACACAGAAGATGGCTTTAAGAAAAATAATGCTGATAACGATTTTAATATAGATCATGTAAATGATTATGGAAATAAAAAATTAGATGTAAACCAATTTAATATTATTGAGTTATTTAATTTCACACCTGTTGACAATGTTACTTTTGCTAGCGATGAAGGAAAAGTTAAAGTCAACTTAGAATCTTTATATTCAACATTTAACTATACAGTAACTGGACGATTAGGCAACACAGTTTCTAGAGATGGACAATGGTCAGTTATAGCTGAGGCAACTAAATATTACACAATCAATAAAGAAACAGGAGTTATAACATTTATTCCACCAGCAGGGTCAACAGGTAAAAATATTATGGAATTAACATTCAATATATCATTACCTGGTGTATCTGTTGGACAAACAAAACAAACAGTTGTATTCAAAATTCAGTTTGCTGGAACTTATAGTTATGGGGAAGATCCAAACAAAGTAACAGGAACAATTGGAAATGGCACCGAAATTGTTGATAGTTATTATTTTGTTACTGCACGTCCTAATGATACAAGCGATCCACAATATAAGAATTATGGAATTGATTTAAATAAAAAAGATGGAACACAGTATGTTCAATCATATAATTTGAATGAAAAATTCTTTATTGGCTATTTGTTAAGGTCAAACACAAAAGATGATATAAGTAATAATGCTGAAACTTATTATTCTGATGAACATATATATTATGTTTCAAGAGCGTCAAACCACACTGGATATTACTACTATCATTTATCTAATGTAGAATTAACATTTACATTAGAAGCAGATTCTGTTGATTATGCGGAAATTGATGAAAATAACAACTTAATTCCTTATGTGTTCTATGAAAAAGAAGGACAAGCCCAAGAAAGAATTATTAACTTAACAGTAGCAGCTGGATCACTTTCAAGAAATGTTTCAATTCATGTTTATCCACGTAAAGTTACTCATAATTTTGAATATGATAATAAAACCAAAAAATTCACAGCAGAATTAATTGCAAATAAACAAAGTGTTGTAACAAATTCAAATGTTATAACAATTGATAAAGGTACGTTTACCGATGAAGAATATAATATGTTTAATTCATGGTTAAGTGTAGAAAATGGAATTTACTCATTTAATCCTGATTTGAATATGTTAGAAAAAGAAGTAACCATAACATTTGTAAACACTATCATTGTTGGTCAAGGTTCACTTTCACAAGATTTTAACAAATCTTATGAGTTACCATTAACACCAAAAGTTGGATTAAAATTTGAAAAATCAAATGGTGTTGAAATTAATATGACTGGAAATGACACAGAGTATCTTGTTGTTTCAGCAAATGGTTCAAGATTGTTTACTTCAAATGTATTTGATACAATTGTAATGAATGGTTTAAATGCAACTAACATTAACGTTAAATTAATTGAAACAAGCGAAGATGTTAATTATAGTGATTTTGTAACTGTTAGTGTTGGTGCAGTAAACCCTGACGAAACATTAAAAACTTATAATATTGTTTCAGGTGCAAAATTAAACTTTAAGGCAAAACAACTTTTGGTTAATGAAATATTACCATATCAAATTGTTGTATCATTCACAATTAACTCTAAGGTTTACACTTTAACTGAAAATGTTGAAATAATTATTTTAGCTAATGCAGGTTTAACAAACTTAAAAAATGAATACACAATTAGTGGCTTAAAGAGTGATGCAAGAAATGCAATTTTAAATTTAAGTGCAGACAACGTTCAACAAATTGGTGAAGGTCAAATTTCATTAGAAGTTCAAACACAAAATTTAAGTGTTATGGGAACATGTAATGCTGATCAAGACACAATAAATACATTAATTGTTTTAACCTTAAACAAAGATAGTAGTGATCCAAGTTTAGTAAACGATATTCAAATTAATTTTGCAAACCTACTTGACTATGACAATGGAAAAGCAACTCGTTTAAATTCATTTGATATTAAAGTTTATTACATTGCTAATGAAGTAAAAACCGAAATAAAAACAATAACAATAAAATTAGAATATAACTATTAAAAATTAAATAAATTAATTAAATTAGTTTGAATAATTTTATATTTGGTATATACTAATTATAATAATATATGGGGGATATTTTCTATGGAAAAAACTAGTAAAAATGGTTTAGACCTAATAAGAATTTCCGCAAAAAAATTAAAAGGTGTTTGGGGTAAGGCATTTTTAGCAACACTAATTTACGTTACACCATTAATTGCATTGTGTGCAATTCCTTATGCAGGTTGGGTTATTTCAATCGCTTTGTTTGGTTATTTAACATTAGGTTATCTAAATTATATGCAAAAATTAATTAAAGGAGAAAATCCAAAACTTAGCGTATTGTTTGCACAACCAGAATGGGCACAAGCAATTTTACTTGGCATTATTATGGCTGTTGGAACAATTGTTGGTTTGTTACTTTTCATTATTCCTGGCGTTTTAATGATTGGTTATTATTCTTTAAGTTTATTTGTTTTAAATGAAGAAAGAATAACAAATGTAACTGATACATTAAATGTCGCTGCAAGAAAAATGAATGGAAATAAAACAGGTTTATTTGCATATAAAGTAATTTTCTACTTATTCTATGCACTTGTTGGTGCTGCAACCATTGTTTCATTATTGTTTATTTCTGCATTATATGAAACACAAGTTGTTTTAGCTGTTGTTTTAGGTGTTGTTGCAGTTTTAATTGCTATTGTTTTAATTTCAATTATTACAATTTATTTCTATGCTGCAAATGTTGTTTTCTACGATGAAATTATTCGTCCTGTTGAAGTATCAGATTATGAATTAATTTCTGAAAAGAAAGAAGAAACAAAAGCAGAAGAAGTAAAACCAGAAGAAAACGTTGTTGAAGCAGTTGAAGTAAAAAGTGAAGAAAGTACTGTTGAAAAACCAAAAACAACAAGAAAATCTACCACTGCAAAAAGCACAAATAAAACTTCAACAAAAGCAAAAAGTTCAACAACAAAAAAATCAACAACAACCAAAAAAACAACAACAAAAAAAGATTAACAAATTAAAATAAAAAAGCACTTTTATAAGTGCTTTTTTTAACTTATTGAATAATAAAAACATCTTTTCAAATAATAATTGTATAAATGCAAATTTAAATTATTACTTTATTATTTGGAGGATAAATGAAAGATACTGGAATTGTTAGAAGAATTGATGAATTAGGAAGAATTGTAATTCCAAAAGAAATTAGAAGAACGTTAAGATTAAAGGAAGGAACCCCAGTTCAAATTTTTGTTACAAATGGAGAATTAATTTTAAAAAAATATTCTCCTGTTGTTGATATAACTGCATTTGCACAAACTTTTTGTGATGTGGTTTATGACACTGCCGATGCAAATGTTTTTGTTTGCGATAAAGATGTTGTTGTTGCAACAAGTCCAAAAATAAAAAACTATTTAGGCAAACAAGTTAGTGAAAATTTAATTAATTTGTTAGAAGAAAGAAAAAGTTATTTGTTAAACCTTGCCGATAATTCAAATATGTTGCAGTGTTTTATTGATGATAATAATACATATCAAAGTCAAATTATTGTTCCTATTTTAGCAGATTCAGAAATTGTTGGTGGAGTGGTGGCTTTTAGTTTAACCCAAGAAAAAACATTCACTTTAAGTGATGTTAAAATTTTGCAAACAGTTGCTAATTTTATGGCAAAGCAAGTTGATTAATGAAAAAGCAATCAGTATTAATTGGTGCATTATTACTTGCTTTGGGTGGGCTAATTGCAAAATTTGTTGGCGCCTTATATAAAATTCCGCTAACAAACATTTTAGGAACAAACGGAATGGGACTTTATTATTTGGTTTTTCCATTTTATAGTTTACTTTTGGTTTTAATTAGTTCAGGTGTGAGTTTGGCTGTTAGCAGATTAGTTAGTGTTGAACGCATTGCACATAACAAAAAAAATGAATTAACTATTTTTAAAGCTTCATTAATTTACGTTTTTTGTTTAAGTTTAATTTTTAGTTTAATTTTAATTCTTTTAAGTGAGAATTTAGCATTACTTCAAGGAAATGTTAATGCAAAAGTTGGATATGTTGCAATAGCACCTGCAATTATTTTTGCATCAATAATTGCAGTGGTTAGAGGTTATTTTCAAGGACAAGAAAACATGGTTCCCACTTTGCTTAATAACATTCTTGAACAAATTGTTAAACTGGTTGCAGGTTTAATTTTAGCAAATGTTTTTTTAAGAAAAGGAATTACTTATGCAGTTTTTGGTGCAATTTTAGGCGTTACAATATCAGAGTTTTTTGCTTTAATTCTAATTGTTATTAATTATTTAATATATAAAAACAAACTAATTTATAAAATAGAAACACCTAAAACCAAAAATCTCACTTTTTTTGAGGCTTTAAAAAAAATTTTATTATATGCTTATCCAGCAACATTAAGTGCAATAATTGTGCCTATAACAAGTTTTTTAGATAGTTTTTTAATTGTAAACTTGTTAACAAATTCGGGGTTTTCAAGTTTACAAGCAACCAATCTTTATGGCATTAGTAATGGCATTGTTAACACGTTAATTAATTTACCGGTTTTATTGTGTGCATCACTTGCAACAGCAATAATGCCTAATTTAAGTGGTTTGTATGCAAAAAATAATGAAAGTGAAGTTCAGTTTAAAACATCATTTTTCATTAAAATAACTTGGATTATTGCTTTGCCGTGTTTTTTAGTTTTTTTAATTTTTGCACCTGACATAATAAAAATTCTATATTCTAATGGATTAAGCGATTTAGTTATTGATGAATTCACATTTTCTTATAAGTTGCTAATGATTAGTTCTGTTAGTATTTTATATTATGCTTTTTTACAAACATTCACATCAGTTTTGCAAAGCATTAACAAACCAATAATTCCTTTCACAAGTTTATTAATTGCTTTATTGTTTAGAACTATATTTATTTTTATTTTAGTTCCAAATTTTAATATAAATATTTTTGGAGTAACAATTAGTAACTTAATATTTTTAAGCATTGCAACTTTAATTGATTTATATTACATAAAAAAATATGTTGCATTAAAATTTAATTTAACTAAAATTTTGGTTTCACCAACTGCAAGTGCCATAATTAGTGGTGTTGTTATGTATTTACTACGTTTATCATTAATTTCATTAAATGTTTGGGTTTATTCAATTATTGCTGGTGGGGTTGGGCTTATTTGCTATATTATATTAATATTTTTATTTAAAAGCTTTAATAATAACGAATTAAAAGTTTTTAAAAGAAGAAATATTGTTAAAACAAAGTGATTGTATAAATTTTCTTATTTAGGTTAATAATTAACAAAAAGGAGAAAATTTATGAATAAATTAGAATTTGTTAAAGAAATTTCAAAAAAATCAAAACTATCACAAAAAGATTGTAATAATTGTTTAAATGCAATAACTCAAATAATTCAAAATACATTAAAAAATGGTGACAACATTAACTTGGTTGGATTTGGTAAGTTTGAAGTTAAACAACGTTTGGCTAGAAGAAGTTTTAACCCCCAAACTAAAAAAATTCATTTATTACCTGCATGTTCTGTTCCAAGTTTCAAACCTGGCAAAACTTTAAAAAGTGTTGTAAGCTAAAATATTAAAACTATTAAAAAACTGCGAAATAAAGTCAATTTTAAAATATAAAAATGTTTAAAAATGTTTTGCATATTCCTTTAATTATGCTATAATTACCATAGAAAACATAAAGGAGAAAATGTTTATGAATAAAATTGATTTAGTAAAAGTTGTTGCAGACAAAACTGGTTTAACTCAAAAGGAAGTTACAACCGTTGTTGATGAAATGTTAAATACAGTTGTTGCTGATTTAGCAAAAGGCAACGAAGTTGCTTTGGCTGGTTTTGGTAAATTTGTTGTTAAAACCAGAGCAGCAAGAGAAAGCATCAACCCAAGAACAAAAGAAGTTATTAAGGTTCCTGCTTGCCGTGCAGTTGCTTACAAACCAAGTAAAGCAATTAAAGAAGCAGTTAATAAATAATATTAACTTAATACTTTAACTAAAATAAACATTTTTAAGTTCCGTTTTAAACGGAACTTTTTTATTAATTTAAATAATATTACTTGTGCATATGTTCAATAATTTATATTAACTGTTGCTAATATGAACACGTATTATCTAAGTTTTTGCTTTTATAAAAATTAATTTACAAGTAAAGAATATTAATATAAAATAAAATTATGAAAATTGGTAATATAGAATTAAAAAACAATTTAATATTGGCTCCAATGGCTGGTGTTACAGATGTTGGTTTTAGAAGTTTGGCAATTAATTATGGTGCCGATTATGCTGTTTGTGAAATGGTTAGTGCAAAGGCATTAAAATATAAAAATAAAAAAACAGAAGATTTGTTAATAACTGCAAATAATGAAAGCATAAAAGTTGCTCAAATTTTTGGTTCAGACCCTAAAATTATGGCTCAAATTGTAAAAAGCAAATATTTAAGCAAGTTTGATATAATCGACATTAATATGGGCTGTCCAGCACCTAAAATTGTTAAAAATGGCGAGGGTAGTGCCTTAATGAGAAATGTTGATTTGGCTTTTAATATTATTTCCGAATGTGTTAAAGCAACAACTAAACCTGTAACAGTTAAATTTAGAGCTGGTTGGAATGATAATATTAATGCAGTTGAATTTGCAAAAATGTGTGAAAAAGCTGGTGCAAGTGCCATAACAATTCATGCAAGAACACGTGAACAATTTTACAGTGGTTTTGCTGATTTAAATTTA
The DNA here is from genome assembly GCA_944376785.1 of uncultured Clostridia bacterium. Taxonomy (GTDB): domain Bacteria; phylum Bacillota; class Clostridia; order Christensenellales; family UBA1242; genus UBA6345. The sequence goes on along the minus strand of CALWDV010000039.1, from coordinate 3,366 downwards.
ATTAAACAAGTTAAAAATGCAGTTAAAATTCCTGTTATTGGAAACGGAGATGTTGTTGACATAAATTCATACAAAAAAATGTTAGCAACAGGTGTTGATGCTGTAATGGTTGGCAGGGGAGCACTTGGCAGACCAGAAATTTTTAGTGAATTATTAAATAAAAATGTATTGGATAATAAATTAAACGATATTAAACAACACATTAATATTTTAAGGCAATATTATCCAGAAGTTTTTGTTGTTAAACATATGCGAAAGCATATTTTGTGGTATTTAAAAGGGTATAGAAATTCCACACAGTTAAAAACAGAAATTGTTAAAGAAAAAAATTTAGACAATGTTGTTTTAATGTTGGAAAATTTTTTTGAAAATTTAAATAAAAAAGAAGAAGTTTAAATCATAAGTACCATTTAAACTTCTTCTTTTTATTATAGTAAAGTGGTTGTTAATGATTAAACGGGAATCATTTAACCTCTTTACATAATTATCTTTTGTAAATTTAAAAATATTATACTAAAAAAATTAAAATTTTCTTGTTCCGTTAATTCCTTCTTTAATGCCACATGGTGCAGGGCAATTATAGTCAGGGAATGTGCAACGAGAACCATGTGTGTATTTTTCAAGTTCACTTGCACGTGGATGATTTGTTGCTTTTAGTTGTTCTAAATATTTTTTTAATGTGGCATCTGTTTGATTGTTTATTTCAAGTTGAGCAAAAGTGCATTTTCTTTCTTTCATTTTTAAAATAAAGTTATCTAATGTTCCCATTTCAGCAATGTTAATAAGCATTCCTTGTGGAAAAACTTTGGCTTGTTTATTACAATCTTTAATCCATTCATCAACAAGTTCAGGTTTATCTTTTAAAATTGGAGGAATAAAAAATTCATTATTATCAAGTAAACTAAAATTATAACTTAAAGTTCTGTGACGTTGTGCTTGTGCAAGTTCTGCAAAAGAACCTTTATATTTTGTTAAATAAATATCACCAAAATATTCAACTAATGAGTCAACATTTTTTTGTGGAACTAATGAAAACTTTCGTTGTTTTTCATTTCTTGCTAAAAATTCATCAAAATAAGGAGTATTAATTTTTATTGCTTCACAAAAACTTTGCATTGCAGGTTTTAATTTTTTATAAAATTCATTTTGATTTTCTCTGTTAATTTCTTGTTGTAAGAAACTATAAATGTTATTTAATTGACGATATGAACAAGTGTAAATCATTGATGTTGGTGTAAAAACTGAAATTAAATATCTTGCGTTTTCTTGTGCTAACTTTTCAAGTTTTTTATCGGTAAAAAATTGTGGGTATTTTTCAGCATATTCATTTCTAAACAAATCTTCAAAAATTTTTAACCATTTGTCAAATAAAATTTGTTCATCTTCCTTTAACACCATTTTAGTGTATCTGGCAGATTTTTCACTTGTGGTGTACATTTTTTCATTGTTTAAAACCATTGCTAGTGCTTTTGGAATGTCTTCAAGTTGTAAGCTTATAAATTCGTGGTCGTAAACACTGTGGTGTCCACTTTGTTTTGTTTGGTTAATTCTTCTATCGGTTTTTGCTTTATCTTCGTTCATTAATGCTTCAAAATTTTCAGGCATATAACAAACACCGGCAGCATGTCCACCAAAATTTTCTAATTCTTCTTTTGATGCAACATAATTTTGTTTTGTTGAGGCAATAACTGTAACTTTCATATTCATCCTCCGTTAATTTTCTTTTTTTAGTTTAGCATTATTAAATTTCTAAGTCAAATCACATAAAAATATTTTTATGTTTAAATTGCATAATAATTAAATAACAAAAAAATCGCTTTATAAAGCGATTTTTTTGTTATTATAACTTTTATTTTTCTTCACTAAGTTTTTTAATTGTTTCTCTGTTTTCTTTTGCTTGTTCTTTTGCTTTTTCAAATAAATTTGAAGCAATTTCAGGATTTTTCTTCATTAATGAAAAATATCTGCTTTCGCCATTTAAAAATTCAAAATAATCTTTTGTAGGGTCACCGCTATCAATAATATAAGGATTTTTACCTTCTTTTCTTAGTTCTGGGTTATATCTCCATAAGTTCCAATAACCACATTCAACGGCTTTTTTCATTTCTAATTGGCTGTCACTCATATTAATTCCGTGATTGATGCAAGGTGCATATGCAATAATTAAACTAACTCCATCATAAGCTTCAGCTTCTCTAACAGCTTTTAAAAATTGGTTCATATCAGCACCCATGCTAACTTTTGCAACATAAACATCTTTATAAACAGTAGCAATTAAACCCAAATCTTTTTTAGGGCGTTGTTTTCCACCACTAGCAAATTTTGCAACTGCACCTGTTGGAGTTGCCTTACTTGCCTGACCACCAGTGTTAGAATAAACTTCTGTGTCTAAAACTAAAATGTTAACATTTTCGCCACTGGCAAGAATATGATCTAAACCACCATAACCAATATCATAAGCCCAGCCATCACCACCAATAATCCATAAACTTTGGTTAATGAAAGCATCTTGTAAATTTAAAATTTGTTTAACAAGGTTTTCATTAACTTGTTTTTCAAGTTGTAAGTTTTCAATAATTTTAGTTCTAAATTCACGTTGCTCTTGTGCTGTGCTTTTTTCAAAATATTCAGTAACTAAATTTTTTAATTTATTTGAAAATTTGTTGTTTTTAACTTCTTCTAATAATTTTTTTAATTGTGCCTGTTTAATTTTTAAACCTAGTTTTATGCCATATCCAAATTCAGCATTGTCTTCAAACAAACTATTTCCCCATGCAGGTCCGCCATTTTCATCAAATGTGTAAGGGCAGGTTGGAGCACTGCCACCATAAATGCTTGAACATCCTGTTGCGTTTGCAACAACCATATGGTCGCCAAATAACTGGGAAATAACTTTAATATAAGGAGTTTCGCCACATCCTGCACAAGCGCCACTGAATTCGAAATATGGTTTATCAAAACCAACACCCTTAACTGTGTTGTTTTTAAATAAATTACTTTTAACAGTTGGAATAGTTTGTAAATAGTTATAATTTTGTTTTTCAGTTTCAAAAATGTTGCTAACATCAACCATTGTTAAAGCTTTTTCTTTCGTTGGGCAAACACTAGCACAAACACCACAGCCAGTGCAATCTAATGGGCTTAGTTGCATAACAAATTTTTTACCATTTTCGGCTGTTGCATTAATTGTTTTTAATGTTTCAGGAGCATTTTTCAATTCTTTCTCATCAATTAAATGTGGTCTTATTGCAGCATGTGGGCAAACAAATGCACACATATTGCATTGAATACATTTTTCACTGTTCCAACAAGGTAACATTGTTGCAATGCCACGTTTTTCAAATTGTGTTGTTCCAGTTGGAACAC